>NZ_JBVYOJ010000010.1:0-306321 GCF_056120465.1 Paenibacillus sp. sgz302148
AAGAAGTATCTCGATATGAAAGAGTACTACGATTGGCGAAAGACCCAAAATCCAAAAGTACCTGTGTAATCCTAAACGAGGATTTTACACACAATATTGGACTTGACCGCTATTGGCCAACCCGGCAGGTAATAGATGTAAATTTGCAGGTATTTCGCTCCCATGCGGTGAAATAGCCATAAATAACTGCACTTTTGCAGCTCTTGTCGGAAGAGGGTGCTCGAAAGCGATGATCGGGCAAGATAGTCAAACAAGATAGTCAAACAAGGCGGTGAACGCGACGCTCGTAAGCTCAAACGCGACGCTCGAACACGACGCTCGAACGCGACGCTCGAACGACGCTCGAGAAGCTCAAACGCGACGCTCGTGACATTCGAACGTGGCGTTTGAACTCGATGAAACGACCGCAATGCCTTGAGCGCCGCGCGTGTTGTGCAAATTGCAGTGCCCCGCGCTCCCGCTACTGGTTGCGGTACTCCTGCGGCGAAATGCCGACATGCCGCTTGAAGAAAATGCTGAACGTATGGATCGACGTGAAGCGCAGCCGATCGGCGATCGCCGAGACGGTGTCGTCGCTCTCCCGCAGGCTGTGCTTCGCTTTGTCGATGCATAACGAGCGGATGTAGCTGCCGAGCGTCACGCCCATCTGCCGCTTGAACTCGCGGGCGAGATGCGACCGGCTCATATGAAGCGAACGGGCAAGCTCCTCGACGTCATGATTCGCCCGTATATCCTCATGCAGCTGATTCAGCAGCTGAATCAAGCTGGAGCTGAGCCGCTTCGGCGGTTCAATGCCGGGGCCGTCGCCGCCGCCCTGGTAGATGCGAAGCACGGCAACAAGCATCTGCATCAGCAGTCCTTCGGTCATCTGCTTGCTGAAAGGCGCCTTGCTTCGCAGCTCGCCGAAAATAGCGTCGCTGATCCGCTTCACGGTGCCTTCCCGGTCGTTCTCCACACGGTTCATGCCGACGTTGTAATAAGCGACCTCCAGGCTGCGCAAATGCTCCAGCTGGAAGCCGAGATAATATAACCGGAAAGGCGAATCGCCCTTGGCGGCTCCTTGATGCATTTCTCCTGGTTTGGTCAGGAAGAGATCGCCTTCGCGCACTTCGTAATAGGCATCTTCGATCGTGAAGTAGCCTTGCCCCTCCTCGACGTAACACAGCTCGAAATGGCTATGAATATGATTGCCGACAAACCAGGTCTCGTGGCGTACGATGCCGATGTAGGCCAGATTTCCGAGCCGTACGTCAAACGGAAGATCGTAACGGATTTCCTTCTCCGTGTTCATAATCCCCGGCGTTTGGGGAGGCGTGAGCCGAAGGCGGTCTTTTTCGTTGATGCCTGCTTGGATTAATTTGGGTACCCTCATCGATTGCAACCGCTCCTTCCCGGGAACGTGACTTTACAGCACCTCGGCTTCCGCCGTCAGGCCGCGGAATTCGGTCGGCGAGATGCCGGCATACTTTTTGAATTGCTTATAAAAATAACTCGTATCCGCGTACCCGACCTTTTTGCCGATATCGCTTGTTTTCAAGTGGGTATTTACGAGAAGCTTCCGCGCGGTTTCGATCCGGAATTTGTTGACGTAATCCGAGAACGACTCGTTCGTTTCCTTCTGGAACAGCTGCCCCAAATAAACGGGGTTGATGTTGAACGTCTGGCTCAGCGTCTTCAAAGAAAGCTCATCGGCATAATGGGCGCTAATGTGCTTTAACACTTGCCGGATGACGGGACTCAGTTCGTCGTCCTCGGATACGAGACAATCGACTGCGGCACCCGCAATATATTTGACATGCTTCTTGAGCTTCTCCATCGTTTGGATGCGGAACAGGGTGGAGAACAGCTCCTTGTAATCGCCTGACGCCAGCTCATTGCTCATTTTTACGTCCTTCAGCAGCTGTTTCGTATGAATGATCAGCTCGACGGCGCTGTTCTGGATTTGTGCGGGCGGCGCGGTTTTGGCCGTCAACTGCTGGAAGAACGCATCGATCCAAGCGAACAGCTCCGGCTTGTCTTTGGCGAACATCAGCTTCCCGTACGTATCGAAATCGATGGCTGCAGCGGCAGTATGGTGCCCGTCGGCGGCGTCAGCGTCGGCTGCAGATGGCTCTGCGATATCCGCGCTGCCCTGCAAATTGCGTTCAATGATCGTATCGTCCGAACGGATCAAATAATATTCTTGAAGCTGCTTCGCCGAATCGTAGCTACGGCCGGCACCCGCGTATTTGGACTCCGTATCGCCCAGCGTAATGACCGCGTGGATGCCCAGCTTCTCTTGAACGGCATTTCCGATGCTTTGCAGCCGTTCGCGGATGCGTACCCGTTCCTCCTGGGCATGCTGGAAGCCAAAAATGGTCATAATATCGCCGTCGCCGTCGATGAACGTTTCGCTGAAGGCGTGATTCTCCAACTGCATCTGACAAATCCGGTACGCTCTGGAAATGAGACGATCCCGCTCCAAATGGGATAAACCGCGCTGCTCCGGCGCTTCGAAGGCAAGCTTCACGGCGGCGACGGCATAATAAGCGTGGTCGAGCCGGAAGCCAAGCAGCTCGGAACGGTGCATCAGTTCGCGCGAGTCGATCGAATCGGTCATCCATCGGTATAAGATGTTATCGCGTAGTATATCCAAATCGCTGCGGCTGTACATTTCTTTGCGGAACGTCGCCGTAATTTTTTGCACGGTCGATTGAACGGTCGCCCGCAGCTCCTCGATGTTGATCGGCTTGAGCAAATAGTTTTCGATCCCGAGCGCCATCCCTTGCTTGATATAATCAAATTCATGATAGCCGCTCAAAATAATGCATTTCAGCTCCGGATTGAGCTGCTTCGCTTCGCGGATCAATTCCAGTCCGTTCATGCGCGGCATCGTAATGTCGGTGATCAGGATGTCGACCGGCGTCGTCTTCATCGCCTCCAGCGCTTCCAGTCCATCGGAAGCCTGGCCGGAAATCGCCAGTCCGTATTCATGCCAAGGAATAATAAAGGAAAGCCCCTCCAGAATAAAAGGTTCGTCGTCTACGATAAATACGTTAAACAAAAGAATCCCCCCTTTTGATTGCCGGTGAAATCATCTCTACGGTTGTCCCTTCGTTCACCGTGCTGTCGATCAACAAGCCATAGTCGTTGCCGAAAATAATTTTAAGCCGCTCGTTCACGTTCGTGATGCCGATGGAAGAAGACGGGTGATTCAGCGGATCCGCGATTCGCTCGCGAATTTCGGCCAGTTTATCTGGATCGATGCCCTTGCCATTATCCCGCATCGTCACGATAAGTGTCTTGCCTTCCGGACCCAATCGGGCGTCGATCGCCAAATGATTGTCGTCCCGGTGCAGCCGTATGCCGTGCACGATATAGTTCTCGATCAGCGGCTGAATGGATAATTTCATGACGCTGTAATGCAGCAATTCGCTGTCGATATCGATCGTATAGGAAAATTTGTTCTTGTAACGGATACGGAACAGGTCGAGATATAGCCGCGAATATTCGATTTCGTCGGAGAGCGATACGATCGTATCGCTTTTGACCGAATGCTTGAAGAGCGTGCCGAGCAAATAAATCATTTCGCCGACATCGTGGGCTTCCTTCGAAATCGCCCGCATGCGGATCGCTTCCAGCGTGTTGTACAGGAAATGCGGTTTGATCTGCGCTTGGAAGGCGACGAGCTCCGCTTGCTTCTGCTTGATCTCCGATTTGTACACGCGGTCGATATGCCTCGACAAATCTTCGCACATCTGATTGAAGCGGGTCGAAATTTCGAACAGCTCGTCTTCTTTGCCCACCGTGATGCGAACCGACAGGTCGCCGTCCTGCAGCTTCTTCATCGCCCGCACGATTTCTTGCGTCCGCCGCGAATAATTGATGATCGTCATATAAGTGAACCCGATGGCTGCCGCTACGCATATTAGCGTTATCAAAATGATTGTATTCCGCAGCCCGGTAATATTGCCGTAAATTTGCGATTTCGGAACAATGCCTGCAATGAGAAAGCCGAATGCGTTGGCTTTCATGTTAATAAACGAATCTTCTCCGACATTGCTTGACGATAAAGTCATATCCAGCTTGGAGAAGTAAGGAAACAACTTGCCGGTCGCATACCGTTCCGACGAATCGTACACCACTTTCCCGTCCATCGTCATGACGACGATGTAACCTTTCATATCTTTCTGGTAATTGCGGAACGCCTTGGCCAAGCCTTTGGCGTCATAATCGATCACGATGCCGCCTAGCGGCTGAAGCGTGACCGTATCGTTGATTTCTTTGACGATCGTGTAGACGTCTTTGTTCTTCCGATACTGCTTCACAAGAGCTAAGGCGTCGGCGGAAGTCATTACTTTATTGGACGGATAATATTTTAACGAATCTCCCGTCTGAAGCATATAGACAAATTTTTGCTTGGAGCTATAGATGCTCAGGCCGCGTATATCCCCGTCATTATCCATCGGGTTGCGGAAATATTTGGGCAGCGACTGCATGGAAAAACCGGTGCTGTTCGAGAAGCGGTCGAGCCTGTAACGCAAATATTGGTCCAAATCGTTATCGAGAAAATATTTTACGTCATCCATGACCGCTTTATCCTCGTATAATTGCTTCACCGTTTGTTGGGCGGCAACATACTTGGAGTCCAAGTATCCGGAAACGCTTTCCAAAGCCTGTTTATTAAAATCCAGCTCCTTCTTAACGAGCGTGTCGGAAAAATATTTATAAATAAAGATCGACAGCACGGCAAGCGAAACGACCGTAATGACGGAGTAGATGAGAAGCAGCTTGTTGAACAGCTTTTTCTGGAAGTGGGTTCTGTAAAAGTTGACGATGTTCACCTGTCGATGCTCCTTTCCGCATATTGAAGCCAAGCCCCACTTTGTTTTTTGGGTTTCGGGGTCCCCGCAAAGTACCTGAGTCGGCCTCGAAGCCAAACCCCACTTTGTGGGGTTAAGTTTGTGGGGTGCTCTTAGAATAACACATAAACGAAAACCGTGTATTTTTCGTGAAAGCGATTTCTTTAATTTGTACCGTAAATATAAAATTTTTTAACTTTCGATCGGAGCGCCGTTTCCGGTATCGTAATTAATAGATCAGCGAGGAGGGAAAGCATGACAACGATGCGAAAACGGAATTCGGTCGTCGAATATTTGAAAGACTTGAAACGCAATGTGCCGATGCTCCTGATGGTGCTTCCAGGTGCCGTCTGGTTTTTCTTTTTTGCTTATTTGCCGATGTTCGGGGCGATTATCGCCTTCAAGCAATACCGGAACAGCCACGGCGGTTTCTTGAACAATTTGATCCACAGCAAATGGGTTGGATTCAAAAACTTCGAGTTTTTGTTCAAAACTGACGACGCTTACATCATTACGCGCAACACGATCCTGTACAACGTCGTGTTTATCGGCCTTGGCCTGGTATTTTCCGTCATGATGGCCGTTATCTTAAGCGAGCTGGCAAGCAAGAAGCTGGCGAAGCTGTACCAGACAGGGATGTTTTTGCCGTATTTCTTATCCTGGGTTATCGTCGGATTTTTTTCCTTCAGTTTCCTGAGCGTCGATTTCGGGATGCTGAACAAAATTCTCGGCGTATTCGGCATCGAACCGGTCTTCTGGTACAATGATCCGACCTATTGGCCTTATATTTTAACGTTCATGAGTTTATGGAAATCAATTGGCTATTCCAGCGTCGTTTATTTGGCCGCTATCGTCGGCATCGACAAATCGTATTACGAGGCCGCGATGATCGACGGCGCAAGCAAATGGCAGCAAATCCGCAGCATTACGATTCCGATGATCAAGCCGCTCATCATTATGTTGACATTGCTTGCCATCGGGCGGATCTTCTACGCAGACTTCGGGTTGTTCTACGAAGTTCCGCGCAACTCGGGACCGCTGTTCCCGGTGACGAACGTTATCGATACCTTCGTATATCGCGGTTTGAAGACAACGGGCGAGCTCGGCATGTCCGCAGCGGCAGGCTTATATCAGTCGGCGATCGGCTTCTTGCTCGTCATCATATCCAACTGGCTCGTACGCAAATTCAACAAAGAGAACGCGTTGTTCTGACGGATCGCCGTTAACGAAAGGGGAATGCAGCAATGTCAAGTATCACCGCGGTTGAAAGGCAGCCGTCGCAAAGCCGACCCGTTCGCAGAAAGCGGCGGGACTTCCATCAGCTGTCTCCGTTCTGGAATATGATTTGCCATTTGATCGCCGGAGGGTTCGCGTTCCTATGCGTCTTTCCGTTCTTGTTCGTCATTATTATTTCGTTAACCGACGAACAGTCGCTGGCCGAAAACGGCTATAAGATTTTCCCGGATAAGTGGAGCTTTGCCGCTTACGATTATATTCTCAAAGCGGGAGACCAATTGCTTCGCTCGTATGGCGTAACGATTTTCGTCACCGTTGTCGGGACGATCATCAGCCTTGTCGTTATCGCGTTTTATGCGTATGCCATTTCTCGGCCGACGTTTAAATACCGGAGATTTTTCTCCTTTATCGCTTTTTTCACGATGCTGTTCAACGGCGGGCTTGTGCCAACATATATCGTCACGACGCAGGTGCTTCACCTGAAGGATACGATTTGGGCCTTGATCCTGCCGATGTGCGTCAACGCCTTTTACATTCTCATTCTGAGAACGTTTTTCCAAACGATGATTCCGGACGGCATTATCGAATCCGGGAAAATCGACGGCGCCGGAGAGTTCCGCGTATTTTTCAGCATCGTTCTGCCGATTTCGCTGCCGGGCATCGCCACCATCGGGTTGTTCAGCACACTCGGCTACTGGAACGACTGGTTCAACGCCTTGCTTTATATCGACAGCCCGAACATCGTACCGCTTCAGTCGATGCTGATGCGGATCGAGAACAGCCTGAAGTTCCTTACGTCGAACTCGGCGCTCGCTAGTTCGGCGCAAAGCCTCGAGCTGTTAAAGTCGCTTCCGCAGGAAACGTCGCGCATGGCGATGGTCGTGCTGGCAACGGGACCGATTGTGCTGGCGTATCCGTTCTTCCAGCGTTATTTTATCCAAGGCTTGACGATTGGCGCAGTAAAGGAATAACACCGCTCGGTTATTGATGGGGGCGCATGCGCTTGCCGGCATGGTTGCGGCGTCCTGCATTTAATAATACAATTTAGAAGCACAAAGGGAGGATAACAGAGATGAAAAGAAAGAGTTTGCTCATCACGATTGTCGCAATGCTCGTCATGTCCCTTGTTTTGGCAGGGTGCGGCAGCAAAAAAGATGAAGCTCCTAAAGATCAAACCGCGCAAGGATCCGACAAGGACGACGCGAAAACCGAGGACAAAGGTGAACCGATTGAACTGCTGTGGTACACGATCGGAACCCCGCAAAAAGATACAGATCTGGTCATGGAAGAACTGAGCAAATATACGAAAGAAAAAATCAACGCCACGATCAAAATGAAACAAATCGACTGGGGCGATTACACGCAAAAAATGCAAGTGATTTCCGCTTCCGGCGACCCTTGGGATCTCGCGTTCACTTGCTCCTGGGCGTTCGACTACGTGCAAAACGCGCGCAAAGGCGTATTCGCCGAGCTCGACAAAATGCTTGACGAAGAAGGCCAAGGCATCAAAAAAGTTCTGGACCCTGCATTCCTGGAAGGCTCCAAAGTGAACGGCCACAACTACGCGGTTCCTGTGAACAAAGAGCTTCCTGCCCAACCGGTATGGCGCTTCAACAAAAACGTAGCCGACAAGGCCGGCGTTGATTTCAGCAACGTGAAGACGCTTCAAGACCTCGAGCCATTGCTCAAAGCGGTTAAAGAAAAAGAAGGCTATGCGCCGATTTCCGCCGACAAAAACTTCAGCCTCGCGTTTCCTTTCGACTACATCGTAGAAGGACTGCCGTTCGGCGTGAAGCTGGGTTCGACGGACAACAAAATCGTTAATATTTTCGAAGACGCCGACGTATTGAAAGATCTTGAAACGCTTCATAGCTACTACAAAGCGGGCTATCTGCCTAAAGACGTCGCTACGCTGCAAAACGGCGACACGATGCAAACGGGCAAATGGTTCGTCGACAAAGCCGATACGCAACCGCTTGCCGACATTCTGTGGACGGAAAGCTTGGGCTACCCGATCGTATCGAAACCGATTCGTGAGCCTATCGTATTCAACTGGTCCGTTACAGGCTCCATGATCGGCATCAACTCGCAAATCGACGAAGCTCGCCAGAAGAAAGCGATGGAATTCCTGAACCTGCTGAACACCGATCCATATGTGCGCAACATGGTGGATTCCGGTATCGAAGGAACGCACTATAAAAAAGTAAGCGAAAACGTAAAAGAAGATTTGCCGGCAGCTAAAGAGCGCTATGACATGCCTACATTCTCGCTCGGCAACATCATGCTGACTTACTTGTCGCCGCAAGATCCGGCGAACAAATGGGAAGAGTTCCAGAAATTCAACTCTTCGGCTACGAATGCGCCGACGCTTGGCTTCAAATTCGACACGACGCCGGTTGCTACGCAAATCGGCAACCTGAACAACGTTAAAGAAGAATTCTATCCTTCGATCATGACAGGTACGGTCGATCCGAAGGAATTCATTCCGAAAGCGATCAAAAAATTCAACGACGCCGGCCTGCAAGACGTCATCGCCGAAGCTCAAAAGCAATATGACGAGTGGAGAGCGGCAAACGGCAAGTAATCGCAAGTATAGAAACATGGAAGAGGAGTCCGCAAGGGCTCCTTTTTTCGTTGCGATTTGAAGGATTATTACATATTTAATATTTCCAGATGTAAGAAATAATGTTATGATTAACACGAACAAATATTCTGTTTTTTCCTTAAGGAGGGAGACCAATGAATGAAGCTGTAAACAAAAATATTGAAGAGTTTATGCAAGTACGCTATGAGAAAAGGGAAGCCGTTCTAGTCGTAGGCGCGAAGGGAGACGGCCCGCAGGATGAAAACAGGCTTTTTGCGGAGTTGGAGTCCGGGAGAAACGAGATAGCGAATAAGAAAAATGAGAATCAGTACCTGGTCATCATTCCGAACGGCTTGATTGTCGGGCACGCGGTAACCGAACCCGGTTCCATCCCTGAAGGGATGATCAGCTTTGTCATTCCGGCGGATGAATATACCGTTTGCCGGTTTGAAGAAAAATACATCGGCAGCTTCTGGGGACAAATTTGCAAGGTTCCCATCCAAACGAAATACAACTTGAACTTTATAAAACCGAGGTTTGAAATTTTCGCGGAACATCTTCAACCTCAAGGCATGACCGAAATCTATATTCCTACGTCATAGCTGCAAGGATTCAGATCGTCTATTACGGCGTTTTATACTTATTATGCATTCATCCTCCAAATCTCTGTTCATAAAGGAGAAATCGCATGACTCATCTAAACGGTCTTCCGCGCAGCACCCCCGAGCAGCAAGGCATTTCCTCATCAGCTATTTCAAGTTAATCTGGGAGCATTTGCTGCCGGCGATGGGAAGCGAGCCGCTGACGGAGGATGCGCCGACGCATGCGGCTTTGACCGCACGGCTTGAGGGACTGAAGCGGGCGAGGCCGCAGTTGAACGCGACCTCGCCCCTGGCAACCGAAATCAATGGCCGGCGATATGCGATGGAAAGCAACGAGCAGGGCATTGAGGAGATGACGTTTCGATTCGAAGCGGATGCCGTTTCACTTGAGGTGAAACCTTCTCGAGGCGATCGTATTCAGGTTCGCTGCGCCATTCATGGCTGGCACGAGCAGCCGTTGAGCTTGTGGGGCAGCACGATGCCCGCGGCGGTTGGCGGCACGTGGCGTGATGATTCCACCTTCATCATCACGGCTTTGTTCGTGGAAACGCCGTTTTGCCTAACGCACGTGTGCCGTTTCGAAGGAAATAGGCTGTCCGTGGAGGCGTCGATCAACATTTCGATGGGCCCCAGGGAGCTTGGATCCATCGTTGGGCAGGCGGTTTAGCGGGCGAACCAGATGTCCTTGAACTGGACCCAGCCGAGGGAGTCCAGCGAGATTCCTTTGACCGACGGGTGGAAGGCCGTTTTCAAATATTTTTGATACAGGAACACAATCGCGTCATGTTCCTTCAGCACTTGCTCGAGCTCTCCCAGCATCGCCCAACGGCGAGACCGGGAGGGCTCTTTCAATAGGCCCGCTATGCCTTGGTCGAGCAGCGCCGCGAGCTCCGGATGCAGATGGTGCTGCATGCTCTTGTACAGATCGATGAGGCGCAGCTCCGCATCGTTGTCGAGCATGACCGCGAACAGCAGCAGATCCGCCTCCAGCCGCTGCTCGCCCTTGAATTGCTGCAGCGGAAGAAGCGTAATGTCCACGTCGATGCCGGATTCCCGGCAGATCGATTGGACGAGCCGCGCATCCGATTCGTATTGGGGAATCGTGCACAGCTTCAGTGTAAGCGGCTCGGATACGCCGGCCTTCGTGGCGCTGTCTGAGTACGACGTTCCGGTCTGGGCAGGTGCAGTATTTGGCCGAATGGGTACGCTGCCGTCCGCGTCCGATGTCGTCTCGCCTTGCGCCGAACCGCTGCTGCCGGCGAAACCTTCAGCCGGTGCAATGACGTCGCCGGCAAGCGCGGCAATGAGCTTGCCGCGGTCGATCGCGGCGTTGACGGCCCGCCGGACCGCGGGATCGGACAGCACGCCTTGCTTCAGCAGGTTGAAGGTAATGAACTTGCACGTCGTTCCCTGCTGCTTGACCTGGCTCCATGCCTTCGTCTGATCTTCCGGCAGCCGGACATTATGCATAATTTGAAAGCTGTCGAGGCTCGTCCGGTCGTACAGGTCGGGAATGTTCCAGATTTCGACCCGATCCAGGTGAGCCCGCCCTTGAAAATAATACGGAAAAGCCTCCATCACGCAGACCGTGCCGTCGTTCTGCACCAGCTTGAACGGCCCCGTTCCGACAGGCTGCTTGGCAAACCGTTCCGGCGATTCGGACGAAACGTCCCCCGGGACGATAGAGGCGCGGTTCGTGGCTAGAAAGGGCAGGAACAGCTCGTTGCGATGGCGCAGCCGCACATACACGGTCGTAGGGTCGAGCGCCTCGATCGTTTCGATCGATTCATGCACCCAGCGGTATAACGAACGAACCTGCGCTTGCCGGATACGGTTCAGCGAATAAACGACATCGCCGGCTTCCATCTCTCGGCCATGATGGAATAAGACGCCTTTCCGCAAATATAGCGTCCAGCCGCACCCGTCGCTGTCGGCCTCCCAAGCGTGCGCCAGGTGAGGCTCAACCGATTGCGTCAGCGGGCCGATCCGCACGAGGCTGTCGAACAGCTGTCCGACCAGATGCGACTCGCTCGTAAAGTCGATAAACGCGGGATCGAGCGTATGGACTTGCTGGCTGAGCGGGAACCGCAGCGTATCGATTTTTTTGCGGTCGCGCAGCTCGCTCTTGTAGCCGAAATAGTCGTACAGCCATTCGTTGAAGCCTGCCTTGGCGGCGGAGGTCACATACGCGGCGTTTAGCTGCTCCAGCGCGCCGTGCACGTCCTTGCGCTCGACGAGCGTCCGGGCGAGCAGCAGCGCCATGTCTTCGCTGCGCAGATGGAACCGCAGCGTCGAGCGGTGGCCTCTGCCGCGCTTCGGTTCCCACGCGAGCCACCCCTCGTCCGCCATTCTGCGCAGAAGCAGGACGACGTTGCGGTGGGTACAATCCAGCACCGCCGCCAGCTCGTCCAACGTGACTTGCACTTCATCCTTCACGGCTTGGTGAACGTAATGGTTACGCAGCCGCAAATAATATTGAGCCAACTTCACAGGCTACGCCTCCGCTGATTTCGATTTAAATATGAAAATCCTTGATAAAAACTTACACCTTCCATTCATGTTTTACAAGGGAGGGGAAGAAGTGGAATGGCCGAATACGATCGGAAGTCACCGAATTTTTCGCGGATTAAACGCAAGGAACTTCTGAACTGAGCTAACCTAACGAACCTCACTGCGGTCGCCGTTAGGTTTTTTTCTTGCATCTTTTGTTCCGGCGTGAATATAGAGATTATGAGGAGGGATTGCAAACGATTACGATTGAAGTCTGTTCAAAAAGGGAGATGAGTCAGCTTGGAGAACAACTTGATCAAAGCGATTGAATCGAACTGGGTCAGCCTGCTCGTTTCGATCGTCATTATCGCCGGTCTCTATGTCATGGCAAGAAAACGCGTCGGCTTCGGTTTACGCGTACTGATCGCGCTTGGACTCGGGCTCGTGGCAGGCATTGCGTTCAATTCCTACGAATTCGATGCGACAAGTGTCAAAACGATCGGCACGATTTACGTCGATCTGGTCAAAATGCTCGTAATGCCGCTGGTCGTCGTGCTCGTTATCAACAGTATCGCTTCGATATCAAGTCTCGGCCATTTACGCAAAATCGGGGTCAAAACGATCCTCTGGTTTCTCGCAACGACCGGGATCGCGGCGTTAATCGGGCTGCTCGTCGCGCTTGCGCTTGATCCGGGATCGGGCATCGCGCAGAACGTTCCGGCCGATTTCAAAGCACGAGAAATTCCGACATTCTCGCAGGTTATTCTGGATTTGGTGCCGGTGAACCCGATCGGCGACATGGCCGGCGGCAAAGTCGTTCCGGTGCTGGTCTTCGCGATTTTCGTCGCGGTCGCGATCGTGCAGGTCGGCTCGAAAAAACCGGAAATCGTGCAGCCGATTAAAAACCTGTTCGATTCGCTGGCGAAAATTATGTACCAAGTCGTCAAATACGTCATTCGCCTTACGCCGTACGGGGTGTATGCGCTCATCGGCTCGATGGCGGCCAAATACGGAGCGGATACGTTGTCTCCGCTCATCATGGTCATCGTGGCGACCTACGTCGCGCTGATTATCCATTTCGTGCTGACGTTCGGCGGGCTTGTGTCGCTCGTGGCCCAGGTGAATCCGCTGCGCTTCTTCAAAAAAGCGTATCCGACGATCGCCGTTGCCTTCACGACACGGAGCAGCTATGCTACGCTTCCGGTCAATCTGGAGGTGATCACGAAGCGAATTCGCGTTTCGCCTCGGATCGCCAGCTTTATCGCTCCGCTCGGCGCAACGATGAACATGAACGGCTGCGGCGGCGTATGGCCGGCGGTCGTGGCGATTTTCGTCGCGCGGGTGTATGACGTTCCGCTTGGCATCACGGATTATGCGCTGATCGTGCTCGTCAGCATGATTTCGTCGATCGGCGTCGCCGGCGTTCCCGGACCTGCGTCGATTTCGACGACCGTCGTCCTGACCGCGCTGGGGCTGCCGCTCGAAGGGCTTGGCATCGTGCTCGCGATCGACGCCGTCGTCGATATGGGCCGTACCGCCGTCAATGCAACAGGCACGACGGTGACCTCCTTGCTCGTGGCGAAATCGGAAGGAGAGTTCGACCGTGCCGCATTTAACAAGGCGGAAGACGATCCGCTGGAGCTGAATAACGTCGTGTAGGCCGAATTTCATCGGATCGTTCGGCGTATCGATATACGAAGAGCGACTCTGCCGTGGGGAAACCTGCGGCAGTTTTTTTGTGCCGATAAACGAAGCTGCGCCGCTCGTAAAATATGAAATTCCTAGCCGCAAAGTTACTCTTTTTATTCCTATTTTACAGGCTAGAATAGGGTACAGGGGGGCGCCTACGTCTCCTAACGGAAAAGCGAGTCACATTGTAACCGGAGGTGGCGAGGTTGAATTGGAACGGATATTGGAGCAGGCAAGCGATGTCTGCGGTTGAGCTTGTGCTGCAGGAAGGCGACGAGGAAACGATTGAATACGCGGTGCTGAATGCGGCGCGGGTATTGTATACGATGGACTGCCCGGGAAGGGCAACGAGGGAAAAGGCAGGAAACTACGCGCTGGAGGTGCTGCCGGAGCGCTGGCATCCGATCGTGCGGGAGGCGCTGCGCATTCGGCGCCGGGCGTTTCAGGAGCCTTCGTTGTATGTGACGATGGAAGAGCGTATGCAAGAAGCGAAGCGATTCGCCCGCTTCATGAAGCAATATTGCGGCACTCGACACGATCCCGGGCTGCAGGGGACTTGGAAGGAGGCATAAGCAGATTATGATTATGATAGGCGGGGAATCGAAGGGCAACGATCGGTCTTACGGCTTCTCCCAAGAGCACAAGCTGTTATTCCTGTGCTGCATGTTGCTTGGCGTCGCATACGTTTATTTATTTTACGGCAAATCGGCCGGGATATCGCACCCGTTGTTCGTCGGTTTGCTGTACGCCTTGTTCATTCGGTTCAACAAGCGGTCGCTGAGCTTGCAGGCGAATCATATGGCGCCGCTGATGCTCGCTCCGATCGCGCTGTTATCGTGCACCTATTTGTTTTTCGCCAATGAATTGTTCGCGTGGTTGAACGTGCTGGCCATCCCCATGCTGATCGCCCTTCAGACGACCTGGTGGACGGAGCGTTCCTCCCCGAAGTTTCGGGCCGGCTTGATGCTTCGCTCGCTCGAGCATGTGCTCCCGCAATCTCTTAGGCAGGTGCCGGTGCCGTTCCGAATGACGGCGGCCATGGTAGGCGACGGCAAGAAGAACGGGCGTGCAACCGCACTCTGGAAGGTGCTGCTCGGCTTGTTTATCGCGCTGCCGATCTTGATGGTCGTGCTCTCGCTGCTTTCTTCGGCGGACACGATGTTCGCCCAGAGCATCAAGGAGATCCCTGCTTTGCTGGATTCGCTGAACTTGTGGGGGTTGTTCGGACGCTTGTTCTGGGTTGTCTTGGTCGGGGGTTATATCTTCTGTTACATATGGGGTATCCAGCATCCGTTCCAGGGCGGAATGATCCGTATCGGGGAAAATGCAAGGCTCAGGGAGTCAGTGAAGTCAGTGGGGTCAGCGGAGTCAGCGGAGTCGCCGGAACCACCGGATTTGGCGGGAAAACAAGAGGAGTCCGGATGGCTTCCCAAGTTGGATCCGATCATCGTTCTCACGCTGCTGATCGCCGTAAACGTGGTATACGTCGCGTTCGTGGCCATCCAGTTCTCGTATTTTTTCGCGGCCGGAGACAGCGTGCTGCCGAGCGGCACCAGCTACGCCGAATATGCGCGGAAAGGCTTCAACGAGCTTGTCACCGTTACGGTGATCAACCTGAGCATTTTGCTCGCCGTGCTGCGATTCGTGGATCGGGGCCAGCGCGTCCTGCACCGGATCATTCAGTGTCTGCTTACGGTGCTGGTAGCAGCGACGGGAATCATGCTGTTGTCGGCCCACCTCCGTCTTGCCTTGTACGAGGATGCATACGGCTACACGGTGACCCGAATTTTGGTGCATGCGTTCATGCTGTATTTGGCTGTTCTGTTCCTTGTGGCGCTGTATCGCATATGGCGCGAACGGCTGCCGCTGCTTAAAGTGTATTTGGCAGTCAGCGTGATCGCATATGTCGCGGTTAATTACATAAACGTCGACGCGATGGTGGCAAACAGCAATATCGATCGTTATGAACGAAGCGGCAAGCTGGATGCATGGTACCTCGGCTCGTTGTCCGAGGATGCCGTGCCGGCGCTCATGAAGCTGTACGAAAGCCCGAACCGGCCGGAGGAGCTGGCGGAAATGCTGAAGAACAAGGCTGAACGGCTGCGGAACAAGCAGGAGAGTGCGTCTTGGTCCTCGTGGAATGTATCGAAGATGAGGGCGGCGAAGCTGTTCTCCCAGCTGGACAGGCAGCCGGAAGCGAAAGCGGAATAACGAGAACGATACGAAAGGTGGGAGGTCCTATGCCTATGGACAAAGTTCATGCCATCATGAACAGCTTATGCAGCGAGCTTGAAGCCCGAGTGCCCGGCATGGTGGAGGCTGTGTACTTGTACGGCTCCACGGCGCTTGGCGCTTATATCGAAGGCTCCAGCGACATCGACTTTATCGCCGTGGTCAATCGACCGCCTAGTGCCGACGACATCGCGGAGATCGGCAAGGCGCATGAAGCCGTGGAGTCGGCCGATCCCGGTGTCGACATCATGGGCGCTTACATGGTGCGGGGGCAGCTCGGGCAGCCGTTCGATCCGGCGTCTCCGTGCCCGACCTACTTCAACAAGCGATTGCATACCGACGGAACGGGGGCGGACGTGAATCCCGTGACATGGTTCAT
This sequence comes from Paenibacillus sp. sgz302148, assembly GCF_056120465.1. NCBI lineage: Bacteria > Bacillati > Bacillota > Bacilli > Caryophanales > Paenibacillaceae > Paenibacillus > Paenibacillus sp. sgz302148. The sequence continues at coordinate 16,054 of NZ_JBVYOJ010000010.1, forward strand.
CTTGAAGCATCACGGCATTCGAGTTTACGGACAGTCGATATCTCTTGCGTTCGACGTGCCGGACGATGAACTCGCCGCTTATGTCATCGCCAACATGAATAGCTACTGGGCGGGGTGGATCGATCGGCTGTCCGAGCAGAGCCGCCGGTTCGGAGCCGAAACATCCGGCCAGCCGGTGCCACACGCAACGCGGGAGCAGCTCGACTGGGCCGTGGAATGGAACGTGCTCGGCATGCTGCGGCAGTGGTTCACGATTCGGGAACGCGGCGTAACGAGCAAAGCCGGCGCAGGGGCGTACGGCCTTGACCGTCTGCCCGAGCGCTTTCATCCGCTCATTCGCGAGGCGATCGCGATTAAACGGCTGCTGCCGGAACGCCATTACGAATCGCAGCCGGAGCGGCTGCGGGATCTGGTGCAGCTGCTGGAATGGATTCGCAGCGACAGCAATCGGCTTTACGAGAAGTCGCAGTCAACATGACTGCGGCTTTTTCGAAATATAAGAAAAGCTTCGATTCGAAGCCCTTTCCACGATGAATGACCCTGCGTAAGAGGAAGCTTTTCTTGCCAAATAGAATTTTGATTCACTGCGTTATCTGCCGAAAACTTATAAATTCTATATTGTTATAAAAGTATAAGTTTCACTATACTTGGCTTATATTTCTCGGTAAACGATGCGCTGATTAGGAGGGTGCTAGCCGTTTATCTACTACTCTACCATTGTATTTTGTACAACGGATAAAGATAGTGGTGCAAATATGGATTCATTTGATTGTATTTCATACAATCGAAATTACCGCGACAGGTGCATCAAGTTGAAAAACGCGAATTTGATTGCACATTTTGCAATGAGTTGCCTTAAATTTGCGAAATCAGGGGGCTTCCATTGCACATTGTGCAATGGAACGTGATCACCTGTCCATCGCCTGCGTGAACCGGCTTTTCTTAGTTGAAAAATCCGCCAAAGACAGATATTGAACCTTTCGAGCCCCGGACGAGTCAAATGTTACGTCTATGCGAATTCCTTTGACATCTATCGATCGTCGTAAGCCATAGACAACATTCTAGACTTGTCGGGAGAACTGAAAATGTCCAAAAAAATATTGATCGTCGAAGACGACATCCATATATCCAAAATTTTGAAAATGAATCTGAACATCGTCAACTACGCGACGACCGAAGTGTACGACGGCCTCGCGGCACTTGAAGCGATCAAACGGGAGAAGTTCGATCTCATCCTGCTGGACGTCATGATTCCGGGGCTGGACGGCTTCGCGCTGATGGAGAAAATTCGGCCGCACCGGACTCCGGTAATTTTTCTAACGGCCAAAAATTCGGTTTACGACAAAGTCAACGGCTTGAAGCTGGGGGCCGACGACTATATGGTCAAGCCTTTCGAAGCGATCGAACTGCTGGCCCGAATCGAAACGGTGCTGCGCCGATACGGCAAAGAAGAGAACGTGATCGAGTTTCGGGACTTGCAGGTCGCTGTGGACAAACGAGAGGTGACGATGCAGGGCGTGCCGGTCGAGCTGACGCCGAAGGAATACGACCTGCTTGTCGTTCTGCTGAAAAACAAAAACATCGCGCTCTCGAGAGAGCAGTTCATCGACAAAGTGTGGGGCGGCGATTATTACGGCGAAACGCGTACGGTCGATATGCACATTAAGTCGCTCCGCAAAAAGCTTCAGCTGCAGGACCACATCAAGACGATTTATAAAATCGGCTACCGGCTGGAGGACTAAGGGGCAATGAAGTTTTGGCACAAAATTTATTTGTTCTCGATTGTGGCGTTCGTCCTGATCTTTAATGCCGCTTCCATCATGGTCATCGAGCGGAACCATAGCAAAATGTTGGAGCAGGAAATCGGCGGCGCGCTCAGCCAGAACATCAGCATCCATTCGAGCGTCGATGCGATCGTGCCGATACTCCGCATCTACGACTCCATCGACTACGAGAAATCCGTCTTGACGAGCATCGCGGGTGAGTTCGTCGAGAAGAACGGCGACAGGCGCATTTATTTGGAAATCGTGAACGATAGCGGCAAAACGGTCTACAGCAACGCCGATTTCAACATACCGGCGCAGCGCGAGGAGCTGGACAAGCTGGCTGCGGACGAGATCCGGTATATATTGCGCGATATCGGCGAACGCACGATATTGTTTACGTCGAATATTACGGACATTAACCATAAGCGCTACGTGTTCACATATATGAAGGATGTCACCCCGCTGTACCAAGAGCGGGTCGATCAGTACCGTTTTTTCGTCCAGGTGGATGCGGCTGCTTGCCTGCTCTACATGCTTATTATGTATTTCGTTAGCAGAGGGCTGACGAAGCCGATCGACCGGCTTAACCGAACAGCGCAGGTCATCGCGCAGGGCGGGTTTTCGGAGCGTGTCCAATTAAAGTCGAAGGATGAAATCGGCGTGTTGGCCCGCAATTTTAACGATATGGCCGCAGTGGTCGAAGACAAGATCAACGATTTGGAGCGGCACAACCAGGAGAAGCAGCGGTTCATCAACAATTTTACCCATGAATTAAAAACGCCGCTCACTTCGATTATCGGATACGCGAATTTCCTTCGAACGACCAAGTATAACGAGGAGCTGTTTCTAGACGGGCTCGAAGTCATTTATGGCGAAGGGAAGCGGCTGGAGGCGCTTTCGCAGAAGCTGATGGATTTAATTCTGCTGCAGGAGGACCGTTTCCAGAAGGAGGAGCATGAGCTTGGATCGGTCATTGCCGAAATCGAGCCTGTGCTGAAGCTAAGAGCGAAGGAGAAGGCGGTTGGCATTTTCATCGATTGCGAGCAAGGCAAGCTGCTGCTGGACAAGGACTTGATCAAAATTTTGATTATTAATCTCGTCGACAATGCGCAGAAGGCTTCCGCCGAAGGGCAGAGCGTAATCCTTCGCGGGTATTGGAGCAATGGCCGTTACGTTCTGGAAGTGATCGACCGGGGCATCGGCATTGCCGAAGAGCACCGCGACAAAATATTCGAGCCGTTCTATATGGCGGACAAAGCCAGAACGAGACGCAGCAACGGCGCGGGACTTGGGCTTGCGATCTGTCAAAGCGTCGCCGCGGTCCATCATGCGGCGATCGAAGTCGTCAGCGAAGAACACCAAGGCACGACGGTTCGCGTCATCTTCGATCCGTCCGGTGCAAAAGGCGGGGAGAACCGATGAACAAGCTAATCCTCGTGACGGTTATTGCAGCGTTTATGCTGGCAACGACAGGCTGCAGCGGATTTTACAACGCCATCGAAAAAGACACCGTCATGGTGAAAAAAATAAACAACGAGCACAAAGGGACAGAGCCGAGTTATGAGGGCGTTCTTTCCCAGGAAGCGGCGCGAACGTTTAGCGTTAACGCGATCAACAAATATTTTGACGCTAACCTGACGGTGAACGATTTTCAATTCGAACTGATGGTGGTGGATCAGAAGAAGTTTAAGGATTTGCTCATCAAGATAGCCTACGTCATGAATTCGCGTCCCGAAACCGGATCAAGGGGCAATGCGGAAGCGAAGCTTAAGGCGGATGCCGAAACGGATGCCGAAGCGGAATTGAACAAGATCCCCGGCGGCTTGTTTTATATGACCTTGACGCGCGTGGCGCATCCGGACGAAGTTTACGATCTGGTGCTCAACGCAAGAGACGGCGATGTTCTGAAAATTTCCAAGGTCATCATGAAATCAGCCTCTGGCGGGAATGCAAGGGATTTGGATGATATCATTGATGTCGCAAACCGGTTTATAGAGGATAAAGGAAGCTACGCGCTTTCTGATTTGACGCTAAAGGACAAAGAGATCCGATGGGGCGTTGTCGCCGAATTGTATTATATGCACAAAGATAATCAGGGGTTAGGCTATAGCATCATGGTCGATTACAGAACGAAAAAAGTGCTTGGATTCAACAAAGACCTGATGGCGATGATCAACTATTACTTGGGAGCGTAAAGCCGACCGCCGGCACGAAGGCCTGCCGCTATTTCGACGGGTCGTTTCTTTGCACGATTTCGCCACGAATCAACAACATTTTACAACTTTATTACAAATCTATCTTACTTAATATATATTCGCGTATTATACTAGATTCATGACTTCCAGATAAAACAAGGAGATTAGGTGATCGGAATATGTTGACGTACAAAAAAATGCTGCTGGCGGGCATAACCGCCGCTTCGATAGGAATTGCAGGCTGTACGGGAGCGGCGGCTCCTCAAGAGACGGCTCCCCAAGAAACGGCTTCCCAGGAGGATGCTCCGGAGAAGACTTCGCCTCCTGCCGAGAAACCGCCTGCCGAAAAGCCGGTAGTGAATCCGCCTGCTACGAAACCGCCGGTGAAACTGCCCGTTGCCGGCAAAGATTTGCCGGATGACTCGATCCAGGTACTGGTTAACAAGCAGAATAGCTTAGCGTCGGATTATGTGCCGGATGATCTCGTGACCGTGGACGTGCCTACCGTGCTGTCCAGTCCCGAGGTCAACCAGATGCGCAAGGAGGCTGCCGATGCGCTGAAGACGATGTTTGCGGCGGCGAAGGATGCCGGCTACAAGCTGTATGCCCGCTCGGGCTACCGGTCCTATAAGACGCAGAAGTCGCTCTTCAACAGCTATGCGGCGAAGAACGGCGAAGAAGCCGCCAACCGCTTCAGCGCCAAGCCGGGACAAAGCGAGCATCAGACCGGGTTAACGATGGATGTGACGAGCGACAGCGTCGACCGCCAGCTGACCGAGAAGTTCGGCGAGACGGAGGAAGGACAGTGGGTTCGCGAGAACGGCCATCTTTATGGATTCATTATCCGTTATCCGCAAGACAAGGAAGAGATCACGAAATATAAATACGAGCCGTGGCACCTTCGCTACCTTGGCGTCGAGCTGGCAACGAAAGTGTACGAGAGCGGCCTTTCCTACGAAGAATATTTGGACGAGGGGGATGCGTCATGAAGCCCGGTCGGCGGACGATCAAGACAAGAGCCTTTGCCGTCGTCCTGGCGGCGATCGTCGTAAGCATCGGCATGATAGGCTGTACGGCATCATCCGATACCGGCGGCGAGAAGAGTCCGGGCAAGTCGCGGCCACCCGAGTCGTCGGAACAGTCTGCGGAGCAGGAGCAGCCCGCGGAACAGGAACAGCCTTCCGGCGATGCTTCGAAGTACAGCGACATTCGCATAGCGGCAGCGGGCGATATTATGTTCCATGACACGCAGTTGCGTAGCGGGTTCGACAAAGAAACGAAGACATACGATTTCAAATCGGTGTTCGAAGGGGTAAAGCCGATTATCAGCGCCGCGGATTTGGCGATCGCGAACTTCGAAACGACGACGGGAGGAGACCGTGCCCCGTATTCGGGCTATCCGCGGTTCAATTCGCCCGATGAAGTCGTCGACGCGATTCGTTACGCGGGATTCGACGTGATGTCGACCGCGAACAACCACAGCTTGGACATGGGGAGCAAAGGACTGATCCGAACGGTTCAAGTGCTTCGCGAGGGCGGCTTGGATACGGTAGGCACCTATGAGAAGCGGCCGGATACGCGGGTTCTGATCAAGGACGTGAAAGGCGTCAAGCTGGCTTTTCTCTCCTATACGGAAAACACGAACGGTTTGGACAGCCAGCTCACGCCGGAGGAGCGCGACACCATCATCAATATCGTGGACGAGAAGAAGATCAAGGAAGATATCGCGTACGCGAAAGCGCAGAAGGCCGATGTCGTCATTGCGTTCATGCATTGGGGCATTGAATACGAGCGCGCCCCGTCGGCGAAGCAGGAGAAACTCGCCAAGCTGATGGCGGATGAAGGCGTTGACATTATTTTTGGCAGCCACCCGCATGTCATTCAAAAATCGGCACGGCTGACAAGCGGCGCGAACAGTGCGTTCGTCATTTATTCGCTGGGCAATTTCATCTCCAATCAGCGGCAGGAAACATTAGATAACGTATATACGGAAGACGGACTTATTATCCAAATCGATATTCGGAAAAACAAGGAAACGAACGAAACGGCCATCCGCAAGGTTGATTATGTGCCGACATGGGTATACCGCGGAGGCGGCTCGGGTTCGGCAGGCGACGAGCAAACTTTCGCTTACGAAATTTTGCCGATTCAGCAATCTATCGATCGTGACAATCTGTCGCCGGAAGACAAAAAACGTATGCAGCGATCCTACGACGATACGATCGGGCAGATGGATACGGCCGCATTCGCCGACTTATCGAAGTAAGGAGACGCGCGCCTCATGAAAAGAAGCAAAAGACAGGTTCAACGCCGCCAAGCGTTATACTTGACAGCCCTTGTCGCTTTAATGGGGCTCGTCTGGTCGATGTACGAATGGTCCACCTCGATTTCAGCGAACCAGGCACCCCCTCGGGCGCAATCCGGGGAGCCGCTTAACGATTCCGCGGCTCAGCTTCCGGACAGTTCGCCTCGCTTCAAAATCGTCATCGACCCGGGGCACGGCGGCAAAGACCCCGGCGCGGAAGGTGCGAGCGGGAACCGAGAGCATTTGTATACGCTTTCGCTCGCGACGAAGGTGTTCGACCTGCTCCGCGAGGAGCCGCAGTTCGAGCCGTATATGACGCGCACGGACGATACGTTCATCGAGCTTGGGGACCGTGCCAAGCTTGCGAACGATCTCGGCGCGGACGTCTTCGTCTCGATTCACGGGAATACGTATACGGATCCGAACATATCGGGCACCGAATCGTATTACTACGACGACGAAAGCAAGCCGTTGGCCGACGAGGTGCACAAGCAGCTGGCAAAGGCAAGCGGCTTTCAGGACCGCGGCGTGAAGCGCCATAACTGGCAAGTGCTGAGAGAAAGCGAAAATCTTGCGATATTGCTCGAAGTGGGCTTTCTTACGAATCCGAACGAAGAAGCGCAAATGCTTACCGAGGCTCACCAGATCCGAACGGCGCAGGCTATCGTGGACGGAATCAAGAACTATTTTGCCACTCAATTCGATCCAGGCCGTTAATCATCTAAAGAAGAAATCACCCTTCACCGAGAGTGCAGGGTGATTTTTTTCTTTTTCCTGTCCTTGCCGACCAAGGCAAGGGCACATTAATGCTGCTTCAATGAAAAAGCTGGCGTCGACGGCAAATTATTGTCCTTAGATTTGGAAAAATTAACGAGTACTTTTTCGCTTTTATGGACAAAATGGCATCAGATTGTTTGAATGCAGATCAGGAGGCGTCACCATGAGAGCTAAAATCCATGCAGGGCCGAGCCTCGGGGCTTGGCACTTTGTATTGCTCGCCGTTTTCGTCGCGACTTTCGTATGGTCGCTCATTCATCCCGCGAGGCTACCCGAATGGATCGGGGAAGCCTTGCCTACGTTCGTCGGCATTACGACTCTCGTATTCACCTTCCATCGCTTTCGATTTACGAAGCTGACGTACACCTTCATTGTTTTGGGAGCAGTCCTCATGCTGATCGGAGGCCATTACACCTATTCGAAGGTCCCTCTGTTCAATACGATCAAAGATGTGTTCTACCTCAGCCGGAACGACTACGACCGGTTCGGTCATGTCTTTCAAGGGGTGATTCCGTTCCTTATCCTGCGGGAGCTGCTTGTATGCCGCGGCGTAATGTCTTTGACGAGAAAAGGATGGCTGAATGGTATCGCGATTGCGTTTACGCTCGCATTAAGCGCAGCGTACGAGCTTGCCGAGTTTGCCGGAGCCAAAATTACGGGCGGTCCTGCCGAGAGATTCCTTGAACCGCAAGGCGATATGTGGGATACGCAATGGGATATGACGAGCGCATTGCTCGGCGCGGTGCTCGCTTTTATGCTGCTGAGCCGTTATCAGGATACATTGCTGGCAAAGGCTTTATCTGTTTCGTCCGACGCGCCGGGGAAAAAGAAATCGCGGAAACGATAACCGGATATAGCCGGCTTCATAAAAAATCTCCCCTTTCTCTTGTCTATATCGAGCAGAGAGGGGAGATTTTCGTTAACTTAGGTCAATCCGAAAAAAGACGATAAATTTCGGTCAAATCTTGAAGCGCGTAATCATCAGCTGCAATTCGTCCGCCATATGGGACAACGATTCCGCGGAAGCGGCGATTTCCTCCATCGAAGCCAGCTGCTCCTCGGCCGCCGCGGATACGTTCTGCGAGCCGGCGGCATTTTTCTCCGCTGCTCCTGCGATCGTCGTGATGGATTGGCTCATCTCCACCGTACCGTTCATCACCTGCTGCGATGCTTCCGCAACCTGATTCGTTTGTTCGACGATCGATCCGATCGCCACCTTAATTTGATCGAAGAGAACGCCCGCCGAGTCGACAGCCTCGATGCCGGACCTGACTTCCCTTGTCGTCGTTTCCATCGTTGATTCCGCGAGGCGGGTGCTCGATTGAATCGACGCAATCAAATCGGCGATTTGCTGCGCGGATGCCGCCGATTGCTCGGCAAGCTTGCGCACCTCGCCTGCGACAACGGCGAAGCCGCGCCCGCTTTCGCCCGCCCGGGCCGCTTCGATGGCGGCGTTCAAGGCAAGCAGGTTCGTCTGGCCCGCGATGCCGGTAATGACTTGAACGATGTTGCCGATTTCCTGCGAATAAGCCCCCAGTTGCTGGACTTCCCCTGAAAGCTCCTGCACGGTCGCCGCAATGGAGCTCATCTGCTCGATGGCCGATTGTACCGCCTTCTCGCCCTCCACCGAAACATGGAACGTTTTGTTGACCTGCTCGGCAGCCCCTTCGGACAGTCCGTAAATATTTTGCACGTGCTCGGTAACCGTATCCGCGGTTTGACGGCTTTGCTCGACGGAAGCGACTTGCTGCTCCGTACCGGACATTATTTGCTCCATCGAAGTCGCGATATGCTCGGTTGCCGAAGACGTTTGCCTCGCGCTCGCCGTCAATTGCTCGGAGGCTGCGGCAAGCTGAAGCGACGAATGATTCACTTCGGTTAACGCATGACGGAACGCGTCGGCCATGCTGTTAAAGCTGTTGCCCGCTTGAGCGATTTCGTCTTTGCCTCTCACTTCGACGCGATGCAGCAAGTCGCCGGAAGCGGCAACTTGAATCGCGCGATTCAGCCGCCCGATCGGACGAACGAACGTGACGGCGAGCAGGTACGCGAGCGCAATCCCGATGACGACGAACAGGCCGGTCAGGATGAATATGTTCCGGGACAACGTTTGAACGCCTTCGTTTAACTCGCTTGTCGGCGCGGCCAGCATGACCGTCCAATGATTGTACGTATTTAAATAATAACCTTTGATCGGCGTTCCTTGGTAGAGGAAAGACAGTTTCCCTTGTCCGCCGTTCACGGCATCCTTGAAGGCGGTCTCCAGCTCCGGTACGCCCAAATCCTTGACGTTCTTCTTCATGATCAATTCCTGCTGCGGATGGGTAACGACGACCCCGTTCGAATCCAGCATAAAGGCGTAGCCGGTCTCACCGAACTTTTCTTTGGCGACCACTTTCATTAGCTCGTCGATGGCGATCGGCGAGGACAAGAAGCCTACCGGCTTGCCGTTCACGAGGATCGGCGCTCCAACGACGATGGACAGCTTGCCGTCCAGCTTGCTCAGAAGCGGATTGGAAATGACGGATTTGCCTTCGGCCAAGTCTTTGATATAAGGACGTTCGGAAATATCAAGGGTTTTGCCTTCGTTAGAAATTGCTTGTTTGCCGGTAACGTCGGGAGAATACACCAGCGATGTCATGTCGGGTGTTCGTTCAAGGGAGGACTTCATAAACGCGATCATTTTCGGGTTGTCGCCATAATAAGCGACTGCGCTTTTGGCGAAGGATTCGAGAATCGAAGTTTTGACGGATAAAAAACTTTCGATTTGTTCGACGATGACTAACGAGCGCAAGGAGATTTCATTGTCGGTTTCTTTTTCGAATAAGCTTGAGGTGGAAATGTAGGTCAGAAGGCCTAAAGACAATAACGTGGCGGCGAGCAGCAAAGAAATAAAAGTAATCATTTTTGTCTTGATGCTTTTCATAATTCCTCCTGGTGTCTAGTTTCGATATGATTGCTTGTCCATTTTCATCGGCAATTTCCTTGGGAAACATAATACGACCAAAGACCTAATGATAGCGAATATCTCATAATGCTCGAACGAATGCGCCGATTCAGACGGTTCAGGCCGGTTAACCTTAATGCTTGTCAGCATGAATTCGTATTTTTCGAATATGTTAGAAGGTAGGAAGGAGATGCGAACCTATGGAAATGAAGAAGCAATCCTTTATTCGGGGAACGTTCATTTTAACGGTGTCGTCGTTTTTTACGAGGGGGCTCGGTTTCGTGAACGGCATCCTGCTGGCCCGTTTTTTGGGCGCGGAAGGAGTCGGGCTGCTCATGATCGCGCATCCGCTGCTGCCGTTATTCATTACGCTAACGGAGCTCGGGCTGCCGGTCGCCATATCCAAGCTTGTGTCCGAGGCCGAGGTTCAGAAGGATGCCGCCCGGGTCAGGCGCATATTGACCGTTTCTTTAACGGTTACGGGAACGTTAAGTATCGTGCTGACGCTGCTGGCGCTGCTTGGCTCGAAGTGGATCGCCTCGGTGTTTCTGGCGGACCAACGGGCTTATTACGCGATGGTCGCCATCACGCCGATCATTCCGATTATCGCTTTTTCGGCCGTGTTGAAAGGTTATTTCCGCGGCAGGCAGAACATGAATCCGCTCGCTTTCTCCGACATCATCGAGAACGTCGCGCAAATCATCGTCATTATCGGCGTGGTCAATTGGCTGATCCCTTACGGCATCTCGTATGCGGCCGCCGGCGCAATGGCCGCCGCCGTCATAGGCGAAGGCTGCGGAATGCTCTATCTGTTCGCCATGTTCAAATGGTCGAACAAGGGGAGGAAAGAGGAGACTCGCACCGTTGTCGCCCATAGTTCCGGCAAAGCAGACCGTACCTTGTACGACCTGCTGCGCATCGGTTTGCCGATGACGGGCAGCGGATTTATCCATTCCATTTATCGCGCGTTTCTTCCGATGATCATCACGAAGAGCTTGGTACTGTACGGCGTTGGTACTGAAATGGCCACGAAGCAATTCGGGCTGCTCGCCGGTTACGTCATTCCGCTGCTGTTCCTGCCGAGCTTCTTCACGCAATCGCTGTCGACGGCATTAATCCCGGCGATCAGCGAAGCGAGCGTCGACAACAACAGCCGACTCATGCACAGCCGGATGGACGTCGCGATGCGCACCGCGCTGATCGTCGGCTTGCCGTGCACGATTGCTCTGTACCTGTGGGCGGAGCCGCTGGCGACGGTCATCTATCATGCGCCGGAAGCGGCTGCTTTGCTTAAGCTAATCGCGCCTTTGTTCTTCTTGTATTATTTCGGAGCGCCGCTGCAGGCGATTTTGCTCGGACTCGGGAAAGCGTCTACGGTCATGTGGAACCATGTGCTGACGAATATCGTCGAGGTAACCGCGATTTTCGTATTGGGCTCCAGATTCGGCATCGAAGGCGTTGCCTGGGGGTTCGGCTTCGGGATCTGCTTGCTTACTTTGCTGAACTTCTTGTCCGTTTCCGGTTCGATCGGATTTTATTTTGATTTCCGGATCGTATTCAAAGCAGGCGCGGGCGCGATCGTGATGACGATCTGCGGACTTGCCGCTTATTCGATGCTGGCGCGTTCCGGGTTCGGCCAGCCGATCGGCTTGTTGGGCGCGCTGCTCATGTCGCTCACCGCTTACGTCGCGACGCTGAAATTAACCCGCGCCTTGCGCAGCGGACCGAAGACGCCGACGATTACGCCGATTTCTTAATCGGCGCGACTCCTGTACAATAATAGAAATGAGGTATTGACCCTCACATTAATGTCACGGTTTATAATGAAGCCAGGACCTCATAGCAAGGAGGGAGCCGCTTGAAAATCGGCGAGTTGTCCAAACAAACGGGCGTCAGCATCCGGTCGCTCCGATATTACGAGCAGCAGGGGCTTCTAACGTCCAGCCGCATGATGAACGGTTACCGGGATTATCACCCATTTGCCGTGGAGCAGGTGCAAACGATCAAGCTGTACTTGAATCTCGGGTTGTCGACGGAGCAAATATCCGGTTTCCTGCATTGCGTGCTGAAGAACAAGGAAGCGTTCTGCAAGGAAATCCTGCCGATTTACAAGCAGAAGCTGCAGGAAATCGACGACCAGATCCGGATGCTGTCTATGATCAAAGCCAATTTGGAGGAGCGCGTCGAATCGATTCTAGCGGAAAACAAAGCCGTGCAGGAAGGTGAGCGAAATGAGCTTGAAAAATGTGACCGATCGTGATTTCCGGGAAAACGTGCAGGCCAGCGGGGTGACGGTTGCCGACTTCTGGGCGCCGTGGTGCCCGCCGTGCAAGCCGCTGCTGCCGATTATGGATGAGCTTGAAGCGGAATACGGCAGCGATGTGGCGTTTCTGAAGGTGAACATCGACGACAGCCCGGCGACGACGACCGAATTCGGCATCATGTCAGCGCCGACCGTTATCGTGTTCAAGGACGGGCAGCCGGTGGAGAAGCTTGTAGGCTTGCGGCCGAAGCAAGCCTATGCAGGGGCCATCGCCAAGCATAGCAGCTGATAACGAAACTAGCCAATGTTCCTCCGGCTGGCAGCAAAGCAAACCTACCCTCGATACCAAGGATCGGAGGTAGGTTATTTTGCATTTTCTTCTCTGGGCTTCAGACGGGGGAAGATCCTATCCAATGGTCGTACGATGGAACCTTCGCGGGACGGATGAGGAAGAGGCCGCTTTTTCATATGATGATTTCATAAGGGGGAATGATGGTGAAGGGCTTGTTACGAATCATTTTTTATTTGTGCATGATCGTTATTCCCGTTGGCGCGGTCGGTACGGTCGGGTATTTCGCGACGATGGGGGAAATCATGTCGGTCTATGATAAACCCGAGCCTTTGAGGAGCGACGTGGTTATGCCCGAATACGATCCGCGTAAGCCGACCGTTGCCGTCCTGCTCGGCAGTGAGGTGACCGAAGTATTCGACTTCATGACACCGTACGAAATGTTCGCCATGACAAGGGGATTTAACGTATTTGCCGTTGCTCCGGACCGTCACGTCAAATCGTTGACCGGCGGGCTCGATGTCATGCCGCACTATACGTTCGAGGAAATGGACGGCGTATTGGGCAAAAGTCCGGATGTAATTGTCATTCCGTACATTCCGATCATGGACAAGAAGAAGTACGAACCGGTACGGAATTGGATTCGGAAGCACGCAGGCGGGAACACGACGATCATGTCCATCTGCACGGGTGCGGAAAATCTCGCCGATACGGGCTTGTTAAAGGGGAAATCGGCAACGACGCTCTGGGCGGAAATCGGGAGGCTGGAGAAGGAATACGCGGATACGCAGTGGATCCGGGATCGCCGTTACGTGCACGACGGGAACCTGGTATCATCGGCAGGGCTTACCTCCGGAATCGACGCCGTCCTGCATGTCATCTCGCAAAAGCTGGGCGAGCGCGCAGCGCAACAAACGGCGGAAGCGATGAATTATCCGTTCTACCGCTTCGCTTTGCATCCGGAAATCGAACCTTTTACGATCCAGGCGAGTGACGCCGTATTTGTGCTGAACAACGCATTTCAGTGGAATAAGAAAAAAGAAGGCGTGCTCCTGTACGACGGGGTGGAAGAGACCGCGTTAGTCTCGGTATTCGATACGTATTCGGCATCCGGCACGGCAACGACGTTGACCGTTTCAAGCACGGAGCAGCCGATCGTAACGAAGCATGGTCTCACTTTGGTTGCCAGACATACGATGTCTGACGCTCCGAAGGTCGACGAATTGATCGTGACCGGAACGAATGCCGAAAAATTAGCGGCTCAGGATGTCGCCCTGTGGCAAGCTTCGGGCGGCAAGGCTGAGGTTGTGTACATGCATAGCGATGACCCAAACCGGTTCGCCATGGAACGACCGATCGAGCGTTTGGCTGTGCAGGAAGACAGGCAAACGGCCGCTTTTGCCCAGAAACGATTGGAATATCGGGCGGAAGATCTGAAGCTTGAAGGGAAGCCGTTCCCCTACGAATCTTATGGCGTCCCGCTCCTGATCATTATTTTGTCGATGCTGATTGCCATATATGTGGACAAACGGTTTATTGCGAATAAAAAGGCGGCCAAAACCATGTAACGGTACAGCCGGATCCCGTGAACGGGCCGTTACATAACGGCCCTGTCTTTGTTGTTGGATGTCGGTTGTCGGCGCCTCTGTTCGGTTCATGCTGCGTCACAGCCATGTGCCGCCGCTCAACGCTCAAGTATCATTGACTGCTCAAGATGACGATAGTCCCCGCTTTCGCCTGTACGGGGTACGACTCTGCAACCGGGCCATCGAACGTAACCTCCACCTCGGTTCCGACCGACAACTGCTCCGCGTCCGCGGATACGTACCGGTCTCCTTGCTTGCGATATACCTTCGTCGACTTCGTCAAGGAGACGGAAGCTTTGTCCGAAGTCCCCTCCACGAAGACGGATATGATCGGGCCGTTCGGGTCTTCTTCGTACGGCACCGCATCCTTGCTGGATACCGAGGCACTCGGGTCCGCGGCGGTATCGCTCGGCGGCATGTTTTTCGGTGCCCGGGCCAACTGGGTGACCGTACCGCGAATGTCGGCTTCTCTGCCGCCTGGCTTCTTGCCCCAGTCCATCGCGAAGGCCGAACCGGATATAACCGCTATCAGAACGATGCCGGCAATAACAAGTTTCCATCCTTTTGTACGCATTATGATAACCCCTTTTCATTTTCCATACCCTTTAGACGTAATCTTCTGCGGTTATGATCCCGGATCGGCACTGTGCCGATCATTAAATTTATTAATAATAGAAATCGTTATCTATAGATAACTCCGATGGATCGGTTCGTGCTACAGTGATGGTAAGTTCATCAGAATTCATATGAGGGAGAGGGTATTATGCTTCATGCCGAAGAGCTTCAAGGCATTTATGTACCGATTGTCACGCCGTTCGGAAAATCCGGCGAGATCGATCCGGAATCGTTCCGGGGGTTGTCAGCCTCGCTAATCGCAAAAGGCATTCACGGCTTGGTCGTGAACGGGACGACCGGCGAATCGCCGACGATCGCCGCAGAGGAAGTCGCGCTGCTGATGGAGGCTGCCCGCGATGCGGTGGCGCAGGCAGTGCGCTGCGGTAAGTCGGTGGATGCTTACGGTACCGGGCACGGCGAGGGGAGCATGAGCAAGGAGAGGCATGTAAGGCGGGTGCCGATCGTACTCGGAACGGGCACGAACGATACGGCGTCGACGGTGAGGAGGACGGAGCGGGCAGGGGAGCTTGGAGCCGATGCGGCGCTTGTCGTCGTGCCCTACTACAACAAGCCTTCCCGGCAGGGGATTATCGAACACTTCCGGCGGGCGGCGGAGGTCGGCCTGCCGATCATCGCCTATGACGTTCCGCATCGAACCGGGGTTCACCTTGCCGTAGACACCGTGAGGACGATATTGGACATCGACGGCGTTATCGGCCTGAAGGATAGCACGGAAGGCATCGAGCGCGTATCCGAGCTGGCCCGATTCGATACGAAGCCGGTATTGTGCGGCCACGATTCGAATTTCTACGCAGCTCTCGCTTGCGGGGCGCGCGGCGGCATGCTTGCTTCGGCGCATGCGGAGACGGCGAGCTTCGTCAGGCTGTACGGCTGCTTCACCCGTGGCGCACTGCAGGAAGCGAAGCCGATCTTCGACCGGCTCCTGCCGCTAATCCGGCTGCTGTTCGCCGAGCCGAACCCGGCCCCGCTCAAATGGCTGCTTGGGCGGCAAGGCCTCATTGCGCACGATGCGGTCCGTCTGCCGATGATGTCGATCAGCGAGGAGCTCGCCGAAAGACTTACATCTTTGGTCCTATTGAATGAGCCGGTCGGGAACGAACCGGGATAAAGTCGTACAGTAATTTTACCCGACACCTGCTATGATGATAGAAGAAGAAACCTCTGCCAATGGAGGAAGGGAGCATATGGAACAGCTTCAAGGGAACTACAACTTGCCATTAGTCCTATTGTCCTACGTCATTGCTGTGATTTCATCTTATGTCGCCATCGATTTAGCGGGCCGGGTAGCCGCATCGAACAGGATCGCCCGCATCATGTGGTTGTTCGGGGGCGGCATTGCGATGGGCATCGGCATCTGGTCGATGCATTTTGTCGCGATGCTCGCTTATTCGTTGCCGATAACGATGAGCTACGATTTTGGCATCGTGATGTTTTCGTTAAGCATTGCCGTCGCGGCATCCGTTGCCGCGTTATACTTGATGAGCGGCAGGACGCTGTGGCTGTCGCGGCTCGCCATGGGCGGCGTCCTGCTCGGATTCGGCATTGCGGCGACGCATTATGTCGGCATGTCGGCGGCTAGCATCAACGCGTATATGCACTATAAGCCCATTCAGCTAGCTCTGTCGGTCATCATCGCGGTCATAGCCTCAATGTCATCATTATGGCTGTCTTTTTATTCACGCAAAGGTTCCGCCAAACGGGGCTTTTTTCACAAAACGCTAAGCGCCCTTATGATGGGAGCCGGCGTTGCGGTCATGCATTATACCGGCATGAATTCGGCTGCTTACCACAGCGAAATGTCTTCCCATCTCGGGGATCTCGAGGATCTCGGGGAGATGTCGACGGTGGACGCCAGCTTGCTCGCCTACGAGGTCGGCATCGCCGCGCTCGTCATCCTCGGCTTTGCGATCGTCAGCTCGCTCTTCGACAAGCGGCTCGCCCATAAGGCGATGATGCTGAAGGCAAGCGAGCAGCGCTACAAATCGCTATTCGACAACAATGCCGATGCGGTTATTTCCGTGGATCTAAACGGCGTGATCGTGCTCGTGAATCCGGCGGCGGAGGACATTACCGGATATCCAAGGCAGTTTCTCGTAGGTTCTTCGCTCCAGTCGCTCTTCCGCGGCGACTCGCATACGGTCATGCGTTATTTTCAACGCACGGCGAACGGGGAGCCGCTTGATTTTGAATATGCGATCGAGGACATCGACGGAAGGCGCATCGATTTGCATATGAAGAGCATTCCGATCTATGTGCATGCCCAGCCGGTCGGCGTTTATTTCATCGCTCGCGACGTGACGGAGAACAAGCGAAGCGCCCGGCAAATTCGTTTCCTGGCCTATCATGACGAGCTGACCGGATTGCCGAACCGGCGGCAGTTCATGGAGCGAATGCAAGAGGCGGGCCTTGCGATGGACGACCGATCGTCGCTTGTCGTTTTGTATATGAACATCGACCGGTTCAAAGCGATTAACGATACGATCGGCCATGCGAAAGGCGACCTGCTCTTGTCGCAGCTCGCCGAGCGGTTAAAGCGGCTTAAAGCTTTGCCGCCGGATACGGTTGCCGCAAGACTGGACGGAGACCGGTTCGCGCTGCTTGTGTCCGGCATGAACAATCTGTGGGACGTCGAGGCGGCGGCGAGCCGGCTGGCGAAAGAGGTCGGCCGCCCGTTCTTGATCCGGGAGCATACCGTCCATCTGACAGCAAGCGTTGGCGTCGCAATGCAGGCCGGCAGCCGAATCGACCACGAGGCGCTGCTCAAGCATGCGGAAACGGCGCTCGCCTACGCGAAAAAATCGGGCGGTATCGCCATGTACGATCCTTCGATGAACGAAGCGGTCGCCCAGAAGCTCGAGATCGAAATGGGGCTGCGGCAAGCGCTGGAGCGCGATGAATTTACGGTTTGCTACCAGCCGCAAATCGATTTGGCGAGCGGGAGCATGATCGGCGTGGAAGCGCTCGTGCGCTGGAAACATCCGGAGAAAGGGTTAGTATCCCCGGCGTTGTTCATTCCGGTGGCGGAAGAGACGGGGCTGATCAATCCGATCGGCGATTGGGTGATCCGAACGGCATGCCGGCAAAATAAAGCTTGGCAAAACGCCGGACTTGCGCCGATCGTCATGTCGGTCAACCTGTCGATCCGCCAATTCGAGCAGCGGCATCTGGCGGATTCGATTCGCAATATTTTGACGGAAACGGGGCTGCCTCCGCGTTATTTTGAGCTGGAGATCACGGAAAGCATGGCGATGGACGTCGATCGGGCCATCCAGACCTTGATCGAGCTGAAGGCGCTTGGCGTGCAGATCAGCATGGACGATTTCGGCACGGGCTACAGCTCGCTGAGCTATTTGCGCAATTTTCCGATCGACAAGCTCAAAATCGACCAATCGTTCGTCCGCGACATTGGGGGCGATAACGATTCGGCCGCGATCGTCGCCTCGATTGTGGCGATGGCGCATCATTTGAACATGCGAGTGATCGCCGAAGGGGTGGAAACCCGGGAGCAAGTCGAATTTTTGCGTACGCTCCGCTGCGACTCCCTGCAAGGCTACTACTGCAGCAAGCCGCTGACCGCCGCCGAATTCGAGCGGTTCGCGAGCGAATACCGGAAAGCGGTATAGGCCGATTTCCTTGAACGGCTTTTGGCTTGGGCTCAGGCGCAAAAGCCGTTTTTGTGCTTCAAGAATACGTATCATGTTAACAATAAGACTCCAATTATATGAAACATAATCCGGAAAACGGCGTAATACCGGGTAGGTTCTATTAATATGGATGAGAGGAAGATCAGGATGTCGTTTTTTAATCGTATGCTTGCAAGCGTAGGCATCGGCAATGCGCGGCTCGACACGCTTCTGGAAAAAGACAGCTACGAAGTCGGGGAGGTTGTGCGCGGCGTCGTCCGAATGAATGGCGGCAGCGTAGAGCAGTCCATCGATAACATTTATGTGTCCGTATATACGCAATACCTTCGCGAATCGAATGACCGGAAAGTGGTGGAAAACTGCGAAATCGCGCGGTTCCATGTATTCGAGCCGTTTACGCTGCAGCCGAACGAGCAGCACGACGTGCCGTTTTCATTCGAGCTGCCGCGGACGACGCCGCTGACGATCGGCAAAACCAGCGTATGGATCCGAACCGGACTCGACATTCGCAGTGCGGTCGATCCTACAGATAAAGACTATATCGATGTCATTCAGAACGACGAAATGGCGGTTGTGCTCGATGCGTTCGACACGCTCGGTTTCCGGCTGCGCAAGGCGGATTGCGAATACGCGCCGCGCCGCGGCAACGGCGTTCCGTTCGTCCAGGAATTCGAGTTTGTGCCGACGACCCATTTCCACGGCCGGCTGGACGAGGTCGAAGTCATTTTCTACGATTATGGCGGCGAGCTGGAGCTTGTGCTGCAAATTGACCGGAGAGGCCGCGGATTCGGCGGCCTTATCGCCGAGCTGGCCGATCGGGACGAAAGCTTCGTCAGCTATCGGATCGACAAAAAATGGCTGATGTCGGCAGGGGCGGGGGAGCTGGCTGACGAGCTGGGCGAGCTGATCGCCAAATACGCATAAGCGGCAATCTGATATTATCGCGAGACGTTCCGAAATCGGAACGTCTTTTTTTTGTGAATTTTGAGGAATCAACGCGAGTCATGTCAATTGTTCTCGGACATTAGTATGAAATTGAAAAATTTGGATTGCGCACAAAAAGGGATTGTTTTACAATATGGTTAAACAACCACTCGAGGTTGTAGAACAACTAGGTGAGCATGTTCAACATCACGAGAAAACAAATGCAAATAACGTGCACACGATCATACCAAAATATAAGGTAGGGAGCGGAATCATGAAATTTTTTGCAAAATCGTTTGTATTCATCATGGTTGTTTGTTTGATCATCAGCGGTTGCTCGGGCAGCGGCAGCGAGAAAAAGGGCAGCGAGACGAAGGAAGAGAAGTCCCAAGAAACCAGTGGAGAACCAACGAAAAATTCAGGAGAAACGAGAAAAGTGGGGCTCATTACCGGTCTTGGCGGACTGGGGGACAAAACTTACAACGATCTTGTATACGCGGGCTTGAAGGATCTTGAAAAAGAAGGCGCAAAAATCGAAGTCGTCGAACCGAAAGAGCTGGCCGACTACGAGACGAATCAAAGGTCGTTTTCGGAATCCGGCGAATATGCGGTCATCGTCTGCGTAGGCTATGAGCAATCGGAAAGCCTAAAAACGGTCGCAGCCGAGTTTCCGAATCAAAACTACATCTTGATCGACGATCTGATCAGCGCGTCGAACGTTTCATCGGTCGTGGTCAAAAACGAAGAGAACACGTTCCAAATCGGAGCGCTTGCGGGACTGCTGATGAAAGAAGGCAAGCTGCCGAATGCTTCCGGCAAGCAGGTGATCGGCGTCGTCGGCGGCATGGACATTCCGCTTATTCGCAATTTCGTCGCAGGTTATATGGCCGGCGCCAAATATGTCAATCCGGACATTGAAGTTCTTGTTTCTTATGTTGGCGACTGGAACAACCCGAATAAAGCGACGGAGCTGGCGAACGGCATGTACGAAAAAGGCGCGGAAATCGTATGGCAGGCAGCGGGCGGATCCGGTCTCGGCGTATTCGCGGCCGCGAAGAACAAGAACAAATTCGCGATGGGCGTCGACGGCAACCAAAACACGCTCGATCCCGATCATATTATTGCAAGCGGCATTCGGCGCTTGGATAAAATCGCGTACAACCTTGCCAAAGACGCGATTAGCGGAACGTTCGTGGCCGGCGGCTACAGATACGGCTTAAGCGAAGGCGCGGTCGAAGTAACGGTGGACGGAACCAACGTTACGGTCGACGCCGCTATATTGGACAAGGTGGCCAAGCTTTCCGAGCAAGTCGCCAAAGGGGACATCGTCGTTCCCGAACAAATCGAAGATGTAGATGCATTCCTAAAAAAATACGGCAGTCTCAAATAATTTAGATCGAGGGGAGAATTAACGCGATGGCTCCTCTGCTGGAATTAAATAAGATCAGCAAGTCTTTCGGCACGGCCAAAGCCGTCGATAACGTCGATTTCTCGTGCGAAGCGGGGACGGTCGTCGCGCTGCTCGGGGAAAACGGAGCCGGCAAGTCGACCTTGATGAAAATCGCCTACGGCATGTACAAGCCCGACGCGGGCGACATTTCCGTCAGAGGGTCGAAGGCCGACATCTCCGGTCCGCGGGATGCGATCCGGCTAGGCATCCAAATGGTGCACCAGCATTTTATGCTCGTGGACAATTTGACCGTGGCGGAAAATATCGTGATGGGCCGGGAGCCGGCGAAGATGGGCATTTTCCAGGCGAATGCAGCCGTCGAAATCGTACGGCGCGCAGCCGCCGAATATGGACTTCACGTCGATCCCGCCGCGAAGGTCAAAGAGCTGTCGGTTGGCGCGAAGCAGCGGGCGGAAATTATTAAGGCGCTGCATCAGGGCGCGGAAATACTGATCCTCGACGAGCCGACGGCGGTATTGACGCCGCAGGAGAGCGAAGAGCTGTTCGCGATTATCGGAAAGCTGAAGGCCGCGGGCAAGTCGATCATCATCATTACGCATAAGCTCAAGGAAACGATGGACATCGCGGATGAGATTTACGTGCTTCGGGGCGGCAAGCTGATCGGCAAAAAAATGAAGAAGGAAACGAATCCGGAGGAACTGACGGAGATGATGGTCGGCCATCGTCTCCGGCCTTCGTTCAAGGAAACCGCGACGCCGGGGGAGGTCGTCCTGGACGTGAGCGGCCTGAAGTACCGAAGCGGCGCGGGAAATGAAGCGCTGCGCGGGATCAGCCTGCATGTGCGCGGCGGGGAAATTCTCGGCATCGCCGGCGTCGAGGGCAATGGGCAGCAGGAGCTCGTCGACGTGCTGGTCGGGATTGCGAAGCCCGTGGCGGGAACCATTACCGTAGGCGGCGTCGGCGTCGAGAAGAAAGGCACCTACGAGCGGCTCCAAATGGGGATGGCGTGCATCCATGCCGACCGGTTCGAGCGGGGGGTGTTCAAAGGGTTATCGGCCAAGGACAACTTCCTGCTCGGCTATCACCGGAAGAAGCTGTTCAAGAACCGGTTCAACCTTTTCAGCAAGAGGAAGCTTGCGGCGGTGGTAGAGGAGCAGTTCGCGTTATATGACGTTCGCCCGCGGGACATTCGTTTGCAGGGCGGACAACTATCGGGCGGGAACCAGCAGAAGATCGTCGTCGCCCGGGAGTTTTACCGCAATCCGAAGCTTATTATCGCCGCCTACCCGACAAGAGGCGTCGATATCGGGGCGGCGGAAGCAATTCATGACAAGATGATGGAGCTCAGAAAGAACGGGGCCGCCATCCTCCTGATCACGTCCGATCTGGACGAGCTGTTCAAGCTGAGCGACCGGATCGGTGTTATCTACGAAGGGGCGATTACCGCAAGCGGCTCCTCCGAGACATTTTCCCAGGGCGATCTGGGGTATTACATGGGAGGGGGAGATCAACATGGGGCAGCTAAGGCGGCTCACGCTAAACTTTAATCCGCTCGTATCGCTTGCGATCGCTTTGCTGATCGGCGCCGGCTTGCTAGCTTTAAGCGGGTATTCGCCGTGGCAAGCCTACGGCGTGTTGATCAAAGGCGCGTTCGGCTCCTCCTACGCCATCGAACAAACGTTAAACCGCACCATTCCGCTTATCTTTAGCGGGCTCGCCGTAGCCGTCGCTTTAAAGGGCGGTTTGTTTAATATCGGGGTAGAGGGCCAAATTTATATGGGCGGAGCGGCAAGCGCGCTGACGGGCATTTACGTTACCGGCCTGCCTTCGCCGCTGCATATCGTATTATGCTTGGCTGCAGGAATGGCTGCAGGCGCGCTGTGGGCCTTTATCCCGGCGATTCTGAAGGTGAAGAGGGGCGCTCACGAGGTCGTCACGACGATCATGCTGAATTATGTGGCGATTTTGTTTATCAATTATATGGTGAACTATCCGTTCAAGGCGCCGGGCATGACGCCCCAGACGGTGAAAATCGCCGAAACCGCCGTCATTCCGAAGCTGTTCGCGGGAAGCCAGCTGTCATCCGCGCTGATCGTCGCCTTGCTGGCGTGCTTCATGATCCACGTGCTGTTGAAATATACGACGACGGGCTACGAGCTGATCGCGACGGGCGAGCAAGCGCAGGTGGCCGAAGCGGGAGGAATCCGGACAGGCCGCGTACAGGTGAACGCCATGCTGATTTCGGGGGCGCTGGCCGGAATCGGCGGCGCGGTGCTTATTCTCGGAACGTACGGAAAGCTGATCCAGGGCTTCTCGCCGGGATACGGATATGACGGCATTGCGGTTGCCGTCATGGGCGGAGGTTCTCCGCTCGGCGTGTTGTTCGGCTCTTTGCTGTTCGGCCTGCTAAGGACGGGGGGACTTGCCCTGGACCGCACGACCGATATTCCTTCCGAATTCGTCGTGCTGCTTCAAGGGGTTGTCATTATCGTCATTTCGGCACCGTCAATCCTCTACATGCTCTGGAAGAAAAGGAGGGTTTAACGTGGACGCGGTGCTTATCGTTTCCATTGTGGCGGCAGCGATCCGGATGGCGACCCCGCTGGCCTTCGCGGCCTTGGCCGGAGTCTTGTCGGAGAGAGCCGGCATTATCGCGCTAGGCCTCGAAGGCATGATGCTGATCGGCGCGTTTTCCGGCGTTGCGGGCTCTTGGCTCACCGGGAGTCCCTACATCGGATTGTTGTTCGCCGCGGCCGGCGGTGCTTTGACCGGCCTCATTCATGCGCTGTTCTGCATCAGGGGCAAGTCGAACCAGATCGTGACAGGCGTTGGGATCAACATTCTTGCCTTGGGCCTCACCACGGTTCTGCTCGAAGCGATTTGGGACAACAAAGGCAAATCGCCTTCCGTCGCCGGCTTGCCTCATATTGACCTGGGGTTAAGCGGTATCCCTTGGATCGGGCCGATTTTCGCGGAATGGAACGCGCTCGTTTATCTCCTGATCGTGCTTACGATAGCGGGGACGGTCATTTTATTCAAGACGCCGTTCGGCATCCGGCTGAGAGCCGTCGGCGAACATCCGCAAGCCGTCGACAGTCTCGGGCTCGGCGCGAACAAGATTCGTTACATCGCGGTGATCGGATCCGGCGTGCTGGCGGCGCTGGGCGGCGCGTATTTGTCCATCGGACAGCTGAGCTTGTTCAGCAGCGGAATGGTTGCGGGACGGGGTTATATCGCGGTCGCCGCATTCGTATTCGGCCGCTGGCATCCGGTCGGCGCATTGATGGCTTCGCTGTTCTTCGGATTGACCGAAGCGATTCAATTGAGGCTGCTTACGCTTCCGGTCGCATCGCAATTTATTCAAATGATTCCTTATGTATGTACGTTGATCGTATTAAGCGGGCTTTGGAAAAAAGTCAACCCGCCGGCCGCCTTAGGCAAACCATACCATATTCAAGATTAGACGGTGATTCCATTGAAAGAACGGGCTTCCGACGTCATATTCGATTACATCTACGACAAAATCAATTCCGAGGAATGGCCCCCGGGCTATAAGCTTCCTTCGGAAAGCAGCATTGCGCAAGAGCACGGCGTGAGCAGAAATACGGTGAGGGAAGCTTTTCAAAGCCTCATTAACAAAGGGTGCATTACGCGCGTTCACGGCATCGGTTCGTTTGTCCGGACCCGGCACATCAGCTACGGCATGCAAGAGCTATGGAGCATCGACGAATTAATCCGGAAGAACGGCTATACCCCCGGCTCGAAAAACGTCGTGCTCGAAACCGGCCTTCCGGACAAGAAAGTCGCCAATTATTTGAATATCGCCCCTTACGACGCCGTTTACAAAGTCACGCGGGTCAAGACGGCCGACGGCAAGCCGATCGTGTATGAAGAAGGCATTTATCCGTGCAAAATTTTGAAAGAAGTGACGGCGGCCGATTTTGAAGGCTCGGTGTTCAAGATGCTGGAGGCGCGCCATATTGTCGTCAAATACGCCAACGGCTGGGTTCGGCCGATTATTGCCGACCGTACGATCGCCGAGATGCTGGAGATCCAAGAAGGCATCCCTCTGCTTCTGCTCGAAACGGTGCTGTTCGACGAGGACGACCGGGAAGTGCTGTACGTGAAAGATTATTTTACTGATTGGTTTGAGTTCCCGATTCATCGGATGAGGTAAGGCGAAAGGGAAATTAGGGGAGGAGAACTGCAATGAGAACAATCGATTGGATCAACGACAAAGTCGTCATTATCGATCAAACGTTAATTCCTTATGAATTCAAAACGATCGAGCTGTCCACGGTGGACGAAATTTGCGACGCGATTTATAAGCTGGCTGTTCGGGGAGCGCCGGCAATCGGAGCGGCGGGAGCCTTCGGCGTCGTGACCGCGGCGCGCAATTTGCCGGAGCAAACGACGGAAGCTTTCTTCAGCGGGATCGACGAGTTGCGGGACAAGCTGATAGCGGTGCGCCCGACGGCGGTTAACCTGAAGTGGGCGGTCGAAGCGATCGTGGAGCATGCCCATTCGATCCGGACGCCGAATTATGCCGACTTCGTCGCCGGTCTGACCGCGTTTGCGGTGAAGCTGGCCGACGACGAGGTAGCGCGGGCGAAGCGGTTGTCCGAATTCGGAGCGACGCTTATTCCGGACGAGGGCGCCAATATCATTACCCACTGCAGCACCGGACCGCTCTGCACGGTCGATCACGGACTCGGCATGGGCGTTGTGTACACGGCGATGCAGCAGGGGAAAAAGGTTCATGTCTATACCGACGAGACGAGACCGAGATTGCAAGGTGCCAAGATCAATACGTTCGACCTGAAACGAATGGGCATTCCCTATACGTTGATTACGGACAATACCGCCGCATGGGTGATGAAGCAAGGAAAAGCAGATATGGTGTTCATCTCCGCTGACCGGATTGTCGCGAACGGCGATACCGCCGCCAAAATCGGTGTTTACGGACTATCGATCAACGCGCATGCGCATAACATCCCCGTTTATATATTCGCGCCGATGTCGACGCTTGATTTTTCCATCAAGCATGGGGACGAGATCGAAATCGAGGAGCGGGACGCAGAAGAAGTGTTGAAAATCAACGACACGTATATCGCCCCGCCGGATACGCCGGTGCTCAATTATGCCTTCGACGTCACGCCGAACAAATATATTACGGCGATTATTACGGACGTGGGGATTGCTTATCCTCCGTTTGAAAGCAGTTTGCTGGAGCTGAAGTCGAAATACGAGGAGTTGAATCGGAAGCATGATGACCGCTAACATTGGGATTATCGGCGGTACAGGCGTTTACAACCTGAACGGGATTGAAAACGCCGTATCGATGGTCGTGGAAACGCCTTATGGCGCGGCACCTGTCAAAGTCGGAGAAATCCACGGCAAGAAGGTGGCCTTCTTAACCCGTCACGGCGACAATCACAGCATCGCGCCGGGCAATATCAATTACCGCGCGAACTTGTCGGCTTTGCGGCAGCTCGGGGTCAAGCATTTGTTCGCGACCGCCTGCAGCGGGTCGATCAACCCGCAATACGGCGTAGGCGACTTTGTATTGATCGAGCAGTTCATGGAATTTACGAAGAACAGGCCGGCTTCGTTCTTCACAGGCAATAACGGCGAGAAAATCGCGCATGTGGACAATACGAATCCGTATTGTATGTCGCTTGGGCAATATGTCAAGGATGCCGCGCAGGCAAAAGGAATCGAAATGAAGTCCGGTGCGACGTATTGCTGCACCGAAGGCCCGCGTTTCGAGACGGCGGCGGAAATCCGCATGTTCCGGACGTTAGGCGGCGACCTTGTCGGGCATACGAATTATCCCGAGGTCGCATTGGCCCGCGAAGCCGAAATGTGTTACACCGCCATTGCCATCGTCAGCAATATGGCGGCCGGCATCAGTGACAATCCGATTACCGGCGTGGAAGTGAAAGACGTGATGAAAGACCGCCTGGGGGTCGTTCAAGATCTTATTCTGGAGGCTATTCGCTCCTTGCCCGAGGATCGCGATTGCGGCTGCCATCACCTGCTGGACGATGCATATATTTGACAATAAGACAGCGCCGAAATCGGTTGATCCGAACGCCGTGTTGTCTCGCCCGCGTTTAGTCGATAAGCTGCATCGTGCCGCCATTGCACGGTTGGTATTAATCTGTGCGCCTGCCGGGTATGGAAAAACGACGCTCGTCCATCAATGGGCGCGGCAGAGCGATTTTGCTTCCTCCTGGGTCGCGCTGAGCGATGGGGATAACGACTTCAAGCGCTTCTGGGCCCGAATGCTTGCCGCGCTCAAACCGTTACACGAAGGCTTTGCCGCCCAAGACAGGATCTTGTCGCTTATGGACGGTTCGTCTTATGAAGCGGGGCTTCGGCGCTTGAACGACGAGCTGCTCCGTTCGGCTGCGGAATCGGTTCTTATACTTGACGACTTTCACCATATAACGGAACCTTCTATTCTCGCATCTTTAAGCGATTTTCTCGAGCAGCTTCCATGTCATCTCCATTTGTTAATTAGGACCCGTACGATACCCGGGCTGTCGCTTGCCGGTCTCAGAGCGAGACAAGAGATCGGGATGATCGGCGTAAGCGATATGAAGTTTACCGCTAGCGAAGTTTGTTCCTATTACTGCAAGCAGCTGGATACGCTGTTGTCGGAGAAAGAAGCTTCTCAAATTTTGGCCCAGACGGATGGTTCGGCGGCTAATTTGCGACTGCGGAATGTGAAGCCATAACTCCATGCTTCTTCAAGGCAAGGGTTGCCATAACGACAACGAAGAACCTCCAAGCCCACGCAGGAAGTGGTTTTGGAGGTTCTTCGTTCGTGCGGCTTTCTTTAAGAGGCGCCGCAGCGGGCCTTACATCGTTTGCGATTGTTTTTCGGCGATATCGCCGATAATCGGCAGCTTCGTTAGTTTGCCCTGGTAAGCCAGCAGCATCATCACGATCCAGAGAATGAAGGTGAGCGGCCCGATCAAAATGCCGAGAATCCATCCGATAATCGGAATGAAACCTAGAATGATATTGACTACGAACAGCGCCCCAAAAAGAAGGATCGATTGCATCGCATGGAATTTCACGTAACGGCTGTCTTTTTCAATCACGAAGAAGATAATGCCTGTAATAAAACCTACCGCATAAGAGAGCAGCGCGGCAACGTTCTCATCAAGCCCTGTTGAAGATTTATTCTGAACTTGGTTTTGCACCTGCAATCACTTCTCCTTTTAAACGTCATGATCAAAACTACTATAGCATATTCTGGTCTTGCATGAATAGAACATAATTACATATATTTGAGCGTTTGTACAAAAAATGTGTCGAACTTTGGAGCTAAGACTAAAGACGTGCAATCCACCTATAATTATCGCGTATCCGCCCGTTTCCTAAATCGGTCTGCCGTATTATGCTTCATGAATAAGGTAGAAATCGAGCAGCAATAGGAAGGGATGTGCCTAGATGGGGAAAGAAATAGAGCATGGCGCGGCGATTTCATGCGGGGGCGAATCGTCTTCGTTTCGGGTGGACGGTCTTCGGGTGGATGATGCGGCTATGCCGATGGGCATCGACGATAACAATTTGCGGTTTTCGTGGCGGCTGGAAAGTGATGCAAGGGGGACGGAGCAAGCGGCGTACCGCCTTATCATTGCGTCGAGAGCGGATCTGCTGACCGCCGGCGCGGCCGATGTATGGGATAGCGGACGCTGTAATACCCGCGCTCAGAACGCAGATTGCAACCTCCCGGCGTTGACGGGGAAAACGCGGTATTGGTGGATGGTTGGCGCGTGGGACGGGACAGGCGCATACGCTTGTTCGGAGGCTGCTTGTTTCGACACCGGCTTGTTTCCGGACGATTGGTCGGCACAGTGGATCTGGAGCTCGCGTAAGGTGCAGGTGAACGATTTTGCCTACTTGCGCAAAGAGTTTCAACTGAAAAAAACGGCCGTGTATGCCAAAATGTTCGTTTCGGCGCACCATGTCATGCAGGTGCATGTGAACGGCGAACGGATCGGAGGCTTCGGCTCGCCGGCACCGAGCCATCCGGAGAAGCGCAAATATTATACGGCATACGACGTTACATCCGCATTGCGGACGGGCGGCAACTGTATTGCGGCGATCGCGCACTATCTGGGCGGCGGCGGGCAAAATTACGTCGATGGACTGCCCGGCTTTCGCATGCAGGTTGAAGTCACCTATGCGGACGGTTCGTCCCAAACGATAAGCACGGACGCGACATGGCAAGCGTTGAAAGTCGTGCCCCATGCCGCCGGTACGCCCTATCAGCAAAACCGCCGCATGACGGCGATCGAGGATTACGATGCGCGCAAGCTAAATCATGCGTGGCTGCAGCCAGGGTTCGACAAGACGCTGTGCCGCAAGGCCGTTCCGGCGAAGATTGGGCCGGAGGATTGGCCGATGTGCTGGCAACGTATCCCCGAAGGGGCGGAGGAGGAGATGATTGCCCCAACGCGCATAACGGCAATCGAACCTTTGCGCGACGGGAGATATCGTGCGGTGCTGTCGGGCGAGCGCAACGACGGGGATGGAAAAGAGACTTCCGATGTCAGCGATATTTCCGCCGTTCCCTTCACCTCCGGTGTTCCCAACATATCCGGCGGGTCAGGTGAAGCTATGGATGTTAACCCGCAGGTGTTCGATGCGGGCAAAATCGTGTCCGGCTGGCCGCGGCTCGCGCTTAAGGGGATCGAAGGCGTAACGTTGCGGCTCAGGTATTCCGAGGACCTGGACGAGCGCGGCCGCGTAAAGCACAACGTCTGCAACGAAATATCAGACCGGTATTTCGATCAATACACGATGCGGGGCGACGCCGTTGAGACGTGGCAGCCGGATTTGTCGTACAAGGCTTTCCGATATGTCGAAGTGACGGGGTATCCGGAGACGATCGTGCCCGGGGACAATCTATGGGTCATCTCGGCACATACCGGCATGCGGCATGAAGGTGCCTTCCGTTGTTCGAACGAGATGCTGAATGCGATGTACGACGCTTCCATGCAAACGCAGAAGAACAATACGCTCGGCCAAACGGTCGATTGTCCGCACCGGGAGCAGGCACAATATTTGGCCGATTCCGATTTGCAGGCGGAGGTGCTGCTGTACAACTTCGATTCGCGTCACGTGCTGGAGAAGGTCGTGAGCGATTTTGCCGATGCCCAGCTTGCCGACGGGACGTTTCCGTTCGTGTTTCCGTCCAACTACGAGAATCCGGACTTTTTCCTGCAAATTCCGGAGTGGGATTTGCACTATTGCACGCTAATGTGGAAGACGTACGGGGCGAGCGGCGATATGCGCATATTGCAGCGGCACTATGAGCCCGCCAAGCGGATGGTCGATTATTATGTCAGCATCGTTAGCCCGCAAGATGGGCTTGTGCCTATCGATAAAGGGTGGCATATTAGCGATTGGCCTTACCCGACCGTCGAGCATGCTTCCGAATATTTGACCGTGCAAAATATGAAGCTGTATCAAGCGCTGCGGATTGTTGCGGACTCGGCTTCGCTACTCGGCTGCAAGGAAGACCGGAAGGCGTATGCACGCATCGCGGAGACACTGAAGAAGAACATCGTGAAGCGACTGTATGATCCGTCGCTGAAGCTGTTCCATGACAGCCTTGGGTCGGAGCGCACGCATCAAGGCGTAAATGCGCTTGCGCTGTTCGCGGATCTTGTGCCGCAGGAAGACCGCCAAGCCGTTATTGACGCCGTCACCGCCATGCCGTGGGAGAGTAAAACCGTTTTATCGCTGCCCCTGCTGCGCGTCCTGTTCGAGAACGGACGCGAGGAAGAAGCGTATCGGCTCATTAGCCGCACGGAATATCCCGGCTGGGGCTATATGATCGAGCAAGGCGCAGCAACGATGTGGGAAGGCTGGGACGATATCGAATCGCATTGCCATGCGTGGAACGGATACCCTGCACGGCTTCTTCAGGAGTATGTCGCAGGCATTCAATGCCTGTCACCCGGCTTTGCCGATGCGCGGATCAAGCTGTACATGCCGGAGGAGCTGACGTTTGCCGAAGCGGCCGTACCGACGCCGCTAGGTAAAGTAAGCGTATGCTGGGAACGAGAGCGGCCTGACGGCGAAAGTGAACTTGCTTACCGCATTCATGTCGTCATTCCGGCAGGGATGCGTGTTCAAGCGATACTTCCCGTTTCCGATCCTGCAGCCGCGGAAGTCAGCGAGTCCGAAATCGCCGTTTGGCGTGCCGGCGGCTTCCGGACGGGCGTCGACGGTATTGCCGGCTGCGCGGAGGCCGATGGCGGTATCGCGTTCGAGCTGAGCTCCGGCAGCTACGCCTTTACGGTGAATTAGCCGCAGTACGATGTGCCTGGGGTATTCCGTTATCGGCGCATCCCATAATACCGGCGACGTAACGCACCTTTGCAAGAAGTGCCCCCTTCCGTGTAAGATATGATGGAGGGGGCTCTTACACATGACGATTGGCGCACGCGTACTCAAAACGGGACTTGCCGTTTCCGTTGCACTATATATATGTTCTTTGCTTAACTATTCGCCGGCGATTTTTGCCGCAGTGGCGGCGATCTTCACGATTCAGCCGTCGATCTATCAATCATGGCAGCATATCTGGGAACAGCTGTCGACCAACGTGCTGGGCGCGGTCATCGCGCTTGCGGCCGGCATGTTGTTCGGCAACGACCCGATGGCGGTTGGTTTCGTCTGCATCATTGTCATCATCTTGTGCATTAAGATCAAGATGGACAGCACGATCGCGCTGACGCTGGTCACCGTGATGGCGATTATCGAAGCGCCGGGAGAAGGCTGGGAATTTGCCTTGAATCGGTTCCTGATCATCCTGATCGGGATGGGATCGGCGTTTCTCGTAAATATTGTCATATTTCCGCCGAAACATAAGCACCATTTTACGACGCAAATTTCTTCGGCCTTTAACCAAATGTCGCTGCTGCTGCGAACGGTCGTTTCGAACGAGATGAAAGAGGCGATTTTTAAAGCGGAGCATCAGGCGCTGCTTGGCACCCTGCGCAGGCTGGAGGAGAAATATAGCGTTTTTGAGGATGAACGGATCATTCGCCAGCGTTCCAAGCACCGTCACAACAGGCAGCTTGTTCTGTTCAAGCACCTGCTCGGGGCATTGCATCGCGGCACCGACGTACTGGGCAACGTAGAGGAGCATTATTTCGCCTCGGCGCACAATGACGAGATCGATCGCGTGTTCGACCGGCATATGGAGGAATTGATCAAATTCCACGAATACATCCTGCTCAAATACGAAGGCAAAATCAAGCCCGGCAGCAGCCACCACGATGTCGAAGCCGACAACGAGCAGTTTATGCGCGAGGTGCTCGGATACTACAACGATCAGCCCGAGGATCGGCTGCGTATGGTCGCCGTCGCTTCGTCGATTTACGAATACGGCTTTCAGCTGAAGCGTCTCGATAAAGTGGTCGACCACTATATGAGCCGCGTGGAGGAATAAGGCTGAAGGCGGCGGGGGGCGCCGGACCGGTGTAGGATTGCCGGACTGCGCCTTTTAGCCGATATCCCGTTCGCTCAGGAGCTAGCTGAAGTGATGCATCGTTGGGTCGAACGCTGATATCGATGGAAGTGTCCTTTTGCCGGAATCCCGTTCGCTCAGGAGAAAGCCGAAGTGATGCATCGTTGGGGTGATCACAGATATCGGTGGAGTTACCAGGACGATTAAGTGCAAGGCAAAGCCATGCCGGGACCCAGGTTGGTGCTGATGAAACGTACTCATACAACCTGAACGAAGGGGATATCGACAAAAAGGAGATTTAAGAAAGAGTTTCATAAGACGGTTTTTCCAAATAAAGTAAAAAAACCATGCACTACGAATCATTTTATAACCTCGAGTTCCATATTCAAGATTGACCCCGACATCGTCGGGGTTTTTTTTCGTGCGCCCATCGGCAACATCTTCGTTCATGCGACATTTTTTTCGTTTTTTTAACCAGTTTTAAACTACAGTTTCTATACTGGGGAGTGGTTAAAAGCAGGCAAGGGGGAATGAGGAGCGGGATGAAAAGGTTTATTGCAAGTTTTGTCGTTTTTTTGATTGTTTTCGGCTCGGGTTTTGGGCAAATCCGTCATGCTAATGCCGAACCGGCAACCATCATTGCGGTGACTTCGCCGCTGGCGGACGGTTACTACAAGCAGGGAACGGAGATCAAGGTCTCGTTTAAATTCAACCGACTGGTCGTATGCAGCGTCGCGAAACTGCGGGTTTCGTTCGGAGGAATCGACATGATCTGGGATAACCCGGAGAGGCGGCTTGGGGGTGTTATCCAATATAACAATAGCAACGAGATCGATGAGCTGATTTATTCGTATACGGTAGCAGCTAATACGACCAACGGTCTCTTCAAGTTAATGAACTTCACGGACATGAGCTGCAGCTACGACAGCGGGGTGGGCAATTACGGCGGCAACTCCGACATAACTTCGATGTTTACGAAAAATATCATCGTTGACACGACGGTTCCGTCACTTTCCTTGAACAAATCTAGTGGCTCATATGGCAAAAGCCACCGGGTCACGCCAACGGCGAGCGACGAGAAAGGGCTGGCGTCGCTGCTCTACGAATGGAATCAGTCGCCGTCAACGCCGGGAAGCTGGGCCCCTTCCAAAATCGCGACCAGCGGGGCGGAAATCCCTGATCCGATGTCGCCGACCGGCACGTATTATTTGCATGTCAAGGCGACGGACCGGGCAGGCAACGAGAAGATTATCGACTCCGGCGCGTTCGACTTCGACAATACGCCGCCTGCCGTTTCTTTTGCGCGGACAAGCGATACGGTGAACGCGAATACGCCGCCCGCCGACGCTGCGACGAAAATTACGCCGGCGGACGTCGGCTCGGGCGTGAGCAAGTTCGAATATAGCTGGAACGACGCCGCATCCGGGACGTTGAAAGACGGCCCCTATCCGGTCAATAACGGCAATGCCGTGACGATCGGTCCGCCGGCGATGGACGGCGTGTACAAGCTGAGCGTAATGGCAACGGACAAGGCCGGCAACGAGACTACCGTCGAATCTACTCCCGTGACGGTGGATAAAACCGCGCCGAGCGCCACGTTTACGCCGGATGGCAGTGCGCAGCCGAAATCGTCACATACGGTCGAAGTCGTTTTAAATGAAGCGACAGGTACATTGGGTGCGGTATCGTATTTGTGGGATACGTCCGCTTCGCAACCCGCGGCGGATGATAGCAGGTGGAAGCCATTTTACGACGGTTCGGGCGGGAAAAAGACGTTTTCTTCGACGATTTCGTCCGATCCCGGCTTGACGGGGGCTCCTTATTTACATATCAAAATGAGCGACAGCAGCGGCAACACCGGATATGCGCACTCCGGCAACGTGTTCCAACTCGACAATACGCCGCCTGCGGTTGTGTTCGTCCCGGACGGGAATGGCGGCGTCTGGGCGCGCTCGGCAGCGACGCAGCTCCAGGTCGACGGCTTGACGTCCGGGCTAAGCAGTTACCGGATGCAATATTGGATTACCACGTCGGCTAGCGCAAGCGGGAACGAAGCCGGATGGCAAGATACGGGCGACGGTGCCATTGCTTTGACCGGCTTGAGCGGAACGTATTACGTCCATGCCAAAGTGAAGGATGCCGCGGACAACGTAACGATCGTCCGAAGCAAACCGTTTTTGCTCGATAACGAAGGTCCTGTCGGGCAGGTGAAGATCGGCAGCCATTATACGAAAGAGAACCGGGTGCGTGTGGAACTGACGGCAACGGATGCCAATGACGTCCAAATGTCGTACTCATGGGACAACGGTGGCAGCTGGAGCCCGTGGGAGGAGTACGAGGCCGTTAAGGAAATCGGGCTCGATTCACCTTCGGAAGGCGAGCACACGCTGCAAGTGAAATTCCGCGACAGCCTCGGCAACGAAAGCGGCCCGTTCTCCGACAAGGTCGTGTACGATACGACGCCTCCAGTACTTGCGGCGGTCGTGCAAAGCCCCACAAGCTGGACGAACCAGCCCGTGACGATCACGGTCAAGTTTAACGACAACGTCTCGGGGGCCGGGGAAGTGTCCCGCGTTGTGGCGGACAACGGCGATTATACGATCGAATTCGCCGATGCGGCGGGCAACGCGAGCTCTACAATCGTGCATGTCGCCCATATCGATAAAATGAAACCGCAAATCGGCTGGACGCCGAACGGATCGACATCGAAGAGCAAGTCGGTCACGACGAGCGTATACGCCACGGATAACGCCAGCCCCGCCGAAGCGGTGAAATTGTTCCACGCGTGGTCGAAGGCTGCCGCGACAGCTCCTGCGGCGGCCGAGTGGTCGGATGCTTTCTCCTCCGGCAGCCCGATAACGCTGAGCCAAGGCGATGGAGCATGGTACTTGTGGGTGAAGGCGATCGACGAGGCTGGCAATGAGCAAGTCGGCCACAGCTTGCCGTTTCAGCTTGACAATACGGCGCCGGTCGGCACCTTGACGTACAGCACGAGCAGCCGGACTTCGCTGCCGGTGACGGCCTACTTGTCGGTGAACGAGCCGGTCACCGTGATTGAACCGGCGGACGGCAAGAAAGAGCATACGTTTACGGAGAACGGCACGTATACGTTCCGTTTCGTCGACGAAGCGGGTAACGAAGGCACGGCGACGGCGACGGTGAACAACATCGATGCCAGCCTGCCGACCGCTCGCGTAACGATGACGCCGGAAGGATGGACGAACGCCGTCGTGCAGGTGACGGTAAGCGTTCAGGGCGATCCGCCGCGATCGTTGTTTGGCTTCGAGGCGCCGGCGGACGCAAAGCTCATCCGGCTGGAAACCGTCGAGAAAGGGACGGTGACGGCACCGGAGAACGGGTTGACCGTGAAGGAAGCGGTGTATGAATTTGCGGCTAACGGCACGCTGAAGTTCAAAATCCGCGATTTGGACACGGAGCTGGAAGGCGAAGGGGAAGCCGTCGTTCATACGATCGACAAGACCGCCCCTACGGCGACCATTCAATACAGCGTACCGAAACAACCGCACCGGTGGACGAACGGCGACGTGATCGCGACACTCGTCGCGCAGGACGATCTAAGCAACGTCACGGTGACGAACAACGATGGAAGCAGCCAGTATATTTTTACGGAAAACGGTTCGTTTACGTACGAATTCAAAGACGAAGCGGGCAATACCGGAACGGCGACGGCAACCGTCGATTATATCGACAAGGAAGCGCCCGTGGCGGAGATCAGCTACAGCACGGACCGATGGACGAACGGCGACGTCACTGCAACGTTGACGTTTACGAACGAGGAACCGGAGCCGATCGTCATCACGAACAATGAAGGCAGCAATACGTACACGTTCAAGCAAAACGGCAGCTTCTTGTTCTGCTACCGGGATGCGGCGGGCAATGAAGGCTGCAAGGAAGCACGCGTCGACTATATCGACCGCGAGCCGCCGACGGCCGTATTAGCCTATAGCACGAATCAATGGACGAATGGCGATATAACCGTCACGTTGACGGCGTCCGACAATTCGGGTGTCGCGCCGACGATTTTGAACAACGGCGGCAGCAATCGGTACACATTCACGGCCAACGGGCAATTTACGTTCCAACTGGTCGACGCGGCGGGCAACCGCAAGGATGTGACGGCCACCGTCGATCGGATCGACCGGACGCCGCCAAGCGGAACCGTCCAATATTCCGTGACGCAGCCGACAAACGGCACCGTGCGGGCGATCCTCGTGGCGGACGAGCCGGTGACGGTGCTGAACCATAACGGCGCGAATTATTACGATTTCACGGACAACGGCTCAATGACGTTTCTGTTGAAGGATCGGGTCGGCAATACAAGCGAGGTGAAGGCGGAGGTCGCCAACATCGATAAAACCCCGCCGGTGCCGGCGGTGAGCTACAGCACGACGACGCCGACGAAGGACAGCGTGACGGCGACGGTGACGGCGAACGAGCCGTTTTACGTGCTGAACAATAACCGGAACAAAGAGTACGTGTTCAGGGACAACGGCACCTTTACGTTCTACATTCAAGATATTGCCGGCAACACGGCGGAAATCAAGGCGCAAACCGCGCTGATCAACAAAGATAAAGCGAACATTACCGTCACGTACGATATAACGGCGCCAACGCAGTCGAACGTGAAAGCGACGATTGCGTCGGATGCGGAACATCCGCTGACGATCCTGAACAACGGCGGAAGCGCCGTCGTGACGTTCGCCGACAACGGCGTCCGTTGGGTTCAAGCGAAGGATGCACTGGATAACGAATATTGGATCGAGGTCAAGGTCGGCAACATTGACAAAACGGCACCGGATATTCGTTTCGCGCAAGGCGCGCAGCTGCTCATTCCGCAAGGCGGATCCGTGGATCCGATGGCGGACGTGACGGCTATCGACAACATCGACGGCGATTTGAAAAGCAAGACGGAGGTCACGCACGAGATCGACAGCCGGGTGGCGGGCGAGTACGAGATCACGTACAAAGCGACGGATAGCGCAGGAAACGAAGCGATCGTGAAACGAAAAGCGATTGTCGTCGCGGGCGACAAGCTGACGGTGTTCGTGAACTCGGAGCTGCCGCGATCGAATGAATTGACGGTATACGGCAAGACGTTGACGCTGCAAATGTTCGGACAGCAGGGAGACACCGTCGTGAAGTGGGCTTTTGGAAAATACGGCAAAGGCGATTTCAAAACGAAGGGACAACCGCTGGCAGGCGGAACGCTCGTCGCTGACCGGTACGGGTATTACACGTTCCTGATTCAAGATCAGGAGCGGCAGTACAAGCTGATCCGCGTGTTCGTCATACCGGGTTGATGGGGGAATGGAAGAGATGAAGGAGAAGGCGCGGTTGCGATTTTGGAGAAAATTAACGCTTGTGCTGTTATGCATGCTGGTCGGGTTATCCGGCGGTTCGGGTCTTGTCTTCGCCGAGCCGGCAGCGGACGAAGTGGCGACGGTCGGCAACAAGTTCGTCGACGTGGCGATTCACAAGCAGGACGGAAGGTTCAGCATCAAGACGGCGAAGGGCCATCCGCTCAAGGAAACGGACGATAACAAGCAGCTGCTGTTCCAGGACCGGGTGCCGGATACGTCGTTTACGACGTTCCGCATTAACGGCAAAGATTATATTTATGGCAATCAATACGGATTTCTCGGTTCCGGCGGTTATTTCACCTACGATCCGACGACCCAAGGGCTTACGAACCAATCGGTCTGGAAAGCGGAAGGGCTGGAGATTACGCAAACGCTGGCGCTTGTTGAGGACACGGCAAATCCGAATGTCGGCAACGTCAAAATTTCGTACCAGGTGAAAAATACGACGGCGAAAAACGTTCAAGTCGGCTCCCGCATCCTGCTCGACACGATGCTGGGGCCGCAGGACGCCTCGCCGGTCACCGTGTCCGGAGACAGCCGGTTCATCCATAAGGAAACGGTGATCGAAGGCGGCAGCATGCCTTATTATTGGAAGGCGGCCGACGATCCGCTCGTGCCGAAGGTGACGGCTTACGGTTTCCTGAAGGGTTGGGGCAACATCAGCCCGAGCAAAATGATCATCGCCCATTGGGAAGGCATTTCCGCGACCAAATGGGACTATGCGGTCAACCGCGATTTGGATTTCACGAACGCGATGAACGAATACGGCAGCGCGGACAGCGCCGTCGCCCTATACTGGGACCCGATGTCGATCGCTCCGGGCGATACGAAGACGTTCGAAACTTATTACGGCATGGGCAGCTTTTCGACATCGCTGACGCAAGCCAAGTATGCAACGCAGTTGGTTGCTCCGAAACAGCTAACGGTGAACGGAGCGAAAAACAATTACGTCGAGCAGCCGTTCGACGTCGCGATGGAAATCGACAACGCCACGACAGGGGCTGTGCCGCTGAAAAACGTCGTTGCGAGGCTCGGCCTGCCGGACGAGCTGGAGCTGGCGGACGGACAGCCTTCGAGTCAGCTCGTCGGAGACATTGCGGTAAACGCGACCCGGACGGTGACCTGGAAGGTGAAGGCGAAGCCGCAATCGAGCTATAAAGCTCCGCAATTCCGGGTCAGCGTTCAGGCGGACGGCGGCGAAGAGGTTCTTCAGGCGGGCTATGTGATTTTGCCGGCGTTGACCGGCGAATTGCCGACGGTGCAGGTCACGAGCGCGCTACCGGACAAAATTTACACGCTCGACACAAGCCCGACGATCACGCTCGGCGGCAAAGGATTCGAGCTGCTGAAAGGGTTCGCCGACTTGAAGGTGGAGCTGGTAAGGGAAAAGGACAGGCTCGGCATTCCGCTTTCGCGCTCGAGCATCAGCATCATCGACGATAACCGGTTAAGCGTGAAAATTGACGACGCCTTGGGCCAGTTCGCGATCAAAGCGGATCCGGGGACGTATATCATCGCGTTGGACGCGGGGAAATACGGCAAATTCGAAAGCAAGATCGAATTCACGCTGGAGGAGAAATATAAGTCGCGCAGCTACGGCATCCTGCTCGTCGTGGGAGACGACAAAACGTACGGCGTCGAGGCGGTCGAAAACGAGCAAAAGCTGGCCGAGTTCAAGCAAAAGACCAACAAGCGCATCTTGATGGAAATCCGCGGCAAAGTGAAGCAGTCCGGAGACCTATACGAGATCGACACGACGGCGACGATCAATTCCGTGATTCAATATAACCGGGATCGAATGGCCGAGGAAATATACGGCGGCGCTTCGCAAAAAATAACGATCCAAAAAATCGCCGCAGCCGGCGGCAAGCCCGGTTACGTCGATATTTCCGGCAATGGCGCGCTTTCGATCCCGAACCTTCCGTTCGAGAAGGGGCCGTTCAACATGAAGCTGACGGACGGGAAACGGTATGAGCTGGAGCCGAAAGACGGCCAAGAACCGATCGTCGTGAAATGGGAGATGCTGCAAGGGCTGCCGTACATGAATATTATCGGTTATTTTCCCGTCAACATCCGGATGGCGACGATCGGGGACAAATCGGTTTCGTTCAGCGGTTCGATGGGGCTTGGCATCGGGGTCGGCAAAGGCAAGGACGATGCCGATAAACTGAAGTTCGGCGTCAATTTGCAAGAAGCCAAATTCGGCACTCGGAAGCAAGCCGATCTCTTCGGACCTGCCAACGAGTTCGGCTTCCTGGGCCTCCATGCCGAAGGGCAGGCTCAACTGCCGGCGGGCATCGTGCCGGGCATGGATTTCGGCGCCAAGGGCCGGGTGCTTGTCGATACGTTCAGCCGCAAATACGAGATCGAGGCTGACGTCAAGTTCAAGGTGGTTGAGGTGCATGGTCTGCTAACGCTGCGTTTTACGGAGAGCAATGTGCCGATACCGGACAATCTCATCTTTACCGTCGGCGGGCAGCCGGGCATTCCGCTCGTTCCTCCGTACGTTCTCGCGTATATTACGAAGGGCGGCGGCGGTTTCAAAAACTTATACGATACGGCGACCGGCAATTATAACGTCCTGCCGCCGCTCAAGCTGGTGTTCATCGGCGGTTTCGAAATCGCCAAGGTGATCGGCGGCGACGACGTGACGGTCGAAATGTCGCTGCGCGGCATCGAATTTTCCGGCAAGCTGCAGGTGATGAAGCTTGATCTGTTCGAGGAAGTGTACGGCAGCGTGCTCGTCGAAGATTCGCTGGACCGCTTTGCGGTCGCCGCGAGAATGGGCGCGACGCTGAACATCCTGGACATTATCAAAGGCAATGTGCACGCCATGCTCGAATTCGATTCCTCCAAGAACGGCATCTTCGGTCCGGTCTCCCTTTCGGGCGGCGGCTGGGTGAAAATATACGTGCCGAAGAAGATTCCGCTCGTCGGCGGCCTTCAGCTTGCCGGCGCGCAAATCGAACTGAGCACGGAAGAGGTGTACGGCTCCGTGGAGGTGATCGGCATCCCGGTCGGCTTCAAATACAAGTGGGGAAGCAAAGAAGCGGAGATCGCCTCAAGAGGGCTTTCGGACATGATGCTGCAGCCCGAGGAAGGCATCGGCCGCATGGTTCATTACGACTCGGAGAGCGGAGCAAGATCGGGCGTTATGTCCTTCGGGACCAATATGGTGCCCGTTGCGAGTTCGTCCGGTAAGTCGGTTCCTCGCGGCAAGGCGTCGATCAGCTCGTCAGGCGTGACAAGCGATACGTTCACGATCGATGCGTCGAATCCGGATGTACGGGATTATGCGCTGATGGAAGTGAAATATCAAGGCGATGCGCCAAAGCTCGAGATTCGCGATCCGGAAGGAAATCCGTATGCGCTGAAGAAGGACGGGGCGGAGGCCAACTACCTTGTCCAAGAAATTCCTGCGGACGAAAGCGAATCCGGGACGCTGGAGCGGCGCATGTACGTTTCCTTCAAGAAGCCGATGCAAGGGACATGGACGCTGTCCTCGGACAAACCCGTCGAATGGAAGTTGATGGGCGTCGAAGCAACGCCTGCGTTGACCGGCGCGAAAGTAACCGCGGATGCGGCAGACTCGCACCGATTGACCGTAGACTGGCAAGCGGCGCATACATCCACGGGCGACAAGGTCGCGATTTATTTGAGCGGCGATAATACGGTCGATCCCGGCCGCAAGCTGGTCGACGGCCTGGAGGCAAGCGAAGGAACGGCGGACATCGAGCTGCCGGAGACGCTGGCGAGCGGAACGTATTACGTCCGAACCGTGTTGTACAAGGACGGCACGAACTATAGCAGCCGGTATGCCGACGGTTCGGTTTCCATCGTGAACCCTCATCAGCCGAGCGCATTGGCGGGAGTGAAGCTGGAGCCTGCGGGCGACGGATTGTTCCGCGCGAGCTGGACGAAAGCAGGCTCGTCCGGTTCGGCCGATGCTCCGGCAGGATATTATTTGCAGGTGCTGGACGAAAGCGGCCAGCCGTTGAAGGACGCGGGAGCCATCGAAGCGGAAGGCGGGGACAGGACCGAAGCGATCATCGGCGGAACGGTCGACGACGACAACACCGGGCAGACGATCGGCATCAAGCCAGGCGGCAAGTATCGAATCGCCGTTGCCCCTTATACGATCGTGAACGGTGTCAAAGTGTTCGGCGAGCCGACGACATCCGCGGCGGCGTACTTGCCGGAAGCGAAACCGGCGAAAATCGTGCTCAGTGTGCTTGGCGCAAACGGTGAACCCGCGCGGACGACGAAGGATGCCCAAGGGCAAACGGCGTATATCGTGAGCGCGAATGCGGCCGAGCTCGTCATGAAGTCCGACCAGTCGATCCGCTCGACGGTGAGCGTGGGCGGCGACATCGTGAAGAGCCGGGGCGAGCGGCAGCTTGAGTCGGGATGGCGGGAAACGATTGACTTGGCAGAGGGCGCCAACATCGTATCGGTTGCCGGCATCAACAAGGACGGCGATTCGTCGGTTTCCAGCGTCCGCATCATATCCGACACCCAAGCGCCCGATTTAAAAATCGAAAGCATGGAAACCGTCGAAATCGGACCCGGCGGCAAGCAAGTCATCGTCGTGAAAGGAACGTCGGAGCCGGGCAGCCATGTTACCGTGAACGGAGAGCCGGCGGAACCGGACCCGACGGGGTCGTTCATGAAGGAGCTGCCGACGGACGGATATTTGAACAAGACGATAACCGTCGCCGCCGAGGATGCGGCGGGCAATGTGTCCGTGTACGAGTCCAAAGCTTTCAATCAGGCGGTTAAGGAGCTCACAAGGGTGGAAATCCGCGCCGTCGATCCAGCCAAAGCTTCCGCGGCTGTGTCCGGAACAAGTACCCTTGCGACGTCAGGAAGCGGCGCGTCGGCAGGCCGGATGGAGCTTCCGGTCGGGCAGAAGCAAGCATTCGAGCTCGTCGGATACGATGCGAAGGGTAACTCCTACGTGATCGACGAGCAATTGGCTGATTGGAGCATCCTGTTCGGGGAGAACAACGGCACGCTGACGAAGGACGGCCGATTGACCGCCGCGGAGCCGGGCGAGCTTGTCGTGAAGGCGGCTTATCACCTGTCCAAGGATTATGCGCTGGAAAATACGATGATCGTCAAAGCGGTATCGACCGGTCCCGTTGATCCGGGCAAGCCGACAGACGATGAATACAACGAATGGTACAAGCCGCCCGGAGGCGGAGGTAACGACGGCGGGAATAACGGCAGCGGTCCCGGTACGGGCAATGGCGGCGGCGTTACCGGCGGCGCTGCCGGCGGAACGGCATCAGGCGGGACCGGACAGCAGACCGATCCGCTGATGGAGCTGCTCAAGTCGATCATCGAACGCGAGCGGGACGTGAAGTTTGTTGCCTTCGCCGGATTGTCGGAGGACAAGGATACTGTTCTTTCGATCGACGGCAAGGCAACGCTGAGAATTCGCAAACAAAAGTTCAAGGATTCGACCGGGGTAGGCGCAGGCGTTATCGAAGACACGGCCAAATACGAATCCGGCGGGCTTCATATCGCGGGCAACATTTACGAGTTCAAGTTCGATAAGCCGGTTCGGCTTGACCAGCCGGCGACATTAACGATCAAGTTCGATTTGGCCTCGGTTGGGGATTTGAATCAGCTCGCCATCTACTGGTTCAACGACCGGAAGGCGCGCTGGGAGTGCATCGGCGGGCAAATCAACCCGATCGAGGGCACGATCACAGCGAAGCTGCCGCATTTCAGTAAGTACGCGCTGGCCACGAACGGCAAGCTGCGGACGTTCGCCGACATGAAGGAACGGTGGTCGAACGATGCCGTATACCGTCTCGCCTCGATCGGCATCGTGAGCGGGGAGGCGAAAGCCGGAGACTACTTGTTCCAGCCGATGCGTGCGATTACGCGCCAGGAATTCGCCAAGTTGCTC
Organism: Paenibacillus sp. sgz302148; assembly: GCF_056120465.1. Lineage (NCBI taxonomy): Bacteria > Bacillati > Bacillota > Bacilli > Caryophanales > Paenibacillaceae > Paenibacillus > Paenibacillus sp. sgz302148. The sequence goes on from NZ_JBVYOJ010000010.1 coordinate 59,592, forward strand.
GTTGCTGCGAGCGATGTGCCCGTAACGACGGAGCCGCTGGCGGATACGATCGCGGACAGAGGCAAGGTCGGGACATGGGCACGGGCGTACATGGCGACTGCGGTCGGCAAGCAATGGTTCGGCGGCACGACGAAGAACGGCGCGTCGTACCTGGAACCGCAGCGTCCGATTACACGGGCCGAAGCGGCAGCGGTCATCGGGCGTATGCTGGAAGGCATGCTCGAAACGCCTGACGCAGCAGGGCGGAGGCCGTTCGCGGACGAAGCCAAAATCCCGGCATGGGCCAAAGCGCACGTTTTATCGCTTCAGGCAAGCGGCATTTTGAGCGGCTACCCGGACGGCACGTTCCGGCCGGACGACCGTATCACCCGCGAGGAAGCCGCGGCGATGATCGGCAAGATGCTCGATCTGCTATACATGACAGGCAATAACATTCAATAAACTTAAGGGTATTCCTAGAGCCAAGCAAGGCTGGGAATACCCTTTTTTAACCGGACGGCCGCCAAAATTCGCGGATATCGGATTTGCGGCAGAATAAGCAGGTCCGTCCGTGCTATACTTGAACTATAGCGAACATCTTGAGAACCTTGGCATGAGGAGAGAGCGGCGATGGACCAAGCGACGGATCAACCGGTTCATGATTACGATCAAATTGCGCAAATTTGTTTATTGGCGGGAAAAATCATGCTGCAAAGCGGCGGCGAAACGTACCGTGTCGAGGATACGATGATGCGCATAGCGGCCTCGTACGGCATTCGGGATTCCCATAGCTTCGTCATGCCGACGGGAATCCTTTTTGCGATGGACGCGCCGGCTTCGACAACCCGGTTAATCCGCATTTCGGAGCGGTCGACCGATTTGCAGAAGGTCACGCTCGTCAACGACATTTCACGGAAAATCAGCAGCGGGGAATTGTCGGCTGCCGAAGCGTACAAGCAGCTTCAAAGTATCGAATCCGCCAACCTGGCTTATCCGATTTGGGTCCAAATCCTGGCGGCGGCGGTCGCGAGCGGAAGTTTTTTGATCATGTTCCAGGGTACGTGGGGCGATGTGATCCCGGCCTTATTTGCGGGCGGATGCGGGTATACCTTTTTGATTTATGTTCAGCGTCTTATGCGGATCAAGTTTTTTGCCGAGTTTTTTGCTTCGCTGGTGATCGGAACGGTGTCGTTTTTGTTCGTGAAAACGGGACTCGGGCGCGATTTGGATAAAATTATAATCGGCTCCGTCATGCCTCTTGTACCGGGCTTGCTTATTACGAATGCGGTTCGGGATCTGATGGCCGGCCATCTCGTATCCGGCATATCGAAGGGGGCGGAAGCGTTTTTGACCGCCTTTGCGATAGGCGCAGGGATTGCCTTTGTCATTTCTTTTTACTTGTAAATGGGGCAAGGAGGACATGCTATGATCGTAGAACAGCTTGCAGTAAGCTTAATCGCCTGCGCCGCTTACGGCATTATGTTTAATGTGCCGAGGCGGACTTTCGTGCAAAGCGGTCTGGTCGGCATGCTCGGGTGGTTGGCGTACACGTTGCTGATGCTGGTTTCGGGGAACGCCGTAATTGCGACGTTGGTCGCCGCCGTGTTGGTCACGGTCGTCAGCCAAATTTTCGCGAAATTGTACCGGACGCCGATCATCGTCTTCAGCGTAGCGGGAATTATCCCGCTTGTGCCCGGGGGCATTGCATACGACGCGATGCGGAATGTGGTGGAAAACCGTTACGATGCGGCGGTGCAGCTCGGAGCCAAAGCTTTTATGATTTCCGGGGCGATTGCGATCGGGCTTGTTTTGTCGGAAATCATCAATCAGGCGATCCGAAAGTCCAATTTGTAGCGGTGGGCTCCTTTTTTTGGTAAAGTGGGTTTATACGAGATGTTGATCGTGGAGGGACGGCATGTTCAAGTTTTTTATTTTTATTTTGTTATGGCGCATTCTCGGCAATCCTTTTATTGCATTGCTCGTTCTGCTTGTCATTTTATATTTCATAGATCGAAGGTACGTTGGGCTGCTCCCGAATTTGTTTCGCCCGTTTCAAGTGGGGCGGCGCATCGCAAAGCTGAAGCAGCAACTTCAATTGAGTCCGCATGACACGTCCGCGAAGGTAGAGCTTGCTCATCTTCTGATCGAGAAAAAACGTTACGCCGAAGCGCTGCCGTATTTGGAGCAAGCGCTTCCCGTCATGGACGAATCGCCGGAGGTACTGTATGAAACCGGCTTGTGCCGGCTCAAGCTGGGCGATTTGCAGCAGGGGGAAGCTTTGATTCTGGACAGCTTAAAGCTGAACGAGAGGGTCCGTTACGGCGAGCCGTATTTGCGCCTGGCGGAAGCGCTGGCAAAAACCGATGTGGCGCGTGCGCTCGATTATCTCGAGAAGTTTCGTGCGATCCAGTCGTCCTCTTGCGAGGCCTATTATCGTCTAGGGCAGCTCTATGAACAGCTCGGGCGCGGTGCGGACGCAGCGCGTGCGTACCAGGAATGCGTCCAGGTGTACCGCATGCTGCCGAAGTACAAGCGGCGTTCGGAGTGGCGCTGGTGGCTGCTCTCGCTCATGAAGAAGCGAGGGTAAGGCCGCATGAATACGGAATTCGACGCTTCTTTTGTGCTGCCGGACGGCACCTTGGATGAACGGTTGTTATCGGACAGGGAGCCGCTGTACACGGGGATGAACGGAAAAACAGTGGAGCGCATCAAGCTGATATCGAAGGGCCCGGTGTGTTCTTATATATTCAAGCCGCTGACGAATGCGGAGACGTTGGGAAGAGAGCCTTGGCTTTACCGCCATCTGCTGCCGCGGCTCGCTCCCTCGATCCGTTATCCCGCACTGTTGGCTCATGCCCCGCACGAGGAGCCGGCCAGCTACTGGCAGTTATTCGAGGATGTAGGACGGCTCGAGCACGACGGCTCCGAGGAAGCGCTGCTTCAAGCGGCACGGGCCATTGCAGAATGGCACCGGCTTCCACTAGAAGCGGTTCCCGGGCATTATGCGGGACACAAGCCTTCAGTATCCGCCGTAGCGGACACTGTGCTGCGGCAAGAGGAACAGCTGCGCCGCGTTTTGTCCGGATGTGCGGAGGGTGGATGCGAGCGCGGATTTGAATCGTTTATGGCTGCGGTGCATGATCAGGGCAAACAGCTCATCGGGGAAATCGTCGTGTCGCACGGCGACTTTCATCAAGGCAATTACGCACTCGCGCCGGATACAGGCGAGCTCGTCGTGCTCGATTGGGAGCACGCCCATCGCAATTCGGCGTTTTGGGATTTGTATCATTTGATCGATATGACGCACCCATTGTACCGCAAGACGATGACGCCGGGCTCGCGGCGCCGGGCGATACTCGTTTACGTCAAGGCCCGCGAAGTGCACGGATGGAAAGGATACTCCGACGATTTCCTTAGGCGGTACCATTTGTTCGCCGCCGTCTTTTCGGCCTGGATGCTGCTCCTGATCGAAGGGGATATCGAACGGGGCGGCGTAGGCGGGTGGGATTTGAACCAACTGACGGCGCAGAAACAAGAAACGTGCGCTGCATATTGGGATAACGTCAACGATTATTTTGGGATGCGCCCATAAAGTAAGCCACAGTACTTCACAATGCGCTGCGGCTTTACTTCAATTCAGCTCAAGCCGCTTAACCGCCCAAAAGCAGGTTTTTGGAAAACAGGTTCAGCATGGCGGCCGCTTCCTGCCGAAGCATCGGCTGCTTGGACTTGTAATCGACCGATCCGCCTTCGCCCGGTTTGACTTCAGGGCCATACATCCCTTTGGCGACAACAAATTTGACGCCCTCGACGGCCCAAGCATCCGTTTCGCCGCCCAGCGATGCTTCGTGCGGCGGCAGGCCAACGAAATATTGGGCCACCCTCCATACGATCGTCGCCGCTTCTTGGCGGGAAATCGGTTTGTCCGGCTCAAACGCTTGCTCCGACGTACCCTTCACAATCCCGAGAGCAGCCGCGCTTTGAACGGCTGCGGCGTATGGACTGCCGGCCAGATCGGCGAATGCGCCCGGCTGCGCGGAAGGGGATATCCCCGTAGCGCGCATGATCCAAGCGATAAATTCCGCTCGCGTGATCGGCTGCCCGGGATGGAATAAGCCGTCCTCGGACTCGCCAATAAAGCCGAGTTGCAGCATGAGATAAATCGATTCGGCATAAGGGTTGTCTTGCTTGACATCGCGGAACGGTATCGGCTCCGGCAGCTTTTCCGCCCAGCTGTCCGGTTTGTTGTAGTACATAAAAGCGACGGTGCCGTCCGGGTTTTCCTTGAAGCCCGCTTGTTTCCCATCCTCGTCTTCGAACAGCAGCGGCTCGATCGGGCGAAGTTTATGATTGCCGAACAAATCATCGACAATCAGCTGGCCGTCCTTGGACGCCTTAACCTGGAACGTCCAAAGCGGTACGCGCAGATCCCTGTAAACCCCCGTGAAACGCGCCAGCTCCCGATCGGATAATTTGAAATCCGTTTTTGTTTCCGCCGGTTTCGGGTAATAATGATCCATGAAGGCTTGATACAACGCCTCGCGGAAATCGAAGCCGTCTCTATTGAAGACGATAAACCCGCCGACCTTCTTCTCCGGCATCAGCCACATCCACGAATGGAAGCCCGGCAAATCTCCTCCTTTGCCGATGACGAGCTGGCCGTTGTTATGGCTTTGGTAAAACGTCTCGAAGCCGTAGGCCCCGTCCGGCAGCTTCGGATGGATCCCATGCTGCAATTGGTGCATCGTTTTGGCGGTCTCTTCTTTCAGTATTCGCTCATTTCCGAACTTTCCGCCGTTCAGGTGCGCGATCATAAACTTCGCCATGTCGCCGCCGGTGGATAACATGCCCCCGCCCGGCGAAATTGTCGGTGCGGACCCGTATTGGTCGATCGGTTGTTTGATCGCATTATAAGGGACGGCCAGCCGATCGCGATTTTCAGGCGTAATTTGAAAATAAGTGCTGTTCATGCCAAGCGGCTTGAAAATATGATCTGCCACATACTGCTGGAAGGGCTGGCCGGAGACGTTCTGGACGATGTATCCTTGCAGGGAGAAGCCGTAGTTGTCGTATCGGTATGCTTCGCCCGGTTTGCGTACGACGGTCGGCGCGTACGATTTCACGAACCGATCCAGCGGATAATCGAAATCGGTCGGGATATTGTCGAGGAAAGCGGCTTCCGTATAATCGAACCCGGTTGTATGGGTCAGCAAATGCTTCATTGCGAGCGGTTGATCCGTTTTGTTCGTGATCCGCAAATCGCCCAAGTACGACTGAATGTCTTGGTCCAGGTCGATCTTGCCTTGTTCGGCAAGCTGCATGACTGCCGTCGCCGTAAACGATTTGGAAATGGACGCGATTCGAAATACGGTGGAGTCGGGATCAACCGGCGTTTTTTTCGCTATGTCGGCGTAGCCGTAACCTTTCTTGAGCAGCACTTGATCGTCTTTCACGACGACGAACGTTGCTCCGGTTAATTGATCTTTGATCTGAGGCTGGTTGAAAAATTGGTCGGCGAACGCTTCCACCTCTTTGGGATCGGTTGGTCCGGACGCGGACGTTTTGGCATCCGGGCTTGCGGCGTAAGTCATCGGCGCTGCGACAATCGAGGAAACAAGCAGCGCGCCGAGCAGCGCGCGAAACGTTTTTTTACGAGCTGGTGAACGGACTGGCATGAAGACTCTCCTTTCAATAATGACGTACACGACCATCATAATTGAAAAACAGTCATATGCCCCAGTGAGCCGGGTCATGCGCAAGGTCATGAAATTACATCTCGTGGTCATATTACCAGAGAATGCATTTCAACGCCGAACAGGACAAGCTGTGCATCTCTGGCACTAAGCTTGTCCCGTTTCCGTGCCGCACATGTCGTGTTGGCAGCGCGTGCTTGCTCCGACAATAAGCGCGGTTTATTTGTCTCCGCGGTCGATATGTTTGCGGGGGCTTTCCCCGCCGCCTCCGGCTTGGCCTTCGGCTTTTTCGTGGCGCAGCCGGATGTCCGTTTCGCCCATGTGGTGGTTGTCGTACGTGAAACGGACAAGCTCCCATGCGGTCGTCCCCAGCTGGGGATCGGCAGGGAACACTTGACCGCGCATCAGCTCTTCTTCCCGGCCCCAGTCGTTTTTGTATATTCCGTCGACATCGACGTTTTCGCCCGATATCGGAAGCATTCTGTCTTTGCCGTTGCTCAAGTTCATTCCTCCTCCACGTTTTGCGTCTGCAAAACGGCTTCGAAAGCTTCACGCTGCACGAACCCGTTTATTTATTGGCCGTGTTTAGGTACGGCAGCTCGGTCGGCGTCAGACTGCATGTCTCTTGCCGCCTCTTTGTTTCTTCCGGTACGGTCTGCCAGCGCTTGCGCGGCCCGCGCTTCTTCTTGCTGCTTGGATGGATTTTTTCCGACCATGGCGTGTTGCTCCCCCTTTCTCCGAAAATGGGATTGAGATTAGAACGCGTTTCTTAACGATAAAGAAAGCTTTAGTTCGCTGAAGCATTCAAGCGAAAGAGAACTTTCTTTACCAAGAATAAGCTTCCGCTATAACGCGTTCGCTCATCCTTGGAAGGACTTCGATAGAAGCTTTTCTTATGTTTTCCACGCCACCGTAAAAATATAATGAATTTTCCCATCAGACCATCTATTTGACGTATAATACCATATTATGGTCGTCTCAAGGGCAAAGGAGAGAAAGATGCTTGGAAAATAACAAAAGACGGGTCTTGTGGCTTGCGGCTTTGGCCGCAGTAGCGATCGGGGTAACAGTTTATGCCATGCTGCCTGCGGCAACGGATCAGCGGACAGATGGAAAACTCCTGGTCCACGAAACAACAAAACCTTCCATGCAACCGGACCATCCGCCGGATAAAGCAGCCGAACCAAATCCGGAGGATTCCTCGAATCCTTCGAGAAGCACATTGGAGCAAGAGTTAAAGCTTTCGCTTGCCGAATCGGAGCAAGATATGCAAATTGTGCATGATGGCGAGGCGGTGACCCAATCCGTCTTTCCGGCAGACAATAATTCGAATTTCATCGTACATGTCATTCGGCGGTCATTACGGTCAAACGAACCGGCACCATACCGGAAGGATGCGGTCGTTTTTAACCCGGAAACAAAAGAGCTGCGGCAATATTTGCTTGCAAGAGCGGATGTCCGAGACGATTACGATATCGATTCGATCGTTGGCGTGTTTGGCTATATCGATGACCGGCGATTGATTTATATCTCGGCACGCGGGAGCGAAGCGGATAACACCCTGAAGTACTCGATTCAAACGCTGGACGTAACCGACGGACAACAGGAGGTTTTGTTTGACGATATATTTCGCGGAGAACCGGCAGATCATTTGGCAAACTCCTGGCTGAACGAATCAAAAGACGTAATGATGCTTTTTATGTACAAAGGAAGTGCTTGGAAATTCGACTTAAAAAACCGAACATCCAAAAAGCTTGAGCGCCTGTTTCCAAACGATTGGCCATTTATTGACGTACATGTTTCTCCGAACGGCGAAATTGTTGAATACCGTGCCAATCTGTATGATCTGGACGGCATGCAGCTAAACCGGAAACCGATTCCGAACGGAAAACAATACGACTTTTATTATCCGCTGGAATGGAGTCCGGACAGCAAATATACCGCGCACGGTTATACGTTTGACGAAAGCGAAGACCATATCGTCAGCGCCAATGGCGGAGAATACGTCGAAATCGCGCCGCAAGGCTTTGATTTTTTCGATTCGCGAGGTAAGCTTCTTCACCGCGTCAAGGTAAAGCCTAAATCGAACCGACATATCGAAATCGTGCAGTGGCTGCCGGATGAAGCTCAAGTCGTACTGCGGGAGTACGAGCTGCACAAGCAGGTGGAAGCGGCGCCGGTCAAGCTGCACCCTTTGTATAAAAAGCTTAATCTGATTAACGGAGCTATTGAAGATACCGATTGGCGGGAGCCGGTGGCTGCACGGAGCGAACAGAGTGAACGAAACGATAGGCTGATTTTTCGGGATCGGTGGGAGATCGATAACGAGCTTCATTATATGCCGGTCCGTTAATTTTCTGTGAAACGATTAGCCGAAATTGGCGTATAAACTACTGAAGAGTTGAATTTTGGGACAGGAGGAGTATTATGGTCGGACTGTTCTGGTCGTGCCTCGCCATAGGCGGGTTGTATGCGTTAGTCAGCGTCGTATTCGGCGATTTGATCAGTCATGTGCTCGACGGTGTGCTAGACTTTTTGTCGCTGGACGTGCTGAAGCCGATGGTGCTGATGAGCGGAATAGCCGGATTCGGCGGCGCGGGCGTGCTGCTGACGGAATACGCTTCCATCGGACCGGCGCTTACGCTGCTGCTGTCGATCGTCATTGCTGTCTTCATTGCTGCGCTCATTTATTTCTTCTATGTTAAACCGATGGAAAACAGCGAAAATTCAACCGGGTTCTCGATTTACGAGCTAAGCGGAAAAATCGGAGAGGTGACGGTAGCCATTCCGTCAAGCGGGTATGGCGAGGTGCTGGTACGGGTCGGCGCGGGCAATACGAACCAAATCGCGGCCAGCTTCGAGCGTCAGTACATTGACACCGGTACCCGCGTTGTCGTCGTTGAAGTGAAGGACGACACTCTCTACGTTTCCGCTCTCGGCGATCCAATCAAAGGAGGATGAGCAGTATGTCAGAAATTCCGGATTTTTTACTCGTTCCACTGATTGTCGTTGGCGTCATTATCGTTCTTGGACTTGCGTTCTGGGCCCGTTACAAAACGGTGGGGCCTGACGCGGCAATGATCATTACGGGTTCGTTTCTTGGCGGCAAAAATATTTCGCGTGACGAATCCGGCCGCAAAATCAAAATCGTACGCGGCGGCGGGGCGTTCATTTGGCCGATTTTTCAGCGGGTGGAGCTCGTCTCCTTGCAGTCGCTGAAGCTGGATGTGTCAACGCCGGAAGTGTACACCGAGCAAGGGGTGCCGGTGCTCGCCGATGGGGTGGCGATCATCAAGGTCGGCAGCTCCGTCGAGGATGTCGCGACCGCGGCCGAGCAATTCATGGGCAAGCCGATCGAATCGCTCAAAGCGGAAGCGCAGGAAGTGCTTGAGGGCCACCTTCGGTCCATTCTAGGCTCGATGACGGTGGAGGAAGTGTACCGCAACCGCGATAAATTCGCGCAGGAAGTGCAAGGCGTGGCGGCGCGCGATTTGAAGAAAATGGGGCTGCAGATCGTCTCCTTCACGATCAAAGACGTCCGCGACAAGCACGGATATCTCGACGCGCTCGGTAAGCCGCGAATCGCCGCGGTGAAGCGGGACGCGGACATTGCCGAGGCGGAGGCGGTGCGGGACTCGCGGATCCAGAAGGCGCGCGCCGAAGAGGAAGGGCAGAAGGCGGAGCTGCTTCGCGACACGAACATCGCCGAAGCGGCGAAGGAGAAGGAGCTGAAGGTAGCGTCCTTCAAGCGGGAGCAGGATACCGCCAAAGCGGAAGCGGATCAGGCGTATCACATTCAAGAAGCTCGCGCGAAGCAAACGATGGTCGAGGAGCAGATGAAGGTGGAGCTCGTCCGCAAGGAACGCGAAATCGACCTGCAGGAGAAGGAAATCCAAGTTCGTCAGAAGCAATACGACGCGGAAGTGAAGAAGAAGGCCGACGCCGACCGTTATGCGGTCGAGCAGGCGGCGGAAGCGGACAAAGCGCGTAAAATGCGCGAAGCGGACGCACGGCAATACGCGATTGAGGCGGAGGCCAAAGCCGTGGCCGAGCAGAAGCGGCTCGAGGGCCAGGCGATCGCCGATGCCGAGCGGGCGCGCGGTACGGCGGAGGCGGAGGTCATCCGGCTGCGCGGCCTTGCCGAAGCGGAAGCGAAGGAGAAGCTCGCCGAGGCGTTCCAGAAGTTCGGCGAAGCGGCCGTGCTGGACATCATCGTCAAGATGTTGCCTGAGCTGGCTGGCAAAATCGCGGAGCCGCTCGCTTCGATCGACAAGCTGACCGTCGTCGATACGGGCAATGGCGAAGGCGCCGCCCGCGTCAGCAACTACGTGACGCAGCTCATGGCGACCGCGCCGGAAATGCTGAAGAGCGTATCCGGCATCGACGTAGAGGGCATCATCAAGGGGCTGACGCAGAAGGTGGGCGCAGCCGGATCGGATAGCCCGCGCGCAGCTGCCCGCAAGGCGCTGCCGGCCGAGGCGCCGCAAGCCCCTTCGCCGGCGTCGAAGCCGCAGCTGCCTCCAAGCGCGGAGGGCAGCGATATCTAGCGGAACAGATCGGCTGACGGCCGAGGCGCTACAAAGAAGGATCCAGCGACAGGAAGCGTTTCATGCTTGCTGCTCACCGGATCCTTTTTTTGGATTGGAGTGGGTTGGATGGGATAAGATATATAAACTCTAGTTCTTCTTGCCCGATCCAAAGCCGATGACGTACCCGTCCAGGTCGCGAACCGAAAATTCTTTCCAGGCTCCCCAATCGAATTCGGAAACAACAGGCTCATCGGCGATATGGGCTCCGCTTGCCTTAAATTCCGCATACAAAGCGTCAAGCTCTTGAAAATCCCGGACGTACGCGTATGTATTCCACGTTCCTTTGTTCGGTTTGACATCCTGCGGGTCGGCCGCCTGAATCAGCTTGAAGCCAAGCCCGAAGTTATCGCGGATCGCCCAGAAGTCATTGACCTCGCAGCCGAGTGCTTGCTCGTAATAAGCCTTTGACTTCTCCAGGTCGGAAACTAACAGCACCGTTAGCGAGTTTTCAATTTTAGCTTTAACTTGTTCTGTCATGGGATGTTCCTCCTCAATTTAAAGAAATATGATGCGGCTATGCGGATTTTTATTCCGGCTGCGTCACCATCAATAAATTGCCGCTTGGATCGTAAAACGTGAACTCCAGGCCGATTCCCGGGATATTCCTGGGTTGTTCCTCGATTAGAACCCCGTTGTCTTTCAACTGTCGATGCAGCTTCAAAGCATCCTCGACCGTGAAAGAAAGAACGGCGATTTCTTTCCCCTTCTCGTCTTTGTAGTTCCAGTTCTCGTTCGATTCCACGAAAAATATAGGTGCCCCATTAGGTACGATCATCACCCACTCATTCCAGGTTAGTCCTAAATTGCGTTCATACCAAATCTTCGATTCTTCGATATCGCGAGAGGGCATAAATACGACTTGGATTCCTTTGATCAACAAAATTCCGCCTTTCGCTCATAGATTTTACCTCTAGAACTGTGCAGTGTCCCCGAACTCCTTCACGCCTAATTCGTTCTCGTCCATATCGTAAAAAGCAAACGAGATCGCGCCTTCTCCCGTCTGAAGATCGCTGACTCTAACGCCTTTGCTGCGCAGAAACGCGTGATCCGCCGCCGCGTCGCTTGTGCGGAACTCGCATACCCGGTGAATGAGCCGGGATGCCGGCGATTCCACGAGCGAAAACGGCACGCCGCGGAAGCAGGCAAACCGAGCTTCGGGCAGCGATTCGGTGGGGTGCGTGAACGCATATTCGAGGTCCGCGCCCCATATGTCGCTATACCACGCGAGCGCACGGTCGTAATCCGCGACGCCGAGAAAGATGCCGTCGATGCGGAACAGATTGTTCGGCGTAACCCGGAATGCGGGTTCGCTGATGATGTTGAACGGGTTGCCATCGGGATCGTAGACGTCAAAATCGACGTAGTGGTGCCAATTTTCCGGCTCCTTCGCGCGAACGCCGCCGCGGACAAGACGTTCATGAAACGTGCGGGCATCGTGCGCTTTCATGTTGATCGGCACGGAGTCGTACCGGTTGAGCTGCTCCGACGCGACAAGCGTCAGCAGCGCCCCTTCTTCGAGCCGCAACGTGGCTCGCGCAGCGCCTTGGCTCACGACTTGCATGCCGAGATGGCTTGCATACCAGGAGGTCGAAGCCGAAATGTCGGTCACCGGGAAATAAAACTCGTGCAAAGCGTGGATTCGCAAATTAGCGGTTTTCGTCGACATGGAGCTCACTCTCCCTTGAATTCATAACGAACAACAGGAACCATCAGCACATAACGTTTGGCCATAAAAGCGGCATATTTGCGCAGCGGTGTCCCGACCGGACGAAAGCCGAACTGGCGGATCGCGGCGAAGATCGGCCGGCAAGGCAGCGGCATATCAGGATTGCACTCCATTGTCGCGAACAACGTCGACGGATGCGATTCAAGCCGCCACGCCGCGAGATGCACTTCCGATTGGCTCGCGATGCTGCTCGGAAGCGGTTTCGTCTCGTCAAGCACGAAGCCGATTTCGCTGCGGACGATACGGCCGTCGCCATCTTCGGGAAAGCGGACGTAAGCCGAGCGTTCCCCCGCCGTAAAGCCGCTCGTGGTCAAATCGGCATGCAGCCGATCCGCAGTACTCGCAAAGTCCAGGGGCATCTCCTCTTCAGGAAGCACGCGCCACGCCAATTGCTTCGGACGATCCCAATGAACGAGGTGAATCCGCTTCGTGTGCGGGTTCAGGCCGTTCAAGAACTGATTCGCGACCTGAATCGACAGCAGCTTGGCGGAAGCCTCCTCCCGCCAATGGGCGAGCAGCTCTTCCCTTTGCTCCGGGGATGCGGCCAAAAACTTCTGAATGCTTGCCATGCTGACATCGGCCTGACGCAAGCTGTGAATGAGCTGCGCCGTCTCCATCTGCTCGTCCGCATATTGGCGGTAGCCGTTGGCGAGCCGTACGGCCGGCACGAGAAGTCCGGTTTCTTCGTAATAACGAAGCGTCTTCGGCTTCATCCCGGTTCGCTCGCTGAATTGACCGATCGTCATCAAGTAGCGTGTGCTCCTTTCCGGCTGCTGATCGTGTATAGGTCTATTGTAAAGCTTCCAGTAACCGGAAGGTCAAGATGTTTTTTATAGCGGAGCAGCATGGCTTGCCCGGTAGCCGCCTGGCGTTTCGCCGACTCGGCTTTTGAACGTCTTGGCGAAATGGTGCACGTCTGCGAAGCCGCAATATGCGGCGATTTCCGCCAGCGTCAGCTCGGTCGTCGCAAGCATCGCTTTCGCATGTTGAACGCGCAGCTCCAGCAAATACCGGTGCGGCGGCATGCCGAATTGCCGCTTGAACACATCACGGAACCGCGACGGCGACAGGTTTGCGCGCTTGGCCATCGCATCGACGGAAAGCGGCTCGCCGAGCTGAAATGAAAAATAGGACGTAATCCAGTTGAATGACGGCATCGCCGCTTGCGTTTGCGGTGCTGCACGGCTGAAATCCTGCAGCAAGGACAGCATCAGCTGCGAAGCCAAAGTTTGCGCCTCCAGCTGCTTGAGCGGGTCGGCGCTTTGCCAGCACCGGACGAGTTCGAGCAGTTTGTCGCGGAACTCGATCGGGCGCTTCGGCATGAATTTTACGGGTACCGAAATGCCTTCCATGTCGTTCAGCCTAGGCTGCAAAAGATGTTTATACGGCGAAAGGTCGGTTTGGCCCGCCACGGTCATGAAGCTTTGCTCGCGGTTTGGGTTGTACCAGATGTCCAAATGGGCGTAAGGCGTTATCGTGTCGGTCAACCCCCGAAGCTCGTGCAGCGAATTCGGCTGAATGAGGCAAAAATCGCCGCTCGTGAACGTATGCTTCACGCCGTCCGCGCTAAATTCACATTCGCCCTCCTGAACGTAAATGAGCAAATAATCGAGCAGACGGCGGACAGGGACGTACCAAGGCTTGCGCACGGCGTAATCGCTATGGCGAATATACGGAACGAACGGATGCTGCCGCATCAGATCTTGGAGTGTAAGCAAAGCGATGCCCCCTTTTATAAAACTCGTTAAACAGTCGTTTTTGACAAAATGTGCAGTCGGCTTATACCAAGACATCCTTCGGTTTGCTCGTTATAATGGCAGCATAACATAAAGAGAAGGGACGATCCACGATGAGTCAATCCATTGATCGTGAACAACTGCCTGACCTGAATAACGAGCTCTTTTTGACAAAAGACCAAATCGATTCCTACGACCGTGACGGGCACACGATAGTCCGGGGTTTGACTACGGCGGAGGAAATGGCGGTTTACCGGCCGGTCATCCGCGATATTGTATTTGAGCTCAATCATCATACGAAACCGATTCATGAACGCGACACGTACGGCAAAGCGTTTATCCAAATCGGCAACCTGTGGCAAAAGCATGAGATTGCTCGCCGGTTCGTCCTGGCGAGGCGGTTCGCGAAAGTCGCGGCCGACTTGATGGGCGTAAAAGGCGTACGCATTTATCACGATCAGGCGCTCTTCAAGGAACCCGGCGGCGGGCATACGCCATGGCATCAGGATCAGAACTATTGGCCGCTCGCGACCAATAATACGATTACGATGTGGATGCCGCTTGTTCCGATTTCCGAGGCGGTCGGCTCGATGACATTCGTTTCCGGCGAGCATAAGCGGGGCTTCATTAACCGGCAGCTCATTTCGGACGAATCCCACCGGACGCTCGGGCAATATATCGAAGGCAAAAAGCTGCCGACGGTCAACTACGGCGCGATGGCGGCGGGCGACGCGACATTCCATGCCGGATGGACGCTGCACTCCGCCCCGGGCAACCCGACCGATACGATGCGCGAAGTGATGACGATCATTTATATGGCCGACGAAACGGTGATTGCCGAGCCGACCTTTAACGGCCAATATCACGAGATCGAAAACTGGATGCCGGGGCTGAAACCGGGCGATATCGCCGCTAGTCCGCTGAACCCTCTTGTATATTCCCGCGAATAAGACGTATACACAAAATGCCCTGTTCACGCGAAGGATGCGTGCAGGGCATTTTTTTAGAGTAGAATAGAACGCGCCGCAACAATCATTTCTGCTCCGATTGTGCGACATACACCGAACCGTCGTTTTGCAGCTCCGCGAAAAATACTTCCTTGAACGACTTGTATCCGAGCTTGCGAAGCTGGTCATGCAGCCAGCTTTCGGTTAGTCCAAGCTCCTTGATCGTGCTTGCGACGATCCGCCCGTCCACGATCAATTCGGTGGGCAAATACTTTCCTGTGTCCGGCCCCTTTTTCAAAACGCTGATTTGTCCGTTCGGCTCCAGAATCGCGTAGTGGACCTCCCGGATCGAGAAAATATCGCTATTTCGCAGCAGCATGAGCAAATCATCCATATTCAGCCGCAGCTTGCTTAATGTTTTACGCTGAATGACGCCTTTTTTAATGACGATGCTCGGCTCGCTATCCAGTAAGACACGCGCTTTGCCGGATTTCAGGCTGATGTATTCGACAATAAACGTGAGCGCACCCCATCCGGCGATTCCGCTGATCCCCCTGGTGGCTGCAATATCCGGATGAATGACAAATTCCGACGCCATGTTGCCCATAGCTATACCGGTAATATAGGTGAAAAACGTCATTTGGCCGAGCAGCTTCACGCCCAGCAGGCGGGCGATTACAAGTAAAGCGGCAAAACCGATCGATGCACGCCATAACGTTTCCCCAACGGCTCCCAAACTCATCACCGCCATAATAATCTTTTATTTATATATACTGGCCTATTCGTGGTATTCCAATCCACATGAGAGGGCGAATGCCCGATTTCGGGCGGGCTTGCACAAAATGTAGATTTTTTCAAGCCGAATCGGTTATACTTTGAATACGCACTCGTTTTGAAGAATAAGGTAAAGGAAGGTCGAACCATGTTAAGCGAAAACTTGCTGCAGGCGTTGAACAAACAACTGAACTTCGAATTTTACTCCGCACACGTGTACCTGGCGATGGGAGCTTATTGCTCCGAGCAAAGCTTAGACGGCTTCGCGAATTTCTTTATCGTACAAGCTGAGGAAGAACGTTTCCATGCGATGAAAATATTCCGTTTCATCAATGCGCTCGGCAAACGCGCCATTATTGAAGGCTTCGAGCACCCGAACAACGATTACAAGTCGGTATTGGACGCATTCGAGCATGCTTATGCGCATGAAAAAGAGGTTACCCGCCGGATCTATGATCTGTCCGACGTAGCCATGAACGAGCGCGAGCACGCAACGATCAACTTCTTGAAATGGTTCATCGACGAGCAGGTGGAAGAGGAAGCGATGTTCGACAGCATTATTCAAAAGCTGAAGCGGATCGACAAGGATAGCAACGCGTTTTTTATGCTCGATACGGAATTTGCGGCACGTTCGTTTACGCCGCCGGCTGAATAACGAAGCGAACGTGTCCTAACCGTTGCTAGCTTGGCGCGGATTTATTTTTGGCGATATATAGGTTTCAAGGAAAGGCTGTGGCTTGTGCCGCAGCCTTTTTGTTAGAAGGAATTGAGGATTTAGGATGAAGATAAGGAGCGGGAAGCATCATGAATGGACAAACACGCAAGGCGATTACGGCCGGCCTGGAGGTGGACATCGTGCTTAAGGCGGATCAGCGGACGGGGAAGCTGACCCGCGGAATCGTTAAAGACATTCTCACCAACTCGCCATCGCACCCGCACGGGATCAAAGTCCGGCTGACGGACGGCCAAGTGGGCCGCGTAAAGCATATTGTCGGATCGCATTTTCAATAATTGAACTAAAAGTTATGCGAACGTTTCTTATTTTGCATAGGCCAAATGCGCTGCTCGATTTTTTCGTATTGCGCAAGCAAGGATCGAACGAAAGCGAGTTTAGGTAGGGTCAAATGCATGACGACAGCCGACAAAATGCCCAGCAGTGCGCCGACGGCAACGTCGATCGGGTAATGTACGCCAACCCAGATCCGGGAAATCGCGACACAACATGCAAGGGCGAGCCATAACCAGCCTTCCTTCATGCGGACGAGCAAGAAGGACATGCATATCGAAAAGAACAAAATCGTATGGTCGCTAGGAAACGAGTTATCGATGTCGTGTTCGATCAACTGACTGACATTCGGCAATACGGCGAACGGCTGCTGATGCTCGTATAGCATTCCGGCCGTTTTGCCGAGCAGTTCCGCAAAAATAAACGCGCATACGGCTTGAATGACCATCATGCGATTCGCGCGGGATCGGGTGAGCCAATATACTAGCAGGCCGGCGCCCAAAACGTACAAAGTATACTCCGCGATGCCGACGACAACGGGATTTAAGGCGTCGTATTGCTTGCCAAGGTCATTGATGAACCGGAAAATCTCCAGGTGAATCTGTTCGAGCATGAATAATTCCTCCTTGTTCTACTTCTTTTGACGAATACCTTCGGTGCATAGTTTTCGGATTATTAATATTTTGTAAAGAGCTGATCCTTTCCTTATTGTATCGAAGAGGGGTCGAGCCGGAAATCGATTAAGCTTTCAATTTGCGGGGCACTCTTGCATTTTTGTCACTTGACTTGTAAGGAACTGTCATCCGAGGCGGGGACATATCCGCCCGTCATAGTTTCTTTTCCGTTGGCGCATAACTAACAGAAGGCCATAGGAAAGGAGTGTTCCGCATGAACGATTCCATCAGACCGAACGGCTCGCAGAAAGCAGCGCCGCCGTCCGACGATCCGAAGAAGCAAGGAAGATCGGCAGCGAAGAAAAAGTCGAAGTAAACGTGAAAAAGCGGCCCCGAGGAGGCCGCTTTTTTGAAAGCTTTAAAAGTCCGTATAGTTTGCTGAGAGTTTAAGGCAGGGCCGTTTACTGCCCTTCGAAGCCGGCGTGCGCAAGGAAGCGGCGGAAGCCGTCGCGGCCTGCGGTGTCGAGTTTGTAGACACCTGCGTCGGTGAGCACGCGCGCGAATTTGACGCCGACCTCGCGGCGCAGCGTTTCCGCGGCCGTTTCGATGGTCAAGCCTGCACCATATGCGGCGAGCAGCTCGTCGATCCAGGCGGCATGCTTGTGCAGCGGATGAGCGGGATCGCCGGCGATTTGTTCCGCGGCAGCATTCGGACTCGTCGCAGCGGCACCGTCGGAGCCAGTCATTTCGCCTGCAAGAAGCCGGGCGATTTGCTCCAGTTCGTCCTTCAGCCGTCCCGGAAGCACGGCAAGCCCCATGACCTCGATCAAGCCGATATTTTCCTTCTTGATGTGGTGCAGCTCCTGATGCGGATGGAAAATGCCGTCCGGGTGCTCGGCGCTCGTCCGGTTGTTGCGCAGCACGAGATCCAGCTCGTATTCGCCGCGGCTGTTGCGGCGGGCAATCGGCGTGATCGTGTTATGCGGCACGCGGCTGTCGCCTTCCCCGCTGTACGCGGCGATGTCGCACGCGCCGTCGCTGTATTCGCGCCACAGCGCGAGCAGCTCGGCAGCGGCTTCAAGCAGCTCGGCTTTGTTCGTCGAAGCGAGCCGGATGACGGACATCGGCCATTTCACGATCGCCGCTTGCACGCCCGCATAACGCGGATGCATGAACGTCGCTTCGGCGCCCGCTTTTTCCATCGGGAATACGTGCCGTCCGCCTTGGAAATGGTCGTGGTTCAGAATCGAGCCGCCGACGATCGGCAGGTCCGCGTTCGAGCCGATGAAATAATGCGGGATTTGATCGATGAAGTCGAGCAGCCGCTCGAACGTGAGCGCCGACATTTTCATCGGAATATGCTGCTCGTGGAAAACGATGCAATGCTCGTTATAATACACATAAGGCGAATATTGCAAATACCACGGCTCTCCCCGCAGGTCGAGCGGAATGACGCGGTGATTTTGCCGCGCCGGATGGTCAAGCCGCCCCGCGTAGCCGACGTTGTCCAAGCAGAGCAGACATTTCGGGTAATTCGCTTTTGTTTGCGGCATCGTTTTGAGCAGGGCGATTTCCTTCGGATCCTTCTCCGGCTTGGACAGGTTGATCGTAATCTCCAGCTCCCCGAAGTCGGTAGGCGCCAGCCAATACTGGTTCTTGTTGATGCGATCCATGCGAATGTAGTTCGAAGCGATCGACAGCTTGTAGAAGTCGTTCGTCGCTTCGCGCACCGACTTGACGTGGCACGTCTGACGGAACTTGCGCACGACCTCCGATTGCTGCGGCATGAGCAGCCCCATAATCCTCGCATCAAGCAAATCCCGCGTCGTTACCGTATCGTCCTGCAGCAGGCCGGTTGAAACGGCGTAATCGAGCAGGCGGTTCAAAATATCGTTCGGATCTTTCAAAATTTCGGATTCCAGCTCGCCGCCATAAGGCTCGTTCAAGCCGAACAGGTCAAGCAGGGCGTTCCGGGTCGGAATCAGATCCAGCTTGTCGAGCAGTTTGTGATACATTGCGTATTTCAGCAAGCGTTCGATTTGTTGTGCCGCTTCGGCTTGCGTTATCGTCGTCATGGGTTCGGAACGGCTCCTTCCGTGATGTTGTTGTCGCTTTTATTCCCCGTATCCGTTCGGATGGTTCTTGTGCCAGTTCCAGGCGCTTGCGATAATCGCTTCAAGATTGTCGCGTTTCGGATTCCAGCCGAGCTCGGCTTTGATTTTATCGCTGGAAGCGATGAGTACGGCCGGGTCGCCGGCACGGCGCGCTTGCACGACAGCCGGGATCGGATGCCCGGTTACTTTGCGCGCCACCTCAAGCAGCTCCTTCACCGAAAAACCGGTGCCGCTGCCGAGGTTGTACACGCTGCTGTCGCCGCCGTTCCGCAGCTTATCCACGGCCAGAATATGCGCGTCCGCCAAATCGCTGACGTGCAAGTAATCACGGATGCAGGTGCCGTCCGCCGTCGGGTAATCGTCGCCGAAGATGGACAGCTGCTCGCGTTTGCCGAGCGCCACTTGAAGCGTAACCGGGACGAGGTGCGTTTCCGGATCGTGGTCCTCGCCGATCTGTCCGCTAGCATGCGCGCCCGCTGCGTTGAAATAACGAAGCGATACATATTTAATGCCGTTCGCGACGTCGAACCATTTCATCATTTTTTCCATCGCCAGCTTCGTTTCGCCATAAGCGTTCGTCGGCAACGTCCGGTCGGATTCGAGGATCGGCACTTGCTCCGGTTCGCCGTAGGTGGCAGCGGTGGAGGAGAAAACAATGCGCTTCACGCCGTATTCGTTCATTTTTTCAAGAAGGCACAATGTGCCGTAAACGTTGTTGTCGTAATATTTGGCAGGGTTTTGCATGCTTTCGCCGACAAGGGAGTTGGCCGCAAAATGGATGACGGCATCGATGTCATGAGCGCGGAATACGCCGTCCATAAAGTCCTTGTCGCGAATGTCGCCGACATACAGCTTGCCGCCAAGCACCGCTTGCCGGTGGCCTTGGTACAGGTTGTCGACAACGACGACGTCTTCGCCGCGGTCGAGCAGCTCCGCTACGGTGTGGGAACCGATATATCCGGCACCGCCGGTTACGAGAATCGCCATTACAAATCACCCTCCAGTTCTTTGACGCCGTCGCCGATGTCGCAAACGTAGAAATCGGCTTTCAGGCCGGTTTTTTCAGCATATACGCTTCCTACGGATTCAATAAATTCCGCAACGTTGTTCTCATGAACGAGCGATACGGTACAGCCGCCGAAGCCGGCGCCGGTCATGCGCGAACCGAGAACGCCCGGCACTTGCAGCGCCGCGTCGACCATCGTATCTAGCTCGTGACATGTTACTTCGTATAAATCCCGCAGCGACTCGTGGGAACCGACCATCAGCTTCCCGAATTCGGTCAAGCGGCCTTGCTTTAGCGCCTCGACCGATTTCAGCACTCGGTCGATTTCTTCCACGACGTGGCGGGCGCGTTTCCGGACGATCGGGTCCGGGATCAGGTCGGCGTTCGCTTCGAATTGCGCAAGCGTCAGCTGCCCCAGCAAGGTGATGTCCGGGAACTTCCCCTGAAGATCACGAACGGCTTGCTCGCATTGCGATCTGCGCTCGTTGTAGGCGGAATCGACCAATCCGCGGCGTTTGTTCGTGTTGCCGATGACGATTTTATATGAGCCGCTTTCGAACGGCACAAGCTCATATTCGAGCGTGTCGCACATGAGTAGAATCGCATGATCCTTCTTGCCGTTCGCCACGGCGAATTGGTCCATAATGCCGCAATTGACGCCGACAAATTTATTTTCCGCTTCTTGCGCCGTTAATGCAAGCTTGACCGTATCGACGGATTGTCCTTCCATCGTCAGGAAGCCGAAGCCGGTGACGACTTCGATCGAAGCCGACGAAGACAAACCTGCGCCGTTCGGAATTTCGCCGCTGAAAAGCACGTCGTAGCCGCCGAAGCTATACCCTTTTTGCTGCAAATGATAAATCATGCCCTTCGGGTAGTTCGCCCAATCGTCTTCCTTCGCATAAACGATCGAATCAACCGATACTTCCGCGCGTCCCGGGAAGTTCGTGGAAGCGAACCGGATCGTCCGGTCGTCGCGCTTACGCATCAGCAGCGTCGTCCCGAACGTCAGCGCGCCGGGAAATACGTAGCCGCCGTTGTAGTCGGTATGCTCGCCGATCAAGTTAACGCGGCCCGGAGCATGGAAGGCGCGAATCGGATTCGCGGAAACTCCGTACATTTCGATGAATTGGTCTTTCAGTTGCTGCAATTTGCTCATAAACGTTGTCCCCTTGTCCTCATGAATGAAGTAATCTTACCCTTATTATATAGGAAAGATGATTATTTTTGTATGTAATTTTGTAGTTTTATGATCGTTTTTTTACGAAATTGATCGTATGCGATGGCGGCGGATCTTCGCAATAAAAAATGGAACCGATCAACTGGCGAAAGTTGATGTCGGTTCCACTATAGGTTAGTTCGTTGCCGAAAGCATAAAGCGTTTGAATCGGGTCATCGCGATCAGGACGCCGGCGGCGCCGATGGCGAGCAATATGATAAGCGCCAGCCAAATGTCCGCAATGTGTTGGCCTCGCACAAGCACGTCTTGGAAAGCTTGCTGCGCCCAGTGCTGCGGGGTGAAGTTGCCGATAACTTGTGCGAACTTCGGCATGAAATCATAAGGGAACCATAAGCCGCCAAGCACGGCGCCGCCCATCGTCACGATTTGCGTCACGCCGACGCCTTGGTTTTCGCTGCGGGCCAGCATGGAGAGCGCCAGGCCGATCCCCGTTGCGCAAATGGACAAGCAGATAACGATCAGCGCGATGGCGAGCGGGTCGCCGAAGCTCATGTCATAGACGATGTTGCCGAACAGAAGCAAGACTGCGCATTGAATCAAAACGACGAGCAGGTTCGGTATCCACATCCCGATCAAATAATGGATCGGCTTCATCGCCGTGCTGCGAAGGCGGGCGACCATGCCCGATTCTTTGTCCTTGATGAACCGGCGGACCATCGTAATTAAGATGAAGAAGACGAACATGACGGTATAGCCGGGAACATATTGCGAAATGGCGTTGACACTGCTGCTGCTTTCTTTTTTATCCTGAATGTCGAACGGTGCGGCCAGCGTTGCTTTCACTTCTTTCTCCGACTTGCCCGAGGCTTGCAATACGTTCTGCAGCTTCACTTCGCGGTAGCCGTAAGCAACGTTCTGCAGTGCGGTAATGACCGGAGCGACGGCCGTGTCCGCTGCCGCATCGCGATAAAACTCCAGATCGGCCGGTTTCGTGCCGGCTTGCATCGTTTGGCCGAAGCCTTGCGGAATGACGAGCAGGGAGGTCGATTTGCCTTGCTTGATGTTTTCGATTTGGTCGGCGATCGGCGTTTCGGTATCCGTCACCAGATCAAAGCCTTTCATCGCCTTCAGGCCGCTAACGAACTGCTGCGAGCTCTCCGACTTGTCGGCGTCGTAATAGCGGATCGTGAGCGTGTCTTTCTGATTGCCGAAGATCGAAGCGAACATGACGATGAAAATTATCGGCAGGATGATGAGCCAGAAAAACGTGCCTTTCTCGCGAAGCAAAAGTTGAATTTCTTTACGAATCATATTGAATATCATCGGATATGAGCTCCTTTATAGTTATAAAATCGGGACCGGAACAATTAACGGGAAAACGCTAGTCGCGCAGCGATGTGCCGGTCAGTTTCAGAAACACGCTTTCGAGCGAAGGGCGCATAATTTCGAGCGCCTTGACGGCAACGCCTTGCTCCAGCATCGATTGGCTGATTGACTGCATCGCAGGCAGCAGCTTGTCGGTTTCGATAACCCAGCCGCGTCCTTGGGCGTACGTTTTGGTCGCTTGCGGCAGCTTCGGCGGTTCGGCCGATTTCTCCAGCTCAACGTATACCGCTTTAATCGCGTATTCGTCGATCAATTGGTCGAGGCTGCCCTGCACGATCACTTTGCCGTGGTCGATGATAGCGACGTCGTCGCAAAGCGTTTCGACCTCTTCCATATAGTGCGTCGAATAGATGATCGTGACGCCGTCTTTTTTCAATTTGCGGATCATTTCGAAAATATGGTTCCGTGACTGCGGGTCGATCCCGACCGTCGGTTCGTCGAGGATGACGATTTTCGGCTGGTGCAGCAGCGCGGCCGCGATATTAATCCGCCGTTTCATGCCGCCGGAAAACGTTTTGACGGCGTCCTTCGCCCGGTCGGCAAGGCCGACATCCTCCAGCACTTCGTCGATCCGCGTCTTCAGCTCGTTTCCTCTTACGCCGTACATTTCCCCGAAGAATACGAGGTTCTGGTAAGCGCTGAGCGTATCGTACAGCGTAATATCTTGCGGCACATAGCCGACTTCCCGGCGGATGGCGTCCGCTTGCTGGCGAATGTCTTTGCCGAGCAGCTTGGCGGTGCCGTTATCCTGCTCCAGAATACCGGTCAAAATTTTCATCGTGGTCGATTTGCCCGCGCCGTTCGGGCCGAGCAAGCCGAAGCAGGAGCCGGCTTTGACGGTTAACGTGACGTCCTGCAGAGCGGTTTTGCTGCCGTATTGCTTCGTTAAGGATTTGATTTCAAGTGCGGGTATTGCTGTATTCATCGTGAATCCTCCTCGTGGGAATTAAAGTATCGAATGGATTGCGTATCGCGTCGATCTGATTATCATGTTTTTAGTATAGGGCGGCGCGAAGTGCAATTTAAGTAGATATTGTCATGAAGCTCGGGTGACAAACGTCATATCGGCACAACGCAAAAAAGCCGCAAGCGGCTGACTTAGGTCAACTTGCTTGCGGCTTCCGTCGCTGCTTCGCGGAGGGGGGAATGCGCATATTGCCACGGTTTGTGCCGCCGTTCGGCGTTGTTGATTCTGCGGCTTCCGTGGCTGTGAGGCAGAAGATACGTGCAGATTCTCAGGCTTCCGTGGCCGTTAGGCAGTATGATATGCGCAAATCCCCAGCTCGCGTTGCGGCGTGGCGCGACGAACGAATGAAGCAAAGCCCGCGAACCGGTCTGCCTCTTGTCCGTCAGCTCCAGCGCCCGTCGACGATGTCTTTGATTTGGCTGAGCGGCGCTTTAGGCTTGCGCTCATAGGTGAGCAAACCGTTGATCTCCTGTTCGACGTCGGTAATTTGCGTATAGCATAAGCCTTGGACGACAGGGGATTCGAGCAGCGGCTTCACGACGGCGTTCAATCGCTCCAGAAAATCCTCTTCGCTCACGGCGTTCGAATAACCCCATCCCGCTTGCTCGCTGCGCCGGAAGGAGATGCCGCCAAATTCGGTGATCAGAATCGGTTCTCCGGCATATTCGCTGCCCTTCGCATAAATCGCTCTGCCAGCGGGTTTGTTCGAGAGCGCCGGCTCCAAAGAAACATAACGCTGTTCCAGCGTGCTACGCTGCCATTCATAATCGTGAATCGTGCACAAATCGGATTTGACGTGCTCCCAGCCGTCGTTTGAGATGACGGGGCGCGTCGGATCAAGCGATTTGGTCAAATTGTACATCGCCCATGCATGGTGCCGCGTCCGCGGGTCGTTATTGATGTTCGGCACGCCCCAGCTTTCGTTGATCGGAACCCAAGCGACGATGCAAGGGTGATTGTAGTCGCGCTCCACCGCTTCCTGCCATTCCCGGGTGAACCGCTGCACGTATTCGCCGGAGTATTCGTATGCGTTGGCCGCTTCGCCCCAAACGAGAAGTCCTAGCCGGTCGCACCAGTACAAGTAGCGCGGGTCTTCGACCTTCTGATGCTTGCGCGCTCCGTTGAAGCCCATCGCCTTCGTCAGCTCGACGTCGCGGCGCAGGTGTTCGTCGGACGGCGCCGTGAGCAGGCCTTCCGGGAAGTAGCCTTGATCGAGCACCATTTTCATCGCATAAGGCTGTCCGTTCAAGCAAAGCTTGCCGTCCTCGATCGTTATGCTGCGCATGCCGAAATAGCTTGTTGCCCGATCCGACTCGGTACCATCCACCAACAAAGAAAATTCGACGTCATACAGATTCGGGCGCTCCGGCGTCCAACAGTTCCACCACGAATCAAAAAGCGGCAGCCGGATCGTACGGGACTCGATGGATGTGTTGAACCGGTAACAATCTTCCGCGACGGGATTTCTCTGGAAGGAAATCCGGACGTTCAGCCGGGTGTCGGCGGAAGCGGAGAGGCCGTTCACCTTGGCGTCTAGACGAACCTCGCCGGTAGCGAGGAGCGGTGTTATTTTGACATAACCGAGATGGGTATCGTTGATCGCTTCCATCCAGACGGTCTGCCAGATGCCCGTCGTCCGCGTGTAGAAGATGCCTTCGGAATGTTCTTTCCAATACTGCTTACCGCGCGGCAGCGTAAGATCGTACGTGTAATCCTGCGCTTTGACGACGATGGTGTTGGCACCTTCCTGCAGCACGTCGGTAATGTCGGCATGGAACGGCGTGTGTCCGCCTTCGTGGAACTTGACGAGCTCGCCGTTCACCCATACCCAAGCGGAATAATCGACGGCTCCGAAATGGAGCAGCACGCGCTTGCCGTTCCAGCCGGAAGGGACGGTCACTTGTTTGCGATACCAGACGATGTCATGCACCGAGGTGTCTCCGATGCCGCTTAGCTTGCTTTGGTAGCAGAATGGCACTTCGATCGTGCGGCTGAAGGGGGCTGCGGAACGGTGCCATTGCTCGGCGAACCCGATGCCTGCGTCGTCGAACTCGAATTCCCACTTGCCGTTCAGCGTCAGCCATTCGTCGCGCTGGAATTGCGGGCGGGGGTATTCGGAACGGCTCGTATTCCGGCCGAGCCATTTCCGCTTTAGCAGTTCCATGTACAAACCGCCGACTACGGAGCGGTTGCGGAAATGAATATGGTTGCCGGAGACGGTGTCATACCAGTCGGTGATCGGGACGCGGCTTGGCGATTCGTTCAGGAACGTCCATACGCGATCGACCAGCGCTCCGAATTGCCGCGGCTGTTCGGTCAGCGAAGCCGCCCACAGAATCCAATCGATCTTCGTGTACGTATCGCGGCTGTCGAGCGGAACGCCGTACCGGTTCTGCAGCGATACGTACCGGGCGACCTCTTGTTCCTTCAGCTCCTGCGAGAACAGGTTCAGGCCGAACAGCGTATCCCAGACCATATTGTACTTCAGGCTCCACGTGCCGGGTTTGTCGAAGGTTAATTTGGTACGAATGCGAAGCGGGCTGCCTTCCTCTTGGCTGCTGCCGTCTTCATCGTCGCGAGCCTTCTCCAGCCATTGCTTCGCCATGGACGCAGCCGCTTCGGCGTACCGTGCTTGCTCTGCGGCAAAGTTTCGATGCCCGCACAGCAGCGCATAAGCGGCGATGCCCATGACCGCTTTGACGGACAGGTTGGCGTTATGCGCCAGATGGCCGGCAAAATCGTCGGTGCACAGCTGATTCTCGGGATCCAGCCCATGCTGGAGCAAATATTCGGCCCACTTCGTCAGCAGCGGCCAATGTTCCTCGGCGAAGGCGGCATTGCCGTCGGCCTTGGCAACCGCGGCGGCCATAACGAGCATGTTGCCGCATTCTTCGACCGGCATCTGATTTTCATGCGGGTGGCTGCCGTCGCTTGCGAGGCCGTAAACTTGGCCGTTCGCCTTCGGATATTGTCCGACGTCGTGCGGGGCGAAGTCGAACGGCCAAGCGTCGGACTGCGCGAACCGGAAAATCGGCCGCATCATGCCTTTGACGAATTCGGAATTATAGAGCAGGAACAGCGGTATCGACGGGTAGCTGACGTCGACCGTTCCGATGCAGCCGTTGCTGAAGTTTTCTTTGGAGACGAACAGGATGCCGTCCTGTTCGTCTTCCACGAGCTTGTGCGCGGCAATCGCTTGCCGGTACGCCAGCGCGGCGATGTCCGCGTAGCGGTCGCCGCCGGCCGTGCGCGAATCGGCGATAAGGGCCTCGTCGAACGCGGCGCAGCGCGCTTTGACTTCGGCGTAGCCGCCGAGCGCTTCGGCGACGGCCTGCTCGATCGTGGCGCCGTGGCGACGCCAGTAGGCCGGCAGCGGGCGGCCGAAATATTCGATCGCCGCGATATCGTCGTAGGCGATCGCGATCAGGCCGTCCCGAGAGCGGCGTCCGACGGCGCCGAAGTCGAGCGCCACGGCGATCGCCGGGCAGCCGTCCCGGACGGCGCGGGGCATGGCGAAGCCGCTTTCGTCGGCGATGGCGCCGCTTGCCACGAACTGGCCGCGCAGGTTTGAGGCGCTGCCGATCGCCGTTGCGACGGCGGCTTGCTCGCCGGCATCCGCGGCGAGGTACAGGTAGCCCCAGTCGATGCGGGTGTCGTCGCCGGTTTTGCCGAGCACCGGCTGCAGCTCGCTGCCAATATACGGCATGTCGGCGGCGCTGTCCAGCGGCAGCGGCTTGCGGCCCCATACGACCGTTTGCCCGGCCGTGTCGACGGCCCATTCGCCGGTGGCGTCGAGATAAGCGGCTACGCGGTGCTCCTTGCCGTCCATCGACTCGATATGTACCGCCGCATAGGAGACCGGTCTCGATAACAATTCGAGATCGTCCGGCAGCAGCGGCGTCGTGAATTCGACGATAAGGCGAACACCGCCGCCTTCGAACGTGATCTTGGTCGAGGTCGGGCGAACGCTCAGGCCGGTTTGCGGCAGGGCGGGCGGCTCTTCGACTGCCTGCGGATTCGGCGCTGTGCCGTTATGCCCGGCATCGGATTTATTTCCTGCCGAAGCTGTCTCTTCATCGTCGCTCATACGGCCGATGAAGCGCCATACGTTCCCATCAATCCGGACGAGTCCGGTCATGCCGTGGCGTTTGCCTGTCCAATGGCGGGTCGCGTCATCGGTCAGCCTGTCGGCCATGGACCATACGCTGAAATAAGGATCAACCGTTACCAGCGGAACGGCAGGTGGGCGAAATTGCATCGTTCGATTCGCTCCTTTTGGTTAATTTTTAAGTTAATCAAAAACTGATCTATTACGCAAATGATACAGCTTTACTATAGGATGAGGGTGGATATAAGTCAACTGAAAAGTTGATTAATTAACTTGTAGGTTATATAATGTGAGGAAAACGAATTGAGGAAGTGGAGCATGATCATCGAGGTTACCGCTGCCAATATCGCCGTTCTGGAATGCTTCGCATCCGTGACCCGCGTTACGATCATCGAGCTGCTCGGCGAGCGGCCTAGAAATATTAAGGAGTTGGCCGAACAGCTCGGCGTATCGTCCGCGATCGTTACCAAGCATGTACAGAAGCTGGAGGACGCCGGACTCGTCCGCTGCGAAAGCTCCGCAGGCAAACGAGGGATGCAAAAAGTGTGCCGCCTTGCCGTCGAACAGGCGACGCTGCTGTTCCAATCCCCGCTACCTGCACATTCGCCGTCAGGGTCTGTCAATGCCGCGGCGGACAGCTACTCGGTGTCGATCCCGATCGGACAATATTCCGCATGCGAAGTGAAGCCGACCTGCGGTCTTTCGTCGGATACGAAGCTGATCGGCTTAATGGACGATCCGCGCTATTTTGCCGATCCGGAGCATGTGAAGGCCGGGCATCTGTGGTTTGCGAGCGGGTATATCGAATACCGTATACCGAATTATTTGCTGCGCGGACAATCGGTTCGTTCCTTGCGCCTCAGTCTCGAGCTTTGCTCGGAGGCACCCGGCTTCAATGAGCAGTGGCCGTCGGACATCGCCTTCAGCGTGAACGGGACGGAACTGGGCGTATGGACTTGTCCGGGCGATTATGGTGCCAGCCGCGGCGTTTTTACGCCAGAATGGTTCAAACTTGGCACGCAGCACGGTTTGCTGAAAACGATTGTCGTGGATGAGCGGGGAACTTTTCTGGATGGGCTTAAGCTATCTCCGGTCACGGTTCACGACTTGAACATCGCGTTCGGGCAAGAAATCGCCTTTCGGCTAACCGCCTCCGAATCGGCCAAATATGCGGGCGGAATCAGCCTGTTCGGCCGATCGTTCGGCAACTACAATCAAGATATCGAAGTGACCGTGCAATATGCCGATGGAGAACGTTCCGGTCCTGAATAGTAGCAAAAAGATCCCCTGACGCCTGGAAGCGTAAGGAGATCTTTTTTTTTGCCTATGCCGGCTTATTTGCTTTTGCTCAGCTTCAGCTTGTTGTTTTTATCGATGGTGTACGCGATCGTAACGGTTTTTCCGTCGTATTTGACGACGAAGGCATTCGCCGTGATGTCCGTAATCTGCACATCTTCAAGAGTATCGTTGCCGGCCTTAATGCCGGCCGCCTCGAACACGTCGATCCGTTCGGCATCGGCTCCCGATCGAATCGGAATGATGTACGGGTACTGCGATATAAATTCGGTGGCGATCAGGTAGTTGTCATTCAGCCACCAGTAGTTTTGAAACATACCGGGAATATTTTGGTCCGGCGCGCTGTTGTCGTTGCTGCGAATGATGAAGTAAGTCGAGTCGCTGGTGATCCACTCGTACAGCGCCGTATATTTTTTGCCGGGTGACGGGCGTCCTTCGGTTTTCATTCGGTTCTGAATGTCCAGGTAACCGTTCAGTGACCACTGCATGCGTTGGATCGTTTGATCGTAGTCCTCGAACACGATCTTGTATTTGCTTTTGGCCGAAGTAGCGTAAAGCTTGCCTTCGAAGTTATTGTATACCGTAATCGTATTGTCATCGAATTGCACGGCTTCGACGCCTTCCTCCGCGTTAGCGTACCATCCTCCGCCGTGAATGTGGCCGTCGCTGTCGAAAAACGCTTTGGCGGACGCATTCTCCCGAACGACTGTGGCGAGGTCTTCGTTGGCGTTCAACGCCGCAACGAGCTTCTTCAGAATGTCGGCGTCCTTCAGCTTAGGCGTTTGGGCGAAGACGGCTTGCTCAACCGTTTTGCTCCCTTTGAAGCCGATGTAATATAGCGATGTTTTATAGAAAAAAAAGTCCTCCTCGACAAAGCTTGGCTTGCCGAGCTGTGCTTTGACCGAGGCGACCGAATCGCCAATGCGCAGCCGGTCGACGATGTCGCCCTTATAACGCTCGGTGACGATCAGATGTTTGCCGTTCGGGACAAGCCCGTTTTGCCAATCTGCGTTTTTGTACAAGCCGGGATTCAGCGTGAGCTCGAGAATCCGCTTATTGACGGCATGCTTGAACGAGGTGAGATAACGGACGGGATGAAGCTTGGCCTTCTCGAGTGTTGTCGCGCTGTACGGCGGCAATTTGTCGGCGCCCGGCATGACGCCGGCTTGCGCTGCTTGCGGTACGACGAGCATAACCGCGAATGCGCTGAGAGCGATGATCCATTTGCGCATGGATTTTACCTGCTTTCGTAGATTGATGAGCTCGACTACAATAACCGTAAACCGCAGGCTGGGCAATCGGCGTCTTGATGCGTCACTTTGGCCTGGCAAGCGGGGCATTCCTCTTCGAACGCTTCCGTCGGGTGCGCAGCGGATGCGGCATCCGTCTTTTTTTCTTCCGATTGGCCTTGGCGAAGATGTGCGGGTGTCCCGAACAGCGCTTCTACGATCTCTTTCATGTAGCTGTGTTTATCGGATTGGTCTGTCGTTGCCTTGATCAGCAAAAACATCGTAATCAGTATAGCGGCGGCGATCACGCCTACGATAGAATAACCGACAATATCCATCGTCGTCATTAGCGGAAGCGGCTGGAGCATGATCGACTCCTCCCAAGCGAGTATGAATAATAAGATCAGTATAGCAACTTTTGACATGGATGGACAACGCTCGGTCGCGAAAAACATAGGACGCTGGAAGCGGGAATGGGTGCGGGGGAGGTGCGGAAAAGGTGCTTGGTGCAGGGAAAGCGCAGAATAGGTGCCATGTCTGGTTAATTACTGGTAAGTTGCTGGTTAGTTGCGGGATAGGTGCGGGATGATGCGGGATGGTGCGGGATAGGTGCGGGATGGTGCGGGGCATGGGGGGCGAGAGTAGGAGCTTATTGGCTAGTGGAGCAGAACAACTGGAAAATATGTAGTTAATTTTGCGGGTTATTCCTTTCTGGAGAGAAATAACTGGAAAACATGTAGTTAAAATTGAACAATCCGCGATTTGGCGGCGAATATGTAGAAATTAAATACAGGAAATCCATGTAATTGTTCGGACCGGTGAACACGAGTAAAAAATAAATACGTATAATCCAGTTATTTTCGACGAGAGGCCGTTGTAGCGGTAGGGCTTGGCGGCTCGCCCCCCGTTAAACGGCAAAACGGCGCCGGATGGCGGCACACCGAACCATGAGGGTTCGGCGCGCTCACATCCAGCGCCGCGGTCGCGCAAGTACTACATGTATTAGGTTCGGCGCGCTCGCATCCAGCGCCGTAGTTGTGTACGCCAAATGTCTATTGTCCGACGGCCCGCTTCCAGCGCCGTGGTTGCGTACGCACCACGTGTCTTAAGTCCGACGGCTCGCATCCAGCGCCGCGGTCGCTTACGCACCACGTGTCTTAAGTCCGACGGCTCGTATCCAGCGCCGCGGTCGCTTACGCACCACGTGTCTCAAGTCCGACGGCTTGCATCCAGCGCCGCGGTCGCTTACACACCACGTGTCTTAAGTCCGACGGCTCGCATCCAGCGCCGCGGTCGCTTACGCACCACGTGTCTTAAGTCCGACGGCTCGTATCCAGCGCCGCGGTCGCTTACGCACCACGTGTCTCAAGTCCGACGGCTTGCATCCAGCGCCGCGGTCGCTTACACACCACGTGTCTTAAGTCCGACGGCTCGCTTCCATTCGGGTCCGGCGTTTCGATCGCGTATGCATTGCATCGATGCCGCAGTCGCTATCGCACTATGTTCCGCGCGTCTTACGCGGTCACGTCGCGCTTCGTGAACAATAGCCACGACACCAGGTTGAACACGGCGAAGTAGCATACGAGCACGATGATGGAGAACATCAGCGTCATGTCCGGACGAGGAGGCGTGCCGCCTTCGACATATTGGCTGAGATGGATGTTGGCGAAAAGCGTGTATTTGATCCAATCGTAGTTCCGGAAAATGCCGACTATCGTGTTGCCGACCAGCATCAGCATCAGCGAAAAAGCGATCGCCATCGACGAGCTGCGGAATGCGGCGGAAATCATAAAGGCGAATGTGACGTACAGAACAAGCTCGACGACGGCCCAGCCGTATTTTTGCAGGACATCGAGAACCATCGAGCTTTGATGAATTTCACCGTCATTGCCGAAAAACACGTTTTGCTGGTCGAAGCCGCCGAAGCCCTCGAACAAGCCTCCGAGCAGGAACGTCACGGAAAACAGCAGGACAAGCATCGCGATTGCAAAAATAAACGTGGATACGTATTTGCTCAACAAAATTTTGGCCCGGGACGCAGGGCGAATGAGCAGCAGCTTCATCGTGCCCGATGAATATTCAGCAGCAATCATGTCGGCCGCAACGATGACGGTCAAGATCGTCACGAGCATAATCAGATTCGTTGAAGATTGAACGATGCTCCACAACGTATTTTCGTTCGGATTGATGTTATGTTCGAGATAATAGTTGTTTTTCTTGATCGAGCGTTCATACCAAGACTTTTCGTTTGGCTGGGCATCCGCAGGAAGCTTGGCGAGTTCATCTTGCATGTGTTTATTCGTTTGCGTTAATTCCTGCTTCCAGTCGGTCGTGCTTGCTTTCGGTTCGTAATATTTCATCAATCCGACCATCAGCCCGATGGCGGCGATCAAAATGCCGATCATCGCCCACGTGCGGGGACGGCGGTATATTTTCATATTTTCGTTTTGTATCAATGCGGCAACACTAGACAATTTGCTCACTCCTTGTCATTTCGAGGAATTGTTCTTCAAGCGATTGGCTGATGGAACGGATACCGTAAATTTTGACGCCTTGGCGGACGAACCATTCCGTCAGTTCCGGGATTTGTTCCCGTTCGATGCGGATTTCAATGCCGTCGCCTTGCACGATCATATCCGTCAGACCCATCTCCGCCGCGAGCAGCATTCGGACGTGTTCCGGATCACTCACCTCGAAAAAGACGTTGTGCGCAGCGGATTTCGATTTCATTTCTTTGAGCGAGCGGACATCGATCAGCTTCCCCGCTTGAATAATGGCGACCCGGTCGCACATCAGCTCCATCTCGGACAGCAAGTGAGAGGAGACGACAACCGCAATGCCTTCGTTCTCCGCCAGATTGCGCAAATAATCGCGAAGCTCGCGGATGCCCGCGGGATCCAGCCCGTTCGTAGGCTCGTCGAGAATGAGCACGGACGGCTTGTGCAGAATCGCTTGTGCGACACCAAGACGTTGCCGCATGCCGAGCGAATACCGCTTTACTTTTTCGTGAATTCGGTTTTTCAGACCGACGAGCTCGACGACTTCATCGATGCGCTGCTTTGTCACGCCTTTATGCATCCGGGCATAATGAACAAGGTTCTGATAGCCGGTCAAATATTTGTACATTTCCGGATTTTCGACGATGGCGCCGACACGGCTCATCGCCTCTTCAAAATTCCGACGGACGGACACGCCGTTAACATATACTTCTCCTTCGGACATTCGGATCAATCCGACGATCATCCGGATCGTTGTTGTTTTA
Organism: Paenibacillus sp. sgz302148; assembly: GCF_056120465.1. NCBI lineage: Bacteria > Bacillati > Bacillota > Bacilli > Caryophanales > Paenibacillaceae > Paenibacillus > Paenibacillus sp. sgz302148. The sequence goes on from NZ_JBVYOJ010000010.1 coordinate 93,204, forward strand.
CCCGCGCCGTTCGGTCCGAGAAACCCGAACACTTCGCCTTTCGGCACGTCCAGCGACAAATGATCGACGATCGTGCGCCGGCCGATTTTTTTCGTTACGTTGCGCAGCTGCAATACTGCCATTTCATTCATTGATTTAACCTCCACCTTTTGTTTCGCTGTGATTTAGTATACCGGAGGACGCAGGTCGGAAAGTACTGTCCGAGGTTGAGGTTTAAACTGGACTTTGGTCGCGGTTGGTTCTGGCTTCGGGGAGGGGACGGATGGAAATGGAGGAGGTTGCAGCAAGCGAGGAGTGAGTTGAATTTCAACGAATAATGGGCAGAAGCGGCAAGAGCGTCAAGAGCGGCAAGAGCGGCAGAAGCGGCTTACCGGACGGATGAGATGATTCAGAAAATTTTGGCTGAAATTCAGCAAGTAATTTCTGAAAATCGGTAGATTAAATCGAATCAGTAATCGATTCAGAAAATAATTTCTGAAATTCAGAAATTTTTGGCTAAAATCAGAAAATAATTTCTGAATTTCTCCCAAACCCGCTTATTGGCTGGGAAATTCAGAAAAATGTTTCTGAATTTAAGAAATTTTTTTCTGAGTGCAAAATAAGAGGCTCTACACACAAGCATCACGTGTTCAACGTTTATATCGTAACCTCCCGCAGGCCCTTACCTTGCCGATAGAATCGACGCCGGGGCGGGCCCCCCCGCCCGCGGATAAGAGCGCCGCCGGCAAGACCCCGCCCGCCCGCGGATAAGAGCGCTACCGGCGCAGGCATCGCCCGTCCGCCGCCGCCCACAACAAAAACACCCGCCGACCAATTGTCCGGCGGGTGTTCCGCGTGACGTTCCCGTGCGGGGACCGTCGCATCTTATCGATCGCGTCCTATTACTCCGACAGCACGCGTCCAGCAGGCGCATGCTCGACTTGCTGCTCGACGACGGTGCCGTCGGCCAGGCGCAGCCACGACTGGAAGCCGCGCTGCCCTTCGCGCAGCTGAATGACGCGCGCGCCGCGCGGGAAGCCGTCTCGGCCGTATGTGTTATAGCCGGTCGCGCGACCATAGCAGAGACGGATGCCGTGCAGGTCGCCGTCATAGTCGTTGACGTGGTCGTGTCCGACGAACGTGCCCATAACGTCGCCCATCTCGACGAGCGCGGTGAAAAAGCCGGAGTTGATGACTGGGCTACACACGCCCTCGTACTTGTAGCCGTAGCAGGTACGGGAATCCCATACGTCGTTGTATTCCGGAAGCGGAATGTGGAAGAACGCCAGTGCCGGCAGCGGCTTGCCGCCATTCTCGCGCGTCAGGGCGCTTGATTCGCGAACGTACCAGGCGATCTGATCGCGCTTGATCCAATCGTAGCCGCCGATATGCTCCGGAGCATAATCGCCGGAATCGAGGAAGTACAGCACCGCCTCGGTGTCTCCGCCGTTTGCGCTTTGCAGCTTGAGCACGTAGTTGCCGACGCCGCTAATGTCGGCAGGTCCCGGCTCCGCAAGGGAGAACGGCGCGCCAACGCGCAGCGCGAACATTTCCTCGCGAGGAATGTCGCCCTCGGAGTCATGATTGCCGAGCACATAGGTGTAAGGAATGCCGGCTTCTTCGGCGACGGCCGTCACTTCCCGAAATGCGCTTTTTGCATGCGGATTATCTTTGCTCCAAATCAAATCTCCGGTAAATACAACAAGATCGGGTGTTTCCTTCGCCAATACGTCCTTCATCAATTCAAAAGTCGGAATGTTATTCTCGCCTTCGCCGGAGTGGTGTACGTCGGTAAACTGTACGATTTTAAAAGTGCCGTCCTGGCGAAAACGCAGTTGTTTATCGTTGCTCATAATCGTATAAATTCCCCTTTCCTATTCGAAAGAAAGCTGTTTCAAATCATCTTTATCATACTGGGAAAAGCAATACAGTGTCAACGAAAATAACGCAACAAACAACATGAAAACACAACAATAAACACCGGCTGTTTTTCGTAAGAGCCAGAGCTGTTTTCTCGAAATCACAAACTTCCTCTAGAAACTCATAAACGTTCTTTCAAAATGACTCCAAAATGTTCTCCCGAAAAGTCACAAGCATCCTCTACATAAATGTTCTTTTCAAAATTAGATATTCACGCCATCGAGTGGGGTCATACTCCGCAAGGTCCCTGAAGGTAGCGAGACTCCAACTGTTCTCCCGAAAACCCCAAGCATCCTCTACAAACTCACAACGTTCTTTCGAAATCAACTGTACTCTCGAATGATACAAACATCCACTTGAAAAAGTCACAATCGTGTTATTGAAAGGTCATCGTCGTGGTGGGTGGATCGATGCGAGGCGAGGTAAGATGGGATCACACGCTACAATACCCGCAAAATAACCCGCAAAGTGGGTTCGAAGGTGATTCAGGTGTTATGCGGGGATCCCGAACTTATCAATTGTATACATCCGAGAAAGGAAGAGCGCGACGATGGCGACGGTAATTTCGCAAAAACGGAGCAGCGGTTTATGGAAACGAATCAAGAAGTACAAAATTTTGCTGCTCATGACAGTGCCCGGAATCATTTATTTGCTGATCAACAACTACTTGCCGATGTTCGGCGTTGTGCTAGCTTTTAAAAACCTCAACTATGCCAAAGGCATTTGGGGAAGCGATTGGGTCGGCTTCGACAACTTCAAGTTTTTGTTCATGTCCGAGGATGCCTACATTATTACGAGAAATACGCTCGCGTATAATTTCGTCTTCATTGTCCTTAACCTGGTACTGGCGGTCGGCGTGGCGATTTTACTGAACGAGCTGCGCAGCAAGCTGATGTCCCGCTTTTACCAAAGTGCGATCCTGCTCCCGCATCTGATGTCGGCGGCGATCGTCGCTTATCTCGTTTACGCCTTTTTGAACATGGAACACGGGTTTATCAACAGCGAAATATTGCCGATGCTCGGGATGGACGGCATCTCGTGGTACAACGAGCCGAAATATTGGCCCTACATTCTTGTCATCGTCAATGTATGGAAGAACGTCGGTTATCTCTGCATTATCTACCTGGCGGCGATTATCGGCATCGATACCGAATATTACGAGGCAGCCAAAATCGACGGCGCAAGCAAGTGGCAGCAAATAACGCGCATCACGATTCCGCTGCTCATGCCGGTCATCATCATTATGACGCTGCTGCAAATTAGCGGCATCATGCGTTCCGACTTCGGCTTGTTCTACCAAGTGCCGATGAACTCCGGTCCGTTGTTCCCGGTAACGAATACAATCGACACGTTCGTTTATCGCGCGTTGATTTCGCTTGGCGACATCGGCATGTCTTCGGCGGCGGGACTGTATCAGTCAGCAGTATGCTTCGTCCTGATTCTGGTGGCCAACTACACGGTACGCAAAATCAGCAAAAGCGACGCCTTATTTTAAAAAATACAAGACTTTATCGTTTCACGTCCTTGGCCGTCACGCCATAGATCAGGAGGTCAGCGAAATGAGCAACATCGCGAACAAAATCAATCACACCGTATTCTGGCTGTTTACGATCGCATCGATATTTCCGTTTTTGCTAGTCATTGCCGTATCCATCAGCGATGAGAAATCAATCTCGCTGCACGGGTATTCCATTTGGCCGGAACAGTTCAGCTTAGCCGCCTACCAGTTCCTATGGAACGATTTCTCCGGCATATTGCGCGCCTATGGCGTCACGTTTGCCGTGACGATCGGCGGGACGCTGATCAGCGTACTCATTACGGCGCTGTACGCGTATCCGATATCCAAGAAGGATTTGCCGTTCAAGAACACGCTGTCCTTTTTCATCTTTTTTACCATGTTGTTCGGCGGCGGACTCGTTCCTTGGTACATGATATATACGCAAGTTTTTAACATTAAGGACACGTTATTCGCTTTGTTGGTGCCGAACTTGCTTATGAGCGCCTTCAACGTGCTGATGATGCGGACGTTCTTTTCGACCTCGATACCGGAATCGGTATTGGAGTCGGCGACGATCGACGGCGCGGGCGAATTCCGGATTTTTCTGAAAATGGTCATTCCGATGTCGATGCCGGTCATTGCTACCGTATCTTTGTTCAATACACTGTCGTATTGGAACGACTGGTTCAACGCCATGATCTTCATCGATAATACGAAGTTGTACAACCTGCAATATTTAATGACCAAAACGCTCACCAACATTCAATTTCTCGCGACCAAATCGGAAAACTCGCAAGTATCCGAGCTGCTGTCGACGATGCCGACGGAGACGGTGCGGATGGCGATGGCGATTATCGGCATGGGGCCGATTGTTCTGGCTTATCCGTTCTTCCAAAAGTATTACATTCAAGGCATTACGGTCGGCGCGGTGAAAGGTTAAGACTTAAAATGTGCATCTATCTTGAAAGGGGTGATGGGCGGCAGCGGGTTGTATTGAGGCTTGCTCTAGGATGTACAATAGATGGATAACGGTTTGTATGCGGAATCATGGTTGTCATGCACTCATTCAATGTTGAAGTCGTTTGAACTTGTATCGATTCTCGGGAGGGGTTAACGTGTTAAAAACAAAAAAAGCGGCGATTGTGCTGGCTGCGTTGATGGTTTTACTGATGGCGGCGCTCGCCGGTTGCGGCGCGAAAAAAGACGAAGGCCAAAGCGGCTCGAAAGGGGAGTCCGGCGCGGAGCCTGGCGGCAAGCTGGATCCTTATAAAATCGTGCTCGTGTACCCGGGTTCGGCGACGAAAGATTTGGAAACCGTCCAAGCGGAATTAAGCAAATATTTGTCCGAAAAAATCAACGCCACGATCGAGCTGCGCCCGATTGACTGGGGAGCTTGGGGCGACAAAACGAACCTGATGAAAATTTCCAACGAAAAGTTCGATATCATCTTTACGGCGGGGTGGTTCGGCTACCGCGACGATGTCGCGAAAGGCCAGTTCATCGAGCTTGACGATCTGATCGCACAATACGGCAAAGATATCCCGACGACGGTTGGCCCGAACTTCATGAACGGCAACAAAATCGGCGGGCATAACTATGCGGTTCCAACCAACAAAGAAATCGGAGCAGCGAACGGGTTCCTGTTCCGCAAAGATTTGATCGACAAATACAAGTTCGACCTGAGCAAAGTGAAGACACGCGCCGACGTCGAAGCAATGTTCAAGACGATCAAAGACAACGAACCCGGCATTTGGCCGCTTGTCGGACCGAGCAATCCGTCGTTCGAGGAAGACGACGTCCTGTGGGACCCGGTTGGCCCCGGAGTGAGCATCGACATCCGCACGGGCGACCTGAAAGCGTTCATTGGGCAAGAAAACCCAAAATACATGGAGCGGATGAAGCACATTCGCGACTGGTACAATAAAGGCTACATCAACAAAGACGCCGCAACGATAACCGATGAGCAAGCGATGAAGATGGTGGCGGCAGGCAAAGCGTTTGCCATCTACTCGAACCTGAAGCCTGGCAAGGACAAGGAAATGTCGGTCCAATACAATGTCGACCTGGTGCAACTGCCAACCGACTCGACGTACACGACGACGGACGACGTTACCGGGGCGATGCTCGCGATCTCGCGGACTTCGGACAATCCGGAGAGAGCAATGATGTTCATGAACATGCTGTACACCGACAAGAAACTGCTGAACATGCTCGATTGGGGCGTTGAAGGCAAACATTTCGTGAAAGTATCGGACAATGTGATCGATTTCCCGCAAGGCCAAACGGTCGACTCCGTTGGCTACCAGAACGCCGCATGGATGTTCGGCAATCAGCTTAACAGCTACCTGTTCAAAAACGAAGACCCGCAAAAATGGGAAAACTTCGCCAAATTCAACGAGACGTCGACCATGTCGCCGGCGATCGGCTTCAACTTCAATCCGCAGCCGGTCAAAAACGAGATCGCCGCGCTCAGCAATGTGGATAAGCAATACATGAACGGCGTCAGAACCGGCACGCTCGATCCGGAGAAAGCGATCCCCGAGTGGCTCGCCAAGCAAAAAGCAGCGGGCATCGACAAGGTGCTGGCCGAGGTGCAGAAGCAGCTCGATGAGTGGAAGAACGCGAAAAAATAAAGATCGACAACGGGTAACCCTTGTTATCGTAAGCGCGATGCGTTTTGCGAAAACGGGGGTTGACCCGTATTTGGCGTTTGCCGGCATCGCCGCGGCAGGAGGATTTACCGGTTTGCCGGACGGCGGGGACGTTGTACACTGAGGTTATAAAATGCGGGCTTTGCGCCGTCAGGTGGGGAAATATGAACATTCGAACATCGCTCCGAGCGAAGCTGATCGCCGGTTTTGTCGCGGTTGCCGTGCCTTTGATCGTGCTGCTGCTGTATAACAATCTGTACGCCTCCGATGTCGTGCGGGAGCAAGTCGCGGAAACGAACAAAAAGCTGCTGATGCTCTACTCGAACCGGATCGAAGCGGCGTTGTCCACGCAAAGCAACTATTTATACAATTTGGCGACGCAGGATTACAATTTCGCCGCACTCGCGGCCGGCGCGGAGGATTCCGACCGGTATTTCTACGCCAAAAACGCCTTATACGGCTTATTGTCTTCCGCTATCAGCTACCATGATCCGGCGTCAATGTTTTTCGTGTATTACAAGGACAAAAAGGATTTTTTCTCGACCCCGGTCGTCGGTTTGAACAATTATAACGCGGAAGAAACGCTGAAAACTTCGATTAAGGACATTCTTGGGCATATGAAGCAGGGGAGCTCCGTGTACTACAAGTGGAATCTGCTCGAATACGCCGGACAACATGCGCTCATCCGCATCGTGCCGACGGAATTCGGCTCTTATATCGGCACGGTCGTCATCCTGAACCGGCTCATGATTCCGCTGGACTTGATTCAAGCGCAAGGCGAAGGTTTCGCGGTGTTCGTGTCGGATGATGGGAAAGCGCTTGCGAGTGGAAGCACCGGCGATTTGACCCAGGAGCAGCTCGAAGCGATCCCGTATGATCCGGAGCAATTTTACCAGACGGTCAAAGGCGCCAATGAATCGTATATCGCGGTCAGCAATCCGTTGCCGTCGGCCGGACTGCGGCTGGTCGTGCTTATTCCGGAGCGCCAATTGCTGCAGCAGCTGCCTTTTTTCAAAAAATTGATCTATATCGTGCCGATCGGCGGAGGTATTCTTCTGCTCTTGTACCTGCTGTTCCTGAACCGCGGCATCCTGCGGCCGATCAACGAGCTGACGCGCGGGATGCGCCGGATCAGGCAGGGTGACTTGAACGTCCGGCTGCCGGAGGACCAGACGAAGGATTTCGTCTTGATCAACGAAACGTTCAACGAAATGGCCTCGCAAATCCAGCAGCTGACGATCGACGTTTACGAGGAGCAGATCAAAGCGCACAAAGCCGAGCTGAAACATTTGCAGGTGCAGATCAACCCGCATTTCCTGCTTAATTCCATCAACATCATTTATAGTTTGAGCAAAATGAAAAATTATGACCTGATCGAACAAATGTCGCTGCATCTCGTCAAATATTTTCGGTTCGTCACCCGAACGGGCGTATCCCAAGTGACACTGGCGGAGGAGCTGGAGCACCTGGAAAGCTATTTCCGGATTCAGCAGCTTCGGTTCCCGGACCATATGACGTACCGCATTTCCGTTGATCCGGTACTCCGGACAGCGCTTATTCCGCCGCTCATCCTGCAGCCGTTCGTCGAAAATTCGATGAAGCACGGCTTTGAAATGGGCGACCAGCCGTTCCATATTGCGGTCGACGTGAAGGTTGACGGACAAGATTATTATGAAGCGACGATCGCAGACAACGGCAGCGGTTTTGCGGAGGACATTTTGGCGGAGCTGCAGTCGGGGCGGTATTTTGCCGGGGAAGGCGATCTTCATCTCGGCATCTGGAACGTGCACCATCGGCTGTTGCTGCAATATCCGCGGGCGGAAGTGACGTTCGGGAACGCGCAGGAAGGCGGTGCGGTCGTGCGAATTCGGATTCCGATTCAACATTTGGAGGGCGTTCATCATGTATAAATTATTGATCGTCGACGACGAGCGGTATGCCGTGCAAAGCTTGAAGGCGGGCGTGGACTGGGCGAAGCTGGGCATCGATGAGGTGCATGTGGCCTACAACGTCAAGGAAGCGATGGCCATCTTCGAGACGACGCCGATCGACGTCATGCTGTGCGATATCGAAATGCCGAAGGGAACGGGACTGGAGCTGACCGCCTGGGTGAACGAAACGTCGCCGGCGACGGAAACGATCTTCTTGACCTGCCACGCCGACTTCGCGTTCGCGCAAAAAGCGATACAGCTGAACAGCTTCGACTACTTGCTCAAGCCGGTCGATTACGGCGTGCTAGCGTCGACTGTCGCCGCTGCGCTCGAGAGCATCAAAGACGAACGGAATCAGGAAAAGTACAAAACGTATTACGATTTGTGGCAGACGAAAAAAAACGTGCTCACCGAAAAGTTCTGGCAGGACTTGTTCTCGCGACGAATCGCGGTAACGGGCGAGAATTTGCCGAAGCTTGCGGACGAATACCAGCTTCCGCTAAGGCAGGATAGCCGGGTACTGCCGTTGTTCATCAGCATCGAGCGGTGGAACAAGCATCTGGATGCGCGGGACGAAGAAGTGATGGAGTACGCGCTGCGCAATGCCGCGGCCGAGCTGCTCTTAACCGGGGGCGCTGGCGAAGTGGTGCAGGTGAAGAGCGGCATCAACGTAGCGGTGCTGTACGGCGGCGAGTCGACGGCGCTGCCGGAGCGGGAGGAGCTGCGCGAGCGGTGCCGCAAGTACATTGAGGCGTGCGCAACGTATTTTTACTGCGAGGTGTCTTGTTACGTCGGCTTGCCTTCGCAGGTTGCGGAAGCTTGCGCGACGTACGCGAAGCTGCTGGACATGGAGTACAACAACGTGAATAAAGCGAAGGACGTCTATTTCTTGCATGATATGCAGGATGGAGATAGAGGCGGTGACGGGCCGGCGGCATCCGTCGAGCTGCCGGTGTTCTCCGCATGGGCCGCGCTTATCGAGCAGGGCAACAAATCGCAGGTCGATTCGCTAATCGCCGAAACGTGTGGAGTGTTGAGCCGAGGGACGGGGTTAAGCGCCAGGACGCTCGGCGAATACTACGACGGATTGCTGCAAATGATCCATTACGTGCTGCAGAAAAAAGGGCTGTCGGCGCATGCTCGGCTAACCGCCGCCAGCGTGCCGGAGCGTGCCGCGGCGACCCGGTCGGTCGCGCAGCTGGAGGCGTGGGCGCACCGGGTAGTGGCGGCCGTGCTCGAGGAGCCGGCCGAGGCTGCCGGCCAGGACTCGATCATCCTGCGCGCGAAGCAATACGTCGCCGACCACCTGCGGGAGGACATCAGCCGCGAGGAGTTGGCGTCGCATGTGTTCGTCAATCCGGCGTACCTGTCGCGGCTGTTCAAGAAGGAAACAGGCGAATCGCTGACCGACTACATCCTGCGGGAGCGGATGAAGCAGGCGAGGGAGCTGATCGTCGGCTCCACGATGCCGGTCAGCGACATCGCGTTGTCGCTCGGCTACAGCAACTTCTCCTACTTCTCCAAAATGTTCAAGAAGGTCTACGGGATGAACCCGCAGCACTACCGCCGCGCCTCGCGCCAGTCGGTCGGGCTGTGAGGTTGGGACTGGTTCGAGCGGCTGTAGATCGTTAAGGCAGGTGGATGGCAAGCCAGGGACGCGGGCCAGTTGAGTAGCGGCAGGAGGTCAAGTCGACGGAGCCTCCTACTGGCTGTTCACCTTCGTTCAACAAACAACTGGAAAATATGTAGTTAAATTAACGCGTATATGCCGATTTTCGATAATTAAATGGATTTTATGTAGTTAATATGAGGGGTTTCTCCGATTAAAGGGGAAAACCGAAAAATTAACTACATGTTTTCCAGTTAATATCCTCAATACGGCGTTGTCAGAGAAAATAACTACAGGTTTTCCAGTTAATTTTTCGGAGTAAGCGGCGAAGTAGGGCTAGGATGCCTGAAGTAACCCGGTATATAGGAGTAGGGTTCAGAGATTGAACAGGAAAAGAGTAATATTAGTTTGAGTGATATGAAGTAGCTGTGGTTGAGGTGCTCGAGAGACCCGGTTTATCGGAATAGAGTTCGTAGATTGAGCTAGGGAAAAGAGTAATATTAGTTTAACTGAGGCGGAGTGGCAGGGTGTTGAGGTGCTTGAGAGTAACTTGGATATCGTAGTTGGTACTTGGCAGGAACTAGGTTTATCTGAATAGCGCGTAAAGGTTGGGTCTGGGATAATGTTAGATGTAGGGTGGCCATGGTGATACTGTATGGAGAGTTGGAAGAGTAGCTGCGGATCGCCATCGAGCACAAAGATGAATGAGTCCGGGGTGTAAGTAAATCCGCTTTTTCAAAAGAATTTTATTCTAACTGCGTGAATCCTGCATCCAAGAGAAAAGCAACCAACCATTTTGAATCGACTCGATTCGAAATGGTTGGTTGTCTTGCCGTATGCCAGCCGACAATACCGAGCCGACAATACCGTGCCGACAGTGCCGTGCCCACGGTACCGTCCCCCCGTGCTGCGCCATAGCGCCGGCGGGCCGCCTATCGGCTCTCGTTGCCGCTGAAAATACGGAACGGGAACGCGACGTAGAATAAACCGATCAAGCCGAACAGGACGGCGCTGATCAAGACGGTTTTCGTCTCGCCGAACGTGCCGGCAAGAACCCCGCCGAGCACCGGGCCGATCATGACGCCGATGCCTTCGACGGTGGAGAAGATGCCCCAGCCGAGCCCCTGCTGCGTCTTCGGGACGTATTGCGCCAGCAGCGCGTTCCAGGCTGGAAGCACGGCGGAATAGGAGACGCCGAGCACGACGGCGTAGATTAGGCAAACGGCCAGCGTCGGATTCTGCGTCAAGGCGTACAGCGCAAGCGCGAAGATGGAGAAGCCGACGACGAGGAACCATTTTTTGCCGAAGGCGTCGGACAGCTTGCCCATCGGAATGAGCGCGACGACCGTGCAGCCGCCGCCGATGAGCAGCAGCAGCGAATAATGCGTGCTGGACAATCCAAGGCTATGCTCGGCGAAGCTCGGCAGGATCGGGACGAGCATGCTGGCGCCGGTCGTCTGCAGGATCATGCCGGGCAGCAGCAGCTTCATCGCCTTGAGCCTGTCCCACAAAATATGCAGCTGTTCGCGGAAGGGAAGCGACGTCATCGACGTCATTTTCTGATTCGTCACGAACAACGATAAGATCCATGCGGCAAGCGACAGGATCGTGAGCGTCCAATACGTGAACACGTGGCTAAGGTCCATGATGACGTTGGCGACAACCGGTCCGGAACCGAGGCCGACAAGCCATATCGTATACAGGAAGCCCATCTGGGTGGCGCGTTTCTCTTCGGTAACTTTGCTCAGGCAAACGATCCAAATCGGCGAAATGCCGACGCCGTACAGCGCGGAGGCCAGAATGAACAGCCAAGCCGCATCCGCGTATTGCAGCAGGAAAACGCCGACGAGCGAGACGAAAAGTCCGGTATGGACGATAAAACGGATCGAAAATCGGTCAAGCAGGTAGCCGATCGCCATCTTAAGGGCGGTGTCGGTCAAATAATGGGCCGTGATCGCAATGCCGATAATTTCGACCGAGATATGGAGCACCTTTTCCCCGTAAATCGGCAAAAAACTGATAAGGGCCGCACCCCGCACGAACTCGACGATAAATAAAATGACGGCATACAGCATAATTTCTTTTTGGGATGATATGTTCCGCAATAAACTCACAGGATTCTCCTTCTGTTCCGGCGTTGTGGATAATGCTGGATAATAACCTAGTCTATTATATATCATAATTCGTCGTCTATAAAACGAACGACCCGGCATGAAAGTTTCGTCCGAAGGGAGATCCTGAGGTGCACTGAGATGTCTAGGTGAGAAAAGGTAGGAGTGCGCGATGCGCGCACGGTTGTACTACCGGTTACCGACAAGCTCCAACCTCGAAGCGTTAGCGTAGGAGGCTGGAGTGACTCCTTTCCATTTGCGGGCGCATTCTTTATACTTTGAACTGCAGGCTTCGTGCACGATCATACAATGAATCTAAGGAGGATGTTTCGTGAAGTATACGACAATGGGCAGAACGGGATTGCGGGTCAGCCGCTTGTGTCTCGGAACGATGAATTTCGGCGTGCATACCGAAGAAAAAGAGGCGTTCCGCATGATGGACGCCGCGCTGGATGCGGGCATCAACTTTTTTGATACGGCGAATATTTACGGCTGGGGCGAAAAATCCGGTCTGACGGAGACGATCATCGGCCGCTGGTTCAAGCAGGGCGGGGGACGCCGCGAGAAGGTCGTGCTGGCGACGAAAGTGTACGGCGACATGCATGATAAGCTCGACGGGCCGAACGATGAAGTCGGGCTGTCCGCTTACAAAATCCGCCGCCATCTGGAAGGCTCGCTGCGCCGGTTGCAAACCGATTTTATCGAACTGTACCAGATGCATCACGTGGATCGCAGAGTGGGATGGGATGAGCTGTGGGGCGCTTTCGAAACGGCGGTGCAGCAAGGTAAAATCGGATACGTCGGTTCCAGTAACTTTGCTGGCTGGGACCTCGCCGTTGCGCAAGGCGAAGCAAAAGCGCGCGGTTTCCTCGGTCTCGTGTCCGAGCAGCACAAGTATAGTTTGCTGTGCCGCTTGCCGGAGCTTGAAGTGCTGCCTGCGGCGAAGGGACTAGGCCTCGGCGTCATTCCGTGGAGCCCGCTGGAAGGCGGCTTGCTTGGCGGCAATGCGCTGAAAGGCGTCGGTCTGCGCGGCATCAGCAATCAGGAGCGCGTCGAGAAGCTGCGTCCGCAGCTGGAGGCATTCTCGGCGCTGTGCGCGGAGCTCGGCGAACGCGAGGATGTCGTTGCGCTTGCCTGGATGCTCGCGAACCCGGTTATCACCGCGCCGATTATCGGCAGCCGGACGGCGGAACAGCTCGAAAGCTCGCTGCGCGCCGTCGAGGTGGAGCTGGATGCGGCGACGCTCGCCCGGCTCGACGAAATTTTCCCGGGTCCCGGCGGAGATGCGCCAAAAGCTTACGCTTGGTAACCGCCGCTCGTGGATACAACGAAGAACGCTGCAACTCCTTCGCGCTTATAAGGCGCGGGGGATTTTTTTTGCGACAATCGAATTGGATCATTCACCCCGATTTCCCAAAAAAAGCTGTAGCGGCGCAGGTTTTAGCCCATTATTAGGAAGGAAAACTGTTGTAATATGGAACTGGCGTAGTATAATATGATGTAGGAAAATAGTGCTAAAGGTGGAGCGGACATTTTGATTTCAACCATACCGTTGTTACGAATAGACGGGATCGTTAACGAATAACCCTTAAAGGATGCTTTTAGGGTTGTTTTTTTTGTTCAAAACGGCTGGGGGGGACGGGATGAACAGGCTTTGCATGGGGTGCATGGAGTCGAAGGGCGATATCGCGAATTGCCCGCGCTGCGGATGGCCGGAAGGGGCTCCGGCGCAATCGCCGATCCATCTGGAGCCGGGGACGAGAGTCGGCAACGGCCGTTACGTGTTAGGCAGGGTGCTCGGACACGGAGGCTTTGGGATTACGTATTTGTCCTTCGACTTTGAGCTTGGACGGAAACGGGCGGTCAAAGAATATTTGCCTCGCGATTTTGCGACAAGAGGATCTCAGCAAAAGCAGGTAACGGTATACTCGGCCGATGACTTTCGGCACGGTCTGAATAAGTTTCTCGATGAGGCGAACGTGCTCGTAAGGTTCGCGGACCATCCGGGGATCGTTTCGGTGCTCGATTTTTTCGCCGAAAACGATACGGCTTACCTTGTTATGGACTACCTTGAAGGATTGACCTTCAAACAATATCTCGATCAACAGGGCGGCAGTTTGCCGGCCGAAACGGCGCTTGCGATCATGATGCCGGTCATGGACGCTTTGGAAGAAGTGCATTCGACCGGGCTGCTGCATCGCGACATAAGCCCGGACAACATCTACATTACATATGGCAAGCAGGTAAAGGTGCTTGATTTTGGAGCGGCCAGGCATGCGATGCGGGAGCACAGCAAAAGCTTGTCCGTTATTTTGAAGCCGGGTTATGCGCCGGAGGAGCAATACCGCACTCGCGGCAAGCAAGGTCCATGGACCGACGTGTACGCGGTTGCGGCAACGCTGTATCGGGCGATTGTCGGCCAAGTGCCGACGGAAGCGCTGGAGCGGTTGGAGGCGGATTCGTTGGCGCCCCCGTCGGCGTTCGGAATCGTCATCCGGCCGGACATGGAGGCGGCTATCATGAAGGCGCTTCACGTGCGGGCCGGGGACCGTTTCCAGACGATGCGCCAGTTCCAGCGTGCGATTACAGGTTCGCCGGTTTCCGCGCAGGCGGATGGGGCGCTCGAGGCGCGGCACTATCGCGAAGAGAATGACGACCGCCGCCAGGCTGCGGGGAGCGGGCAATCCGCGGCCCCGGTCGAGGGATATGGGGATCGGCTCGCGGCAGATCGCCCTTTCCGAGAACAAGCCGAAGGGATCCAAGCAGGGCCTGGACCGGTTCAGGCGAATGCGCCGCTGCCGCTTGCGGGCACGGAAAATGCTCATGCGGACCAGCAGGCGACCACGTCGATGGTGCTCGGCATCGTATCCATCCTATTCTCCTCGATTCCGATCATCAGCTTGATTGCCGGCATCGTCGGGCTCGTCGCGGTGAAGAAGGGCAAGTTGTCCGTACGCCGCCAAGGCCATGCCAAAGCGGGCCAGATCATGTCCATTATCGGCATCGTTCTTGCGATATTGGTTGTCGTATCGAGATTATAACAGGGAGTGTTGGCATTGGGGGAACTGGAATTGCGAACAAGGCTTCTTGCTGCAAGGCTGACGGCGCTTGCGGGCGCGCTGCTCTTGCTGCTCGCGCTGTTTAGCGTGGAGCCGGCGGCGGCCGAAGGGCAGGAGCGGGCGGCTCATACTGCGAGCCTCGCGATGAATCAAGCCGGTACGAAGAAGCCGCTAATGATGCGGCTCGCCGAACGCGCCGAAGTCGGGCTCGCTTGCGAAGATTGCGTGGCCGGCGAAGCCATCAGGCTGCGCGACAAGGATGCCGTGGCGGCCGAGTTCATGCCGCCGGGCGCAGCGGCGGCTGACGCCGGCACCGGCACCGGCTTCCGCTGGCAGCAGCCGGTCGTCATCGCAGCGATCGCCGCGGGCTGCGTCCTGATCGGCGCGGCGGCCGGCTGGGCGATCCTGCGGCAGCGCCGGCGTCGCCGGCTGAGCGCGGCGCATGCCGGCGTCGTCGCCGACGCAGCGGCACAAACGGCCGCGGCCGTGCCGACCCGGCAAGGGGAAGCCGCAGCCGCCAGGCGAATCGTGCCGGGCAACGCCCAGCATGTCGGGGCCCGGCAGGAGCAGCAGGATGCGTTCGGCTTCTCCGACTTCGACGATGCGGCGCTGGTCCGGCGATTCGGTACGTACGCCGTACTGGCGGACGGCATGGGGGGACTCGCCATGGGCCGCGAAACGAGCAATTTGGCCGTTCGCGCCATGCTGGCCGAGCTTGCCGCCGTGACCGAAGGCGAGCCGATCCCGGAAGCGCTGCGCCGTTCGGTGCACCGTACGAACGCGGCGGTGTACCAGCTGGCGGTAGATAACGGTATGGAATGGAATTTAGGCACCACGCTGCTTGCCGCGGTCATACGGGACGAAGGGCTTTACTGGGCTTCCGTCGGCGACAGCCGAATCTATTTATACCGCGCCGGTTCATTGTCCCAACTCACGACGGATCATGTGTACGCGCGCCAGCTGAACGAGCAGGTGAAGCAAGGCGTAATATCGCGCGCCGAAGCGGAGCGGCATCCCGAACGCCACACGCTTACGAGCTATCTCGGCATTGCGGAGGTGCAGGAAATCGACCAGAATTTGCGGGCGTATCCGCTCCGGACGGGCGATTGCATCGTGTTGTGCAGCGACGGAATGTACGGATCGGTGAGCGAGCACGAAATGATTCAGTGTCTGATGAGCGGCGATAATCCGCAAAGCATGGCGGAGCTGCTCGTTCAAGCGGCCTTGTCGAAGGGCAGGGCGAATCAGGACAACGTGACGGTTGCGATATTAGCATACAGGTAAGAGGAGGTAAACGCGCAAATGAAGGCAATGATTCGGAAGATAGCAAGCTTCGGCATCATCGGGGTATTTTTGTTCTTGAGCTATGCTCCGATCGTCTCCGCGGATGCGGTTCAAGACCGTATATTAAAGGTGCGCAATAGCGTCGTTCGAATCGTGAACGTTACGGCGGACAATCAAATGTTCATCGGTACGGGATGGCCGGTCGGCAAAACGTCGCCGGTGAAATATTTTGTAACCAATCATCATGTCATCGAAGGCGCCGCCAAAATATACGTGCACCACGACGATCGGCAGGATACGTTCATACCGGCGAAAGTCATCGATTTCTCTTCCTTGAACGAAAAAGATTTGGCGATTCTGGAGCTGGAGCAGCCGCTTGATATCGATCCGTTTAAAGTGTTGACGAGCGATAAGGTAAGCCCTGTCGAGCACGTGTGGACGTTAGGCTTTCCGGGACTTGCCGACGAGGCGTTCGGGAAAACGGATATCGACTCCCGGCCGGAGAACGTGACGATCAATCAAGGGAATATCAGTAAATTCGTCGAAGATAAAGTCCAAGGACGGAAGATGTATCAAGTGAATGCCGCGATTAACCACGGCAACTCCGGCGGTCCTTTAGTCAACGATAACGGGGAAGTCATCGGCATCAATACGATTACGATACGAGGCGAGGACGCGCAAGGATTGTTCGGCGCGGTTCAAGTGGATGAAGTGCTCCCGATGCTGGAGAAGAACGGGATCGGCTACTTGCTTGCGGATGGCACGGGCAACACCGGCAACACAGGCAACAAAGAAGAACCCGGCAAGGGAGGGGACCGTTCCGCGGCTCCAGCTGACAGCTCCTCCGGCAGCATCATGGAGAAAATCGGCTATGTCGTCGGCATCATCGTCGTGATCGGCATCATCGTCCTCATCGTCGTCGCGGTCGCCAAAAACAACAAAAAGCAGCAAGCGCTCGGCATGGGCGGCGGGCCGGGTCCCGGACCGGGTCACGGTTCCTCCATTCCGCAGCCGCCGCCGAATACGCCGAATACGCCGAATACGCCGAATACGCCGTATATGGCTACGCCCGATCCGAACCAAGGCCGAGGGGCCGTGGCCGTGCCTTCCGGTCCGCCGTCGCTGCATGGATTATCCGGCGAATTTGCCGGAGGCTCGTTTGACTTGACGGCGGGACCGATTGCGATCGGCCGCGATCCGCTGCAGAGCCAGCTCGTTTTCTCGCCGGGCACGACGGACGTCAGCCGCAAGCATTGCACGATTCAGTACGACGGCCTGAACAAACAGTTTATTCTGGAGGACAACGGCTCCTCGAACGGCACGTATTTGCAGTCCGGGGAACGGCTCGTCCCAGGTAAGTATTACGTTCTTCAGCCCGGGGACCGGTTTTATGTGGCGAACCCGAAATACAACTTCGAAGTGAGATAAGCGAATAGGAGAAGACGCAAATGAAATTTACGGCGGCCATGAGCAGCGAAGCGGGAGGGCGCAAGATCAACGAGGATTATTGCGACTACGTGCAATCCGGCGGCTTCGGCTGTTGGGTTGTCGCCGACGGACTCGGCGGACACGAAGGCGGCGAATACGCCTCGCGCATCGCCGCCTCGCGCATTATCGAAGCGGCCGGGCGCAAGGAGCTGCATTCGGAAGCGATTCTGCGGCACTACATCCAGGAAGCGCAAGAAGCGCTGCACGCCTATCAGAAGCAGGACAAACGGCTTGCTTCGATGCGCACGACGATCGTTTGCCTCGTCTCCGATTACCGGAAGGTCGCCTGGGCGCACGTCGGCGATTCGCGGTTATACCAGTTCCGCGACGGCTTGGTCCGGACGCAAACGAAGGATCATAGCGTCTGTCAAAGCCTGGTGAATATCGGCGAGATCACGGCAGAGCAAATCCGCCATCACGAGGACCGCAGCCGATTGCTGCGCGTGCTGGGCGCGGAAGGCGAAGCGAAGCCGGACGTCGGGCCTCCCGAAGCCGCCAAGCCTGGCGATGCCTATCTGCTATGTACCGACGGCTTGTGGGAATACGTGACGGAGACGGAAATGGAGATCGATTTGGCCAAATCGGCTGATCCGCGGCAATGGCTTTCCATGATGGAAGAACGGGTGCTGGGAAGGGCCAAGGCCGGGCATGACAATTATTCGGCGATAGCGATATTTGTAGAATAAAAAAGCTCGTTTATTATACGAAAAGATGGTGAAACGATGGATCTTCAGCACCTGTGCATGGGCTGCATGACGCCCAAAGGGGACGTCGACGTTTGCCCGTCCTGCGGTTTTGTCGAAGGAACCCCGCCGGAAACGCCGCAGCATCTTGCGCCCCGCACGATCGTAAACGGCAGGTACTTGCTCGGCCGCGTTCTCGGTCAGGGCGGCTTCGGCATTACGTATTTGGGATGGGATATGAATCTTGACATCAAGCTGGCCGTCAAGGAATATTTGCCTCGCGATTTCGCGACCCGGACGGCGGAGCAAACGCAAGTGTCCGTCTACTCCGGCGACTACAAGGAACATTTTCAATATGGTCTCGAGAAGTTTTTGGAGGAAGCGAAAATACTCGCTCAATACAACAACGAGCCCGGGATCGTATCGGTTCGCGACTTTTTCCGCGAAAACGGCACCGCTTATCTCGTCATGTATTATTTGGAGGGCATTACGTTCAAGCAGTACTTGGAGCAAATGGGGGGCAAAATCCCGTTCGAATCGGCCCAAGCGATCATGATGCCCGTGCTCGACGCGCTGAAGGAAGTGCACCGCAACGGCTTGCTGCACCGGGACATCAGCCCGGACAACATTTACATTACGACGCAGCGTCAAGTGAAGCTGCTTGATTTTGGCGCGGCGCGGCATTCGGTGACGGAGCATAGCAAGAGCCTGTCGGTCATTCTGAAGCCGGGGTACGCCCCGGAGGAGCAATATCGGACGAAAGGCAAGCAAGGGCCATGGACGGACCTGTACGCCGCGGCGGCAACGTTGTACCGCGCGATTGCGGGTCAGGTGCCGCCAGACTCGCTCGATCGGATGGACGAGGATACGCTGGAGCCGCCGTCGAAGCTGGGCATCGAAATCCCTGCGCATGCCGAGGTAGCGCTGATGAAGGCGCTCGCCTTGCGGGCGCCGCAGCGCTTCCAGACGATACAGGAATTTCAGTCGGCATTAACCGGCAGCGATGCGGGCTTCCCAAGCGGAACGGTACCTTCGTCCGTACCCCACGCCTCGGCTGGCGCAAGCGCAAATGCGGCGCCGCAAGATCCGGGCGTCACAGTGCCGATGCCGCAAGCCGCGCAGGCGGCACAGCAGCCGCCCCGTGATCCGAACGCGACGGTATACGCGCCGCAGGATCCGAATGCGACGATACATGTGCCGCATCAAACGCCTCCGGCGCAAGGCGCGAACGTGTATGCGGCCGGGCAGCAGCCTTCCCAAGGCGCGAATCCGTATGCCACCGCCGGGCAGCAGCCGCAGGGCAACGGCTGGCCGCAGCAAGGGATGCAGCAGGGGCAAGGGCCTTATGCGGGCATTCCGGTACACCCGCAAGGGCAACCGTACGGGTATCCGCCTCACGCGCAGAAGCCCAAAAGCTCGAGCGCCGTCATCTGGATCGTTCTGGCTTCGGTGTTTGGCGTTGTACTGCTTGGCGCGGTCGCTTTATTCCTGGTGTTCAGCAATGGATCGACCAAAATGCCGGATCTGGTCGGACTCACTGCGTCCGAAGCAAGAGCGGTCTTATACGATAAGAATATTACGTTCAAGGATGAGGAGAAATTTAGCGATACGATCGAGAAGGGCAAAATTATCGAACAATCGCCGCTCAAAGACGCCAAGCTGGAGAAGGGTCAGCTGGTGACGATCTATATTAGCAAAGGCAAGCAGCAACAGGTGTCCGGCACTACGCTGACGCCAAACGAGGAACAGCCCGTAGACGGCGGAACCGGGCAGACCGATCCGAATGAGCCCTCCCAAAACCCTGCAGAACCGGAACCGTCCGGCGTATCTGAGGACGAAGACGGCTTGCGCATGGATCAATTGTACGTTGCCGCGCGCGAAGGCTTGATCGAGAATTACGCGTTCCGCTTTTATCAAGTGGCGGATTTCAACGGTGACGGAACGAAAGAAATTACGCTTGGCTACACCGGCGACGACGGAAACTCCCAGGTCAACGTGTTCATGTGGAACGGGGCCGGGAACAATTTTGAGAATGTGGCGGTGTTTGACATTCCGGGACCGCTGTACGAGCTCGTATGGTCGCCCGGAGAAAACAATATGGACGTCGTATATGCCGTTTCGACGAAGGCGCTATATGAAATGCGTCTGGATCAAGGCGTAACGCCGGTAGTGGCCAAGGTCGATTTGCAATATCAGGCCGCGAACGTTTCCGTCGGCACGCTTGACGACGACGGACAAGTGGACTTGGCCGTTCTGGAGCAGAAAGACGACGGTACTTACCGGGTGTTCTATAACGTAACGAAAACCCCGTCGGACAAAGTGCTCGACATACAAGGCGGCGTCACGAACATGTTCTTGGCCGACCTGGACGGCAACGGGATCAGCGAGCTGATTTATTACGGCGACGATCTGAAGATGCATATTTGCGTGTGGGACGGCTCCAACTTCAAAGACAGCGTTTCGACGACATTCGGCGACGGACTGTTATCCAATTATTATCCGGCCGATATCGACGGCGACAAAGCTTTTGAGGTCGTTACCGTGAGCAATGTGAAAAATCATATGGAAGGCCGTTTATGGAAATGGGACGCGGCTCAGCAGGACCTCATTCTGACGAAGCTGTTCGACATGACGGGCAGCAGCGCCCATGCTTCCCCCGTTCTCGGCGACTTTGACGGAGACGGCAGCGACGATATTATGCTGCTGGATGTAGACGCGGCAAACGCGGACAATACGATGTATACGATATACCATGACGGAGCGCTGCAGCAATAGCTGCAGCCTTTCCGCATATACGCCGAATAGGACGGCGTCAGCCGTTTATCCTTCGTTTATCCTCGACTGGAAAGAAAAAGGCTTTCAACCAAGTCTTCGGACTGATATAATAAGTTTAATGAGGAGGTTTCCCCATGCAAAATATTCGCTGTCAACATGGTCATTTCTATGATCCGACCAAACATAGCTCATGTCCTCACTGCGGCATTAACATCGATCTGCCGATGCAACCTACGACGCCAAAGCAGCCGGAGGCATACGACTCCAATAAAACGGTGCCTAACCTTGCAGTAAATGGTCAGAATGTTCCGAATGTTGCCGGCATTCCGGATATGCCGCCCCGCCCGCTGGGAAACGGCGGCGACGAAGGCAAGACGGTAGGCATGTTCCGCAAGAAGCTTGGCATTGATCCTGTCGTCGGATGGCTTGTTTGCATAGGCGGACCTGACCGCGGCAAAGACTTCCGCTTGCGCAGCGAACGCAATTTTATCGGCCGGGGCGAGCATATGGATGTGCGTATTGCCGGAGACGATACCGTCTCGCGAGACAATCACGCCATCGTCAGCTACAATCCCAAGAAACAATTATTCCGTGTGTTTCCCGGGGAAGGCCGCGGCATCGTTTATTTAAACGAGGAGGAAATTATTACAGCTGAGGAGCTAAAACCAAGGGATGTTATCGAAATCGGGCAAACGAAGCTGATGTTTGTGCCATTTTGCGGAGAACAGTTCCAATGGGATACTGAATAATCGAATAACGAAACATTGGAACGGATATGGCAGCTCACCGGACTCGTCTTCACGTTGCGAATCGGACCGGCCCTAGTCGATTGATGCAATACGACCAACTTTTTTGGAGGGATCTGTATGGCGACGAAAGGTAACAATGAAGTCAAGGAAAGCGTGAAGGAGATGGCAAGAATTTTCCGACCTAGAGACCCGAGGAAGTTTGTGAAAGAATATATTCGCAAGTATCGTATAACGGGAGGCTATGAGGACGAGCTGACAACACTCGTGGAAAATGAACTAGCCAAATTGAAGTCGTCCGTGTAGCTCGCCGATCATCCATAAATAGAATGCCGTCTTCGCTCCTCGCGTTGACGGCATTTGTTCGTTATCGGGCATTCAGCGAAGCGATCAGCTCTTGCAAGTCGACGCCATGCATGGATTGGAGTCTCAAATCGTGTTCGCCGAATACAAGCCGATCCGTTGTCGGATTGGGCACGATAATACAGTGCATCCCGGCGCGTTTGGCCGCCAAAGCCCCGTTCGGCGAATCCTCGAAGGCGATCGCTTCCGAAGGAGCGACGTCAAGGGACGCGAGCGCACGTACATAGAGCTCGGGATCGGGTTTTGCGTTTGCAACGTCGTCTCGAGTCCATATGCATTCAAAATAGTCGATGATCCCGTATTGGGACAAGTAACCCGTTACCCACGCTCGCGTCGCGCTAGAGGCTAGGCCGATCCGGAGGCCAAGCCCCTGTGCGGATTGCAGAATCTCGCGAACGCCGGGACGGATGTCCCGATCTTGCATTAGCTTGTCAAAGGTTTCTTTGCGAAGATTGCGAACATCTTCCCGTACGAGCGGCTGCCCGACAAGTTGATCCAGGTGGTCGTACGGATTAAAGCCGCTGCCGTCCGTCCCGATCCATTTGCCCCATTCTTCCAGCTGCAGATCCTGGCCGTGCCGGCGGTAAATCTCACGGAACGTCTCGTACTCGGCGGTTTCGGTATCCAGAATCAATCCGTCAAAATCAAAAACGATCGCTTTGATCATTTCAATTTCCCCTTTGATTATTTTAAATACCCCAATCATACCGAATGCTTCTATAGAAGTCTATTACAAAGATGTCTATGAAAATTGCCTCCGACAAGCTGTCTGTTTGAATCGTTGTTATCCATTCCTGTTAGAAAAACGATCGACCTCGCCGCGCCGCGCGGATCCGCAGGTCGGAGATCGTACTGGACCTAGGTCCAGCAGCAAAAACCGTCGCCGGTCTGTTTTGGTAGCCTTCGAAATGGCCTACAATGAAAACATGAACGACGGAATGAAACGAACGGCACCAAACGAAAGCTAAGCGGTCGCTTCATCCGAGCGAAGGGAAGGTGGAATGGGACATGAGAGGAAACAAAGGATTGGCGATCGTGCTTATCGCTTTGGGCGCCATTATTTTGCTAGGGAAGATGGGATTCCTGATCGGTACGATTATCGGGTTGCTTATTCCGATTGCGATGGTGGTTGTCGGAGCGATGGCCATTAAGCGGGGAAGCGGCGTTATCGGATGGATCCTGGTCGTACTTGGCGCCATCGGCTTGCTCGGCAAGCTGTCCGGTATTATCGGGCTGCTGATCGCGATTGCTTTTATCGGATTCGGCATTTCCATGTTAACGAAACGACGGACATATTAATCGGCCGTTGTTAATAAACAAATCATATAAAAATACAAAGGAGATGGAACAAATGGGAGTATTTGCGCGAATTAAAGATATGACGAAAGCATCGGTTAACGAGGTTCTGGATAGCATGGAAAATCCGGTCGTGATGATGAATCAATATATCCGCGACATGGAAGAGGAAATTGCGCAGGCTGAAACGTCGGTAGCGCGTCAAGTGACGGAAGAACGCAGAATTCAAGCCCGCCTCGTAGAAGCTGCGCGCCTGAGCGCAGATCGCGAAGCACAAGCGGTCGCCGCGGTGAAGGATGGACAAGAGGAGCTTGCACGCAAAGCGTTGTCGGAGAAGCTTTACTTCGATCAGCAAGTAGTCGATCTGACGGAATTGTACACCCAATCGAAGGCGCAATCCGAAGAGCTCAGCCGTCAGCTGGAGGAAATGAAAGGCGAGTTTGCCCAAATGCGCAGCAAACGCGACGAGCTGGTATCCCGTGCTCAGCTCGCGAACGCGAGAAAGCAAATGGCGCAGATCAGCGCTTCGAACGTGATCGAAGGCGGCAACGCATCTCGTGGATTCCACCGCATGGAAGAAAAAATTATGCAGCTCGAAGTGGAAGCCGAGGTCATTCGCCGACCTTACACATCCGGCGTCAGCGCGACGCAGGTCGATGCCGTGAAGCAAGCGAAAGTCGACGAGCGGCTTGCTCAGCTGAAAGAAAAGCTTGCATCAGCATCCACGTCCGAGTCCGTATCCGCTGAATAATCAAAAAGCACATAACGAAACGCCGTCTTGTCTCCCCCCGGGCAAGGCGGCGTTTTTCCGTTATGAAGGGTTATTGCTGCCAAAGGATGCTAGGAAAACGGGCGTTTGCCCGGCTACATATTTCTAGACGATTTGTGGTATAGTTTAATAGTTAATTGTTGATCTTGCAGCAGTGGAGGGAAATTGCGACATGATTATTATAAAAACGATGGAAGAAATTTCGAAAATGCGCGAAGCGGGCAAAATTTTGGCCGCCTGTCATCAAGAGATCGCAGCCCGCATCGGCCCGGGCGTAACGACTTGGGAAATCGACGAATTCGCGGAAGCGTTCATTCGCCGCCATGGCGCAACGCCGGAGCAAAAAGGATATCACGGTTATCCTTATGCGACCTGCGCTTCGGTGAACGACGTCATCTGCCACGGCTTCCCCAAAAAAGAGCAGCTTCGTGACGGAGATATCGTCACGATCGATATGGTTGTCAATTTGAACGGCTGGTTGGCCGATTCCGCTTGGTCGTACGCGATCGGCAACGTTTCCGCCGAGGCGGAAAGACTGCTGAATACGACAAAGGAAGCTTTGTTTGTCGGGATTGAAAAAGCCGTAGTCGGCAACCGTCTCGGCGATGTGTCGAATGCGGTTCAGAAATATTCGGAAGAACGCGGATATTCGGTCGTCCGTCAGTTTATCGGCCACGGCATCGGCCAAGAAATGCACGAAGAGCCGCAGGTGCCGCACTACGGGCCGGCGGGCAAAGGGCCGCGCCTGAAAGAAGGCATGGTCTTTACGATCGAGCCGATGCTGAATATCGGTGCATACCAGGCGAAGGTCGATGCGGACGGCTGGACGGCGCGAACGATCGACGGCAGCTTGTCGGCGCAATATGAGCATACGATCGCGATTACGGCGAATGGGCCGATGATTTTGACGGAGCTGTAATCATGGGTATATTTATATAGGAAAAAACAGCAGCTTGGGCAGTAAATGTACTGTCTGGAGCTGCTGTTTTTTATGTTGTCGGTAACCTTGTAGTATGGTTAGCACCGGATTATCTGTTATCGATTTTTTCCGGATACATGTCGTGATTGTATAGTCTTTGACGTGCGACTTCGGCCCAAGGCGTTCCCGGCTTGCCGTAATTGCAATACGGGTCGATGCTGATGCCGCCGCGCGGCGTGAATTTGCCCCATACCTCGATATATTTCGGATCCATCTTGTCGATCAGATCGTCCATGATCGTATTAACGCACGTTTCGTGGAAATCGCCGTGGTTGCGGAACGAGAACAGGTACAGCTTCAGCGATTTGCTCTCCACCATCCGGACGTCGGGAACGTAGCTTATATAAATGGTCGCGAAATCGGGTTGTCCCGTCATCGGGCACAGGCTCGTAAATTCCGGACAATTGAATTTGACGAAATAGTCACGGTCTTGCTTCTTGTTGATGAACGTTTCGAGGATGTTCGGATCGTATTCCGAAGCGTATACGGTCTTCTGATTGCCGAGAAGGGTCAGCCCTTCGATCGGGTTATGCGGATTTTCGCTCATGCTGAGCAGCCTCCTTCGTATTCGATCTGGCCCAAGCGACCAATAAGTAAACAACCGGCGTGAACAGAACGCTCATGATGAGCTTAAGCGAATATTCGGTGCCGATGATCGTCCAAATCTCGGAAACCGACATCGTTCCGAAAAAAGCGACGAACGAAAATATAATCGTATCGATCAGCTGGCTGGCCATCGTGCTGGCGTTGTTGCGCAGCCATAGGTGACGGCCTTCGGTTTTTTGGCGCAAACCGAGGAACATGAAGATGTCCAGGTTCTGCGAGACGGAAAAAGCGACGACCGATGCGAGCACGATGCGCGGAACGCTGAGCAGGACGGATTGGAACATCGACTGGTCCTGATAGAAGGGTGCCCCGGGCATGTAAACGGCGATCGCGAACATTCCGGTCATGACGATGTTGGCGGCGAGCCCTGTCCATACCATGCGCTGGGCGACGCGCTTGCCCCAAACCTCCGAGACGGTATCGGCGATAACGAAGGTGAGCGGGTAAAAAATAATCGCCACGGTTGCGTAGGTGAAGCCGAAGCTGGCGATTTTCGTCGCTACGATGTTGGCTACCATGACGCAGCAAACGAACAGGCCCGATAAGTAGAGAAGCTTCGAAGAGCTTTTCTCGACGGGGAGAAACGGGATTAGTGCATTTTTTTTCGGCATTGGATGCCCTCCTAGTTTTGTTTTAACAGAGGCGGAGATTTCGAACTCTGTCGTAAAATAAGCTGCCTGCAGGCAGCGTCTAACATTATAACATGTATGCGGCATTCCGTCATGAATTCTCCTGTATTTTTGCGGGAGGAGCGAGGTGTTAAATGATGGATGCGGCAGGGGTGTCGGGGTATATACGGGCAAAAGAAAACTCCTTCACCTGATCAATGGTGAAGGAGTTGATGTCATGCTTACCGGCCGCGCCGTCTGCCACCGGCACCGCCCCGGTTGCCGCCCGGGCCGCCGCTGCGCCCGCCGGGGCGGCCGCCGCCGCCGCGCGAAGCGCCTGCCGCGCCCCGGCGCTCTGCGCTAGCGTCGCCACCGCGCGAAGCGCCTGCTGCGCCCCGGCGCTCTGCGCTAGCGTCGCCACCGCGCGAAGCGCCTGCTGCGCCCCGGCGCTCTGCGCTAGCGTCGCCACCGCGCGAAGCGCCTGCTGCGCCCCGGCGCTCTGCGCTAGCGTCGCCACCGCGCGAAGCGCCTGCTGCGCCCCGGCGCTCTGCGCTAGCGTCGCCACCGCGCGAAGCGCCTGCTGCGCCCCGGCGCTCTGCGCCAGCGCCGCCGCGCTTCGCTCCGGCGCGTTCACTCCGGCGCTCACCCGCCTGCTGACCGGCCGCTTGGCGCTTCCGGCCGGTCTTGATTACATCGCCGGAAGCGCTGCGCTTCTCAAGCCGCATCTGGATGCCTTTTTCGATCATGGCCAGCTCGTCCTTGTCTCTTGGCGATACGAACGTGACGGCAATGCCGCTTTCGCCTGCGCGGCCGGTACGGCCGATCCGATGAATATAGCTTTCGACATCGTGCGGAATGTCGTAGTTGTATACATGAGAGATGCCCTCGATATCCAAACCGCGCGCCGCGATATCGGTTGCAACGAGCAGGTGAAGCTTCGCTTCGCGGAATCGCTTCATGACCTGCTCCCGTTTCAATTGGGACAAGTCGCCGTGCAGCTCGTCGGCATTGTAGCCTCGCTCGACTAATGCTTCGCACAATGTGCTGGCCCGGCGTTTCGTCCGGCAAAAAATAATCGCGAGAAACGGCTGATGCTCGTCCAGCATCTTGCAAAGCGCATCCTGCTTGCCGCGATCGGTCGTTTCGACGGCGATTTGCTTAATTTCGTCGAGCGTCACCTTTTTGCTCTGAATGCTGACCTCCTGCGGACTTCGCATGAATCGGCTAGCCAGGTTACGCACTCCTTGCGGCATGGTGGCCGAGAACAGCATCGTCTGACGGCGCGACGAGCATACGTTCATGATCTGCTCCACTTCCTGCAGGAAACCCATATGCAGCATTTGATCCGCTTCGTCAAGTACCAGCGCGCTGATGTTGCCGAAGTGAACGGTTTCCCGCCGCAAATGATCGAGCAGCCGTCCCGGCGTTCCGATGACGATATGTATATTGCCCTTGAGCTTATGAATTTGACGTTCGACGTCTTGGCCTCCGTATGCCGCGAGAACGTTAGCCCCAATGACGGCCGCAAGTTTTTTTATCTCGCCCGTGATTTGCAGGGCAAGCTCCCGCGTCGGCGTAATGATAAGCGCTTGAACGTCCTTCGATTGAACGCGGATTCGTTCGAGAATCGGAAGCACGAAAGCGAGTGTTTTGCCTGTTCCGGTCTGCGCTTGCGCGATCAGGTCTTCGCCTTTTAATAGAAGCGGAATTGCCTCGGCTTGAATCGGCGTTGGCTCAACAACGCCACCCTCCGCAAGCACGTCCGCAATTTCCCGCCGAATGCCGAGCGATTGAAATGTTTGCTGTGACAAAGTTACAAACCCCTTTTGATTCGATTTCTAAACAGTATCTGTTAGAGTATAACACAGTTCGGAAACAATTGCCGTCGTTCCTGGAGGAAGGACTTCGGGGATGCAGTAGCGAACTATATATAATAGAAGAAATAGAGTGAAAGAAGAGATGGACTATGAAAGTTATTTTGCAGCAGCAGGACAGAGACCGCCTGATGGAATCATTATCGGCTCCGCAGCGGGAGTACATACAGCATTTCGTCAAAAGAGGGAAGCAAACGGCGTTCGCCCGCGAGCTCGCGGCGAGCAAAGGCGTCCAAATTACGCCGACGATGAGCGACAAGGAAGTGGAGCAGTTCATCGACGACTGGCTGCTCGTCGATTATATCGACGCCGGGCCGAATTACCGCGAGCATCAGCAGTACCGCTGCCAGTGCGGCCGGACGCTGCGCCACGTATATGTCGTTCGGCATCAGCGGACGGGAGAGCAAATCCGATTCGGCAAGGAGCATTTTGAGGAGCATACGATGATTCCCGCTCATTGCGTCAAAGCGATTCTCGACGGCTTCCAATCCGTAGATTACGAAATGGACGAATTGCTCGTGAAAATGAGCGACGGCTGGCGTTTCGAAGCGTCTTTTCCGATGATGCCGGATTCGTTCGTCATGCCTAGGGACATTGGCGAAGCGGTGGCGCTTGGCATGCCGCTGCTTGATCGGCAAGTCGCAACGCTCCGCCGGCTTTTTCGCGAGCATGGAGATGAGACAAGCAGACGCCAGCGCGAGCAGCAAGCGAACCGCCGCTTTGCGGAACCACGGCTTCCGGAACCGATGCAAGCGTTGGAACCAAGATCAGCCACAACCGCCCCCAAGTCCAAATCGAAACCGGCCAAAGAGGAGCCGGTACAGTTTACGATGGACGATCTGTTCGGTTGGTCGGAGGAGCCCGAAGCTTCCTCGGAAAGCCAATCCGATGCTCCGGCGGAACCCCATGTACAGCTTTCGCCGCTTACCGTCACCGAATCGAAGTCCAAGCAGCCGATTATGATAGCGGGGCTCGCCCAAGGGCCGCTCAGCTCATCGCAAAAACAAGCAGTCGACCGGTACTTGGATGCCGACGTAGAAAGCGTGCGCGCGATGTGCGAGCTGCTGATCCGCGACGCCATTGCTCCGAACGATCGCTTTCTTACCGGCAAACCTCGCATATTCGGCGAGTTGTGCTTGTACTTGCAGCAAAAGGTATGGGACGGCGAGCTTTATCCAGCGGGTAACGATGGAAAGGACGACTTCCGGTTCAGCCGTCATCCCGCGGCATCGCTGCAGATGAGCCCATAGAATCGAAGCAAACGATGCATTTCTTCTATTTAAAATGTTTGAACAAGCCGTCTAAATAGGAAGCCGCTACTTGAGCTTCGTCGCCGGGGGGACGTTGCTTCCGAAATGCGATTTGACCAGCTCGTTAAACTGAGGAGTCAGCGGAGCAAGCGAACGGCCCATCCAGGCTTCCATCGCAAAGTCGTTCATCCGGTTGATAAAATCCATGTTCGCGGAAATGTGGACATCCCGGATGTCCGGCTTAAGCTGCCGGACCTTGTGGGCGACGACCTGCTTGAGCTCCGAGGAAAGCGACTTCGGATCTTTGACCGTGTAATACGAATTGAACGGCGAAACGAGATTTTGGCTTCCAAGGGGCTGCTTGCTCTGCCCATGAATGTTGGAGTCAACTTGCCCGATGTGGGACTGCTCGTGCGTACTGCGCCCGCCGTGGGCTTTCGTTCCGGTTGCCGCGCCGTCCAGCGCGATCGCAACATATGCGTTCTTATCGCTAAGCATGACGATGGCGGCGCCGATCCCGTCCAGATCGATGAGCGCCTTCGAAAGCTCCGCGCTGTAGGCGATGCTTTTATTATCGTGCTGCTGCGGATCTGCGGATAACGTATTGTACCTCTGAAGGGACTTCATTTTCGGATCGTTTACTTTTCTGCTGCCGAAGTCGTTCAGGCTTTTCTCGTAATGCGACGTGTAATTGCATCCGCTAATCCCCGTAATGGCGGCCCCGGCCAAAGCAATGGATACGATTGCGTACTTCAGCCTTCTCATTCTCAATCTCCTCCTTTTAAATATAAGAAAGTTCTTGTACGATATCGTTTGTCAAAATTTCGCCACATATTCATAATCGTCATGCATAAAAACATGCCCCGATGGCAATAACCAAGAAGTAGCTTTTTCAAAGTTAAGGAAAAGGAATAAAGAAAAGCATTTTTTCTTTGGAGTGCCTTTGTTTTTTTGGCTTTACGAACAATTTGTGAACTCTCGCAGGAAGATTGACAAAAGGTTGTAACGAATTTATATTAAAAAAGGTGACAATTTGTTTACGGTACGGTTTGCAATATCCACAGCAAAACAACCGCGATAGGCCGAATGATGCGAGTTGTGAAAATGAAAAATGGGGTTGATCAGAAGATGAATCGGTGGCATGTTGTAAAGCGTTTGCTTCCATTGCTCATGGGAATGGCGCTATTACTTTCGGCTTGCGGCAGTGCGGACTTATCCACGTTGAATCCGCAAGGGCCGGTAGCGGAAGAACAGCTTGACTTGATGAAGTTATCCATTACGATCATGATTTTCGTAGTATTGGTCGTGTTTTTCCTGTCTGTTTATGTGTTGATTCGCTTCCGCAGACGGCCTGGGCAAACCGGGATTCCGGTACAAGTGGAAGGTAACCATAAGCTTGAAATCATTTGGACGGCGATTCCGATCCTGCTCTTGATCATCATCGGCATACCGACGGTGAAGAGCGTATTCGGGTTGGCCAAAGACTATTCGAAGGATGCCAACGCGCTTGTCGTTAAAGTTACGGCGCACCAATTCTGGTGGGAATTCGAGTATCCGAAGTACGGTATCAAGACTTCCGAAGACCTTGTCATTCCAACGGACAAAACGATCCAGTTCGAACTGACATCCGCGGACGTCATTCACTCCTTCTGGATTCCTTCTCTGGGCGGCAAGATGGACACGAACCCGGGGATAACGAATAAAATGTACTTATCCGCGCCGAAACCGGGCGTATATAAAGGAAAATGTGCTGAGCTCTGCGGCTTCTCTCACGCCTTGATGGACTTTAAGGTGAAGGCGGTAACTCCGTCCGAATTCGATACTTGGGTGACGCAAATCAAAGCGCCAGCCGCACCGATGGCAGATAGCGCGCTGAACGAAGTGTTCACGAAGCAATGCTTGTCTTGCCATGCGATTGACCAAAGCAAGCCTTCGCCATTCCCGAACCTTGCGGGCATCGGTGACCGTGAAACGATTGCCGGTATCCTGTATCGTGACGCGAATCACACAACTGAAGATCTGTTGAAAAAATGGATTGCCGATCCGCAGAAGGTGAAACCGGGCACGAAGATGCCGAAGGTTGACTTGACGGAGCAAGAGCTTGAGGGCATTTCAAAATACTTAGCTGGACTGAAGTTGAATAAATAACTTCATGGAGAAGGGGGTATAGACATTGGCACATACGTCACACACAGTGAAGAGATACACCGGGATCATGGACTACCTGACCACGGTCGACCATAAGAAGATCGCGATCCTGTATTTTCTCGCTGGCGGTTTGTTTTTCTTGATCGGCGGTATTGAAGCGGTATTGATTCGGATTCAGCTGATGAAGCCGATGAACGATTTTGTCAGTGCGGAAACGTTCAACCAATTGTTGACCATGCACGGAACGACAATGATTTTCCTTGCGGCGATGCCGATATTGTTCGGGTTTATGAATGCGATTGTTCCACTGCAAATCGGGGCACGCGACGTCGCGTTCCCGTTCGTGAACTCCCTTGGTTTCTGGACTTTTTTCTTCGGGGGATTGCTCGTAAACGTAGGCTGGCTTGTAGGCGACGCTCCTAACGGAGGATGGACCGCATATGCACCGCTTGCCGGAATGGAATTCAACTCCGGGCACGGCATGGACTTCTATGCCTTAGGTTTGCAGATTGCCGGTATCGGTACGCTGGTCGGCGGTATCAACTTCTTGGTCACGATCATCAACATGCGTACGCCTGGCATGACTTTCATGCGTATGCCGCTCTTTACTTGGACCGTATTCATTACTTCGGCGCTGATCCTGTTCGCATTCCCGGCGCTTGCGGTAGGTCTTGTCGAGTTGTCGTTCGACCGTTTGTTCCAAGGAAACTTCTTTGAAACGGCAAATGGCGGCAACAGCGTATTGTGGGAACACATCTTCTGGATTTTCGGACATCCGGAGGTTTACATTCTGATTCTTCCGGCATTCGGTATTATATCTGAAGTTATCAGTACGTTCGCGAGAAAACGGTTGTTCGGTTACAGCTCGATGGTATTCGCAACGGTTCTGATCGGCTTCTTGGGCTTCATGGTTTGGGCTCACCATATGTTCGCCGTTGGTCTTGGGCCGGTTGCGAACGCGTTGTTCTCGATCGCGACGATGCTGATCGCGGTTCCTACGGGGATCAAAATTTTCAACTGGATCTTTACGATGTGGGGCGGACAAATCCGTTTTACGGTCGCAAATTTGTTCGCAATCGGATTTGTTCCTACGTTCACCATGGGCGGCGTTACCGGGGTTATGCTTGCGTCGGCGCCTGCGGACTACCAGTATCATGACTCGTATTTCGTCGTAGCGCATTTCCACTACGTTATCGTCGGCGGTATCGTGCTCGGCATTTTCTCCGGCCTTCACTACTGGTGGCCGAAAATGTTCGGCCGCAAGCTGAGCGAAGGACTTGGCCAAGTGACGTTCTGGACCTTCTACATCGGGTTCCATATGACATTCTTTATTCAGCATTTCCTCGGCTTGCTCGGTATGCCGCGCCGTATCTATACGTATTTGGACGAACCGGGCTTTGGTTCAATGAACTTAGTCAGCTCCATCGGCGCATTCCTGATGGGGATTGGTACGATTGTATTTTTGATTAACTTGGTTGTAACGTCGCTTAAACCAAAAACTGCGACAAACGATCCTTGGGAAGACGGACGTACGCTGGAGTGGTCGATTCCTTCGCCTGCGCCGGAGTATAACTTCAAGCAATTGCCGCTTGTACGCGGTCTGGACGCATTCTGGAAAGAGAAGATGGCTGGCAACAAAGAAATGACGCCTGCAGAGCCGATCGGATCGATTCATATGCCGTCTCCGTCGATCTTGCCGTTCTTTATGTCGGTTGGTCTGTTCATCGGCGGTTTGGGCTTGATGTATGCAAAAGACGATTTCGGCAATGCTTTCATGAACACGATTTTCAATAACCATATCGTCGCCATTATCGGATTGGCCATCACGCTTGGCTGCATGGTTCTTCGTTCGGTTATCGACGATCACGGCTTCCATATCGAACCTGAAGAGCTGGAAGATAAGGGGGTAAAAGCATGAGCGCACACGATCACGCACACGGCGAGCTTCCGCACGAGCCGGAAAAAGCGACGTTAGAGGGACGCAATAAAGTACTCGGCTTCTGGTTGTTCCTTGGCGGCGAGTCGGTGTTGTTCGGTACGTTGTTCGCATCGTACATTGCACTCCGCTCCCAAACCGGAGAAGGCCCGCTTGCTACGGAACTGTTCAAGCTTTCGACGGTTGCCATCGCAACCTTCATCCTGCTCACAAGCAGCTTGACGAGCGTATTCGCCACGCAAGCATTGCATCAGAATAAACCAAAGGCTATGCTTGGCTGGTTGCTCATTACGGTTATTCTTGGATTGTCGTTCTTGGGTCTCGAAATTTACGAGTTTTACGAATATGTCCATGAAGGACATAAGTTCTCTACAAGTGCATTCAGTACGTCCTTCTATACGCTGGTCGGGTTCCACGGGGCCCACGTATTGTTCGGTGTTGTCTGGATTTCCATCCTGATGGGTCAAATCTTGAAAAAAGGTTTGACGGTCGTCACAGCGCCGAAAGCTTACGTTGCCGGTTTGTACTGGCACTTTATCGACGTCGTATGGGTATTCATCTTTACGGTCGTTTATCTGATGGGAAAGGTGGGCTAAGCTCATGGCAGCCAATCACTCTGTTGCAGGCGAAGGCAATACGAAGCGCCACAAGCACGAGGGACCCCAAAAGCATATTGTCGGGTTCATCTTCTCGATCATTTTAACGATTATCGCATTCGCGGCCGTTGCCGCCGGAGATGTGAACCGTACATTCTTGTTGATTCTTCTTGTCACGATGGCGATTCTGCAAGTCATTATTCAAATGGGCTTCTGGATGCATATGAAGGATCGCGGCCATATGATTCCGATCATCTTCATTTTCGGAGGCGCGTTTGTAGCGTTAACTTGCGTTATCATGGCAGTATATTGGGTTTGGTGGTAATTTAAATGTCGGAGGGAGGCAGGCCAGGTTCAGGTTGCCCCCTCTTTTTTTGTAAGACCGATAAAGGATCGAAAGGAGTGGCTCTCATGTTCGGACTGCAATATTTTGGCTTCGAGGAACTGTGGAGTCCTTATCTGCTCGTCTTTTTGCTGGCTGTCGTAGCGGTTTATTTGTACGCAATCGGGCCGTGGCGCTTGCGAGTCGCGTCCACGGAACCGCCGGTACGCGGATTACGCAAGTTTTGGTTTATCGCCGGGGTCTTTTTATTTTATATGGCGCAGGGCGGGCCTTTGGATTTGCTGGGTCATATGATGTTCAGCTTCCACATGCTGTCGATGTCCATGTCGTATTTGATCGTTCCGCCGCTCATCTTGCTTGGCGTGCCGGAATGGTTATGGCGCAAGCTGCTTAGCTGGAAAGGGCTGCGCAAGCTGTCGTTTCTGATGCATCCGATCTTTACGGCCGTGTTGTTTAACATGCTGTTCTCGCTATATCACGTCCCTCAAATTTTGGATACGATCATGACGCATTATACAATTCATACGCTCTATTATTTGCTCATGCTCGTGACCGCCTTTATGATGTGGTGGCCGGTCGTGAATCCGGTGCCGGAATGGAACCGGCTCACCGACATGCGTCGGATCGGCTATATCTTCTTGAATGGCGTGCTGCTGACGCCGGCCTGCGCATTGATCATTTTTGCAGGTTCACCGATGTACGCAACCTATAACGACCCGAGCGTATGGGCGGTCGCTATGGGGTATTGCGTGCCGGGCGACCCGGCATTATTGCTGCAAATGTTCGATGGTCCGACTTTCTTCAACTTAATGCCGGCGCTCGACGATCAACAATTGGGCGGCATTATTATGAAGCTCATTCAAGAAATCATGTACGGTTCGATATTGGCATACGTGTTCTACCAATGGTACAGACGCGAACGTGCTCACGACGATGACGATATCGTTGACGGCGGCGAGCAGGAAAACCGGTTTAACCCGAATGCGGGATTGCTGAACCGATCGTAACAAGGAGGATCTACGTGTCTAGCTATAATGTATTGCCGACGATCAGCACGGCATTTATTGCGATCAGCGCGATATTAACCGCCTTCGGCTGGCGTTTCATTGTAAAAGGTAAACGAGAGGCACACAAGAAGACGATGCTGGCGGCATCCGCTGCCGCACTGATTTTCTTGATCATCTACTTGTCGCGAACGATATTCGTCGGCAACACGGCATGGGGCGGGCCGGATGATCTGAAGCCTTATTATCTGGTGTTTCTTCTGTTCCATATCGTACTCGCTGCGGCGGCGGGCGTGTTCGGGATCATTACGCTGCTGCATGCGTTCAATAATCGGTTTGCCAAACATAAGAAGCTTGGCCGATTCACGGCGGTGATCTGGTTTATTGCCGCGATTACGGGCGTAGCCGTATATGTTCTGCTATATCTGATGTACCCGGGCGGCCATACGAAGCCGATGATCGACGCGATTTTTGGCTTATAGAAGAGCCGCCGTTCTATACGCTGAACAAAATATCGAATTGATCAAACCCCTGCTTTGTTTCCATGGAAACAAGGCAGGGGTTTTTTGTATCGAAGCATTCCAATCATACGCTTGTGCCAGTGCGCAACCCAAGTTATTTCCCAGGAAAACGAACGCATCGGTTAAGAAGGCGCTCATTATTAGCCTAATCTGACAAGGCGAATTGGAAAGTTTTAAAAAAAGTATTGCGTTCTCGATAAGCACACTATATACTGTGTATATGAACATATACAGTATATACACGTTGAACACACATCGGGGAGAGGTGAAGTCCATGACTTCGTGGCGCAGTGCCTTGATTTTAACAAAATGGCATTTCAGGCATCATTGGCTCGGGATTATCGGAACGCTATTGTTTTACAGCTATTTGGGACTTATTTCTTTGGCGATGATGAACGATTTCATAACGACCCGGAAAATGAGTGTCATGACCGATTTTATATTTTTGGTATCGTTCAGCAATTGCGGCTACATGTTTCAAAAAGGGAGCAAGCTGAACTGGAACATGGAAGGTTATACGAGACGGCTCACTTCGCTTCGGCTGCTGCCGATCCGATTGCAGGATATCGTCGTTTCCCGCGTGTTACATATGATCGTGTCCAGCCTGCTGGCCATATCGATTTTTTTCGTCTGGCAGTATTTGATTTCATGGGAAGTCAGGCAATTGTTAAATCCGCTGCAATTGATCGAGTTTGGCGTCGTCTGGTTTGGATTTGCACTTGTCATTACAAGCTTGTACTTGTATATCGAGCTTTCAAAAAGCGGCAAAGCGCTCTTCATCGTCTCAACAATCCTAGTTTTCGTATATCTACTCGGATCGATAGCAATTTATTATCAGTCTAACGGAAAAAATAGCCTCGTTGGCTGGTTCATTGACATGATTCATTCCGCCGGACCTGTGCTGCCTCTTGTAGCGCTGTTGATCGGGGCCGTGATCATGACGGTTTCCATGAAGCTTGGAACGAACAATTTGAAAACTCGCGATCTTCCATAGACGTATGGAAGCTGTAAAGAAGGTGATAACGTGCGGATACCGATTCGGACGAATGAAGACAGTGCGGAACCGTTATATTTTCAAATCGAGGTTCAACTGAGGGCGCTTATCTTGAGCGGACAGCTGGCCGAGGGCACGCTTCTGCCGTCGATTCGGGAGCTGGCCGGCGACCTCGGCTGCAGTGTCATTACGATCCGGCGGGTATATCAGGACTTGGAGAACGAAGGGCTACTGCGCACGAAACAGGGAACGGGAACGTTCGTCGCCAAGGTCGGGACGGACGACCGGGAGCGCTATCGGCGCGATGCCGTCGTCGAGGCGTTTCGGGCGGCGGTGGATGCAGGAATGCGCGTTCAATGCACGGCGGAGGAAATGCGGGGCATTTTCGAGGAAGTGCTGAGAGCGAAACAAGCGGAGCCAGGTTCAACCGGCAATTCGTAAGGCCGTATCGGCCATTGACCAAGATAGAGGTGATCCTATGAATGATTGGGCTATCCATATGCAAGGCATTGAAAAGTCCATCGGTTCGTTTAAGCTCGGACCGTTGGATTTGCAAGTCGAACGCGGGTACATCGCGGCCATCGTAGGCCCGAACGGTTCAGGCAAAAGCTCGCTGTTCCGCATTTTGCTCCAAACGCTGCATCCGGATCGGGGCGTCGCATCGATATTCGGCCAGCCGGTGAGCCCTGACACGGATGTCGAGCTGAAGTCGAAGATCGGTTATGTGCCGGAAATATCGAATGAATATTATAACGGCCTTCGGGCGAACGTGCTGGCCGAATTTACGGCGCAGTGGTATCCGACCTGGAACTGGAAGCTGTACGACCAGCTGATCGTCCAATACGACATCGACCCGAGGCAGAAGCTCGGAAAAATGTCCAAAGGACAGCGGCGCAAAATCGATCTCATCCTGGCGCTTGCCCATCAGCCGGAGCTGCTGCTGCTCGACGAGCCTTCATCGGGACTTGACCCGATCGTCTGGCGGATGATGGTCGAGGAGATCCAGAAATTTATGGATCATGGTAATCGGACTGTACTTCTGGCGACACACATCATGGAAGAAGTACGCAAGCTGGCCGATTACGTCATTTTCTTCAATAAAGGTCGCATCTTAGGCGTTTATGAAAAAGATATGCTGTTCGACCAGTGGAAGATGCTGTGGGTGCAAATCGACGGAACGGCAAGCGAGCTATCGGACCTGCCGGGCGTCGTGGATGTACAACAGGAAGGGCTGGGTACCAAAGGCATGATCCGGCTAATCACCGAACAAGCGTCGGACACCGAAAAAGCATTAAGAGCTTGTGGGGCGACTATTATGCGAACCCAATCGGTGGAGCTGGACGAAATATTGTTGCATTTGATGAAAACAAGATAAGGCTATGGGCTGAGAGGAGAAAGAGATATGGTTTCATTAAAGCTGGAAAATGTCGTGAAGCAATACGGAGACAAAACGGCCGTTAACCGGATCGGGTTGGAGGTTCAGCGGGGCGAGATTTACGGATTGCTCGGCGCGAACGGTGCCGGCAAAACAACAACGATGCGGATGGTGCTTGGCCTCATCCTGCCGGATGAAGGAAGTATCATGTACAACGGAAAAGGCTATTCGCAGGAGCTCTCGAAGCAGCTGGGTTATTTGCCGGAGGAACGCGGCTTGTATCCGAAGGTGCGCGTCTGCGACCAGGTCGTTTATTTGGCGCAGCTGAAAGGGATGTCGCGCAAAGATGCGGAGTCAAGCCTGAAGAAGTGGCTGGACCGGTTCGAAGTGCCGGAATATTACACGAAGAAGATCGAAGAGCTGTCGAAGGGCAATCAGCAGAAAATCCAGTTTATCGCGGCCGTCATTCACAATCCGCAATTTCTGATTCTCGACGAAGCGTTCAGCGGGCTTGATCCTGTCAATGTCGAATTGCTGAAGAGCACGGTCAAAGAGCTGCGCGACCAAGGAACGTCGATCCTGTTCTCGACGCACCGGATGGAGCATGTCGAGGAGCTGTGCCGCAACATTACGATTTTGCACAAATCGAATACGGTTGTGTCCGGCAGCATCAAAGAGATCAAAAACCGTTTCCCGAAAGAACGGGTTATCGTCCGCGCGGACCGGCAGCTGAGAGGGCTTGAGGCAATTCCGGGCGTCACCGATGTAACGGTGCACGAAAACAGCTATGACATTCGCATCAACCGGGTGGACGCGGCGCAGCAAATTTTGCGCTCGGCCATGGAGCAAGCGACAGTTGATCGTTTCGAATTGATGGAGCCCACGCTCAACGAAATCTTTATTAAATCGGTAGGTGATCGCCATGAATAATTTAGGCACTGTCATTGGATTTACGCTGCGTAACAAGCTGAGAACCAAAGCATTCATCGTGACTTCCGTTATTATGATCGTTATTATGAGCATCGTTGCGAACATTCCGTATTTTATTTCCCTGATGTCGGGCAATGAAATGACGAAAGTCGGCATGATAAGCGATACGACGGGCATACCGAAGCAGCTCGAAAGCTATTTTGCCGCGCAGAAGGAAGCAAGCGTCCGAATCGTCTTGAACGACGATGCAGGTTCGGTCGCCGCAAACGAAGAGAAATTCCGCAAGCAAATGACCGACAAGCAAATCGACGGGTATTTGCTGCTGACGGAAGATAAACAAACCGGCTTCCCGAAAGCGATATACAAGTCGGAAAGCACGAACTTCTCGATCCAGAACGACTTGCAAGTCGCGTTGTTTACGCTGAAAACCGGCATGGTTACCAAAGAGCTGGGCTTGACGGCGGAGCAAGTGGCGCGCATCAACAGTCCGATTGAACTCGATTCCGTGCAAATTTCGCTAGAACAAGGCGCAGGCAGCGTCGGTACCGGCAAAACGCCGGAGCAAATCGCGCTTGCACGCGGCATGGTTTATGTACTGATCATCGTGCTGTTCATGGGCATCATGATTACCGGACAATTGATCGCTACCGAAATTACGACCGAAAAAAGCTCGCGCATCATGGAGGTGCTCATTACGAGCGTATCGCCGCTCACGCAAATGTTCGGCAAAATTATCGGCATGTTCCTTGTCGGCATCATTCAGCTTTCCGTCTTCGGCATCGTTGCGCTGATCAACCTGAACCTGCCGCATAACGCGGGCGCGCTGGGCAATCTTGGCATCGACTTGAGCCAGCTGGACACGATGCTTATCGTTTACGCCGTTATCTTCTACTTGCTGGGGTATTTCCTGTATGCGACCATGTTCGCGGCGGTCGGCTCGCTCGTCAGCCGGACGGAAGATCTCGGCCAAGCGGTGATGCCGATTACGATGCTGACGATGATCGGATTCTACATCGGCATCTTCGGATTGGCTAACCCGGGCAGCACGATCGTTATCGTCGCCTCGTACATTCCGTTCTTCACGCCGTTCATCATGTTCCTGCGCATCGGTCTAACCGATCCGGCAATTTGGGAAGTGGCGCTTGGCTTCGGCATTCTAATCGTCACCATTCTTGCTGCCGGCTGGCTGTCGGCGAAGATTTACCGCACGGGCGTGCTGATGTACGGTAAGCGTCCGTCGATCAAAGAGCTCATTAAAGCGATGAAGGCGTACAAGATTTAATAAGCTTCTCACTCATCATAATGAAAAAATGAATAGTTATTCATAAAGATGTATACCAGTAAGACCCAAAATCGATTATTCATATTGATTGATTTTGGGTCTATTTTATTTTTGACCGAGAAAATAAAATTGTAGACTGGCATCGGCTGTTGAATAATGTAATGAGAAGGGGAAGACCGCGATGCAGGTGATTAGATTTATGTATAAACAATTCTTAAGGGAACCTTTATGGTTTAAGGTTCTAGTTTCTTCAACATTGTTGATTGCGATAATATGTAGTAATTCTTTTTTCTCGGATAAAGGTTATTACCAAAGTGTTGCTAAATTAGCTGCGGCAATTTTTTTCTCTGCCTATGGCATCAAATTCCGTAGAAATACACGGTTTGCTGTAATCTATTTCGCATTAGCAGTTTTATGTATTTATCTGTCCTGGGACAAAATTGACCAAGTACGTCTATAAATGAACAGGAAACAATAGTGGAGATTTTTTTAGCAGGTGCCGCGGCAACCTTCTCCAGTTCGTTGAAGTAACGAGCAGATTAGTGGAAAGACAATATTGTATTCCGTCTTATGTAGGATGAGAAAGGAGTTGACCTATGGGTAATAAGAGCAATTCAAACAAAACGATGGCAAGTTGGCTGGCAATAGGAGTTGCATTAGGAGCAGCTTTTGGTTTTATGTTTAATAACTTCACTCTTGGAATAGCAATCGGTATTGCGATCGGGGCCGCACTTGGTGCATCGGGACAATGCAAGAGGACATTGAACTAAAAGCAGCTAATAGGTTGTTAATAGGAAAGTCTGTCGGGAGGCTTAAAAACAACTTAATTGCTCTGCATATTATCAGGTCGTACAGGATTATTTTTTAAAAAATGTTGAGAGTGGAATTTCATATTAATGAGAATTAGGATATTATACAAAACAATGCATATAAGATTTGCATCTTCACCGGTAACTAACGGTAGTTGAATTGTACGTGCGAAAAAACCTTTACGGAATGAATTACGTAAAGGTTTTTTCTGTTGTACGCTTGCTAAACCAATACTAGATTATGTCTGCAGCACTGAGATGCTATTGGACAATTTTAAACACTGGTACAGCTGACAGCGACCGTATTTCATTCTTATTTATTTGCTTCGTTTAAGATATTAAGCGAATCGTTAAGTGCAGATTGGCACTTGCCGGCAT
Source organism: Paenibacillus sp. sgz302148 (assembly GCF_056120465.1). Lineage (NCBI taxonomy): Bacteria > Bacillati > Bacillota > Bacilli > Caryophanales > Paenibacillaceae > Paenibacillus > Paenibacillus sp. sgz302148. The sequence goes on from NZ_JBVYOJ010000010.1 coordinate 134,999, forward strand.
CAGGGTTTGCCGAACGAACTTGCGCTAATACCACGTCAATCGTTCCATCAATTTGGGTCCATGTCTGGCTATCGATTTTTCGAAGCCTAGGCTCAGCTGTATCCCATTGATGTTCCAAATTGTCGGCGCCTTTTTTTGCCGAACCAAAGTCATTTAATTAAATCGATTACAACGATGGGTCATGGCAGAACCTCGAGGAAAATAGGCTACCGACGGCAGTGATATTCGGTGGCATATTTTTATTACGTGTCGAAGAGTTAGGCCATCCCGTATAAAATTTACTCAATCTTGGTAACCCTAGAAAAAAGGTGGGGTAGCAATGGACTTACTAAGTTCCGTGCGGGAGATATTGGGTAGAAATGGAGACTATACTGAGCGTAAACTGGAAACCGACAACCAATCAGTGGAATTGATTTACATGAAAAGTGTATGCCACGAGAAGAAAATCGCGGACCAGCTTATAAGGCCCTTTTATGAAGATCCACTCGGGTTTGTGAAATATGTGAAATCTTTTGAGGGTAACAAGGGCTTGTCTAATCCGGAGACGGCTGTCGATCAGATGTTATCAGGCTATGTTCTCGTCTTCGTTGGACACAATCCGTTCCTGGCTGTTGATATGCAGGAATTCAAAGCTATGTCTCTTTCCGAGCCAACCACAGAAAAGGTCTTGCTTGGTCAACAACATGGATTGAGTTCAAATATGAACGTTTCGTTGAATCTTCTCCGCAATGCATACCGTAAGCCGACATTCAAGGTGGATAATCGCACAGTTGGAAACCTTCAGTCGACTAAAATCACACTTCTTTACGATCAAGAACACGTTAATCCTGCTTTGCTTCAAGAGATGAACACACGCTTGGACGCAATAAAACTAGACATTGTGTTCGATATCCGTCAACTTCATCAGATGTTCAGCAAGGCGAAGTGGAGTTTATTCCCGCTTTATATGATATCCGAACGTGTAGACCGCGTTCTAAAAAACATCCAGGATGGAAAAGTGGTAATCCTGCTGGAAGGAAGCCCATTTGCATTGATGGCGCCATCCGTCTTCTTCGATTTCTTTGTGTCGATGGACGATATGAGTGAACTATCCATTTTGTGCAAATTTATGTCTGCCCTGCGCTATATTGCTTTCATGTTTACGACTCTATCGGCGCCATTCTACGTAATGTTAGTTCAATACGCCCCGGAGATGCTTCAGTCCCAGCTTGCCCTTCATCTTGCGGGGAGCCGTTCGGGGGTACCTTATCCGGCTATTATCGAAGTAGTATTTATAATGTTGATGGGGGAGTTTCTAGTGGAAGCATCAATAAGGCTGCCTAAGGCAATTGGACAGTCCGCCGCAATTGTAGGAGGACTGATCCTCGGAGAGGCGGCATCCCAAGCCGGTTTCGTGTCGGATATTATGATTATCGTACTGGCTGTCATGGCAATAACAAGCTTTGTCATCCCGATCAACCTGATGGCCATTTCGATCCGAGTAATCCGGTATCCGCTGGTACTGGTAACCACGCTTTTCGGGGTAGCTGGATTTCTTATCGGGGTCTTATCGTTGATCGTTTATCTTTCCTCACTGCGGAGTATAGGACAGCCCTATTTTCGATTGTTTACCCGCGAAAAGATTCATGAAAGAAAAGGGGGCTGACCTTGTTAACCAGGCGATATCTGTATTATCTTCTTCTCGGTCCACAGTTTGTGAACTTTCTGAGCTTTTTACCAACCGTGCTGATCGCTGAGCGATTCAATGGAGCACCATCCTCGATTATTATCGGAATATTAGTCGGTGTTTTACTCCAAAGTCTGGCTCTACTGTCCCTTTCTGCCTTTCCAATACAAACGTTACAGGATGCTCTGAGTAAAGGAGGAGTATCCAGATGGGTATCGATAACCATGCAGGGGTATATAATTTTTACAGAATATGCGCAAGGTTTGCTTTGGGGATTTTTGTTTGTCAAGTTGTTTTCCCTTAATCCTGTGCTCGCCAACTCTCCCTATGTAATTACTGGCTTAATCGTCGTATTAATTATCTTTGCGCTCCGTCAGCAACCGCTGACCATTCTCTTTGTCTTGGAAATCTTATTTGTGATGGTTCTTCCGTTCTTGGTTTTTTTTATCATTAAAGCAATAAGCCATAATCAACTGTCCTGGGATGCGATAGGTGAAGCCGCTACTTATGTACGGACTATGCCTACATGGGGGGGGATTGCGGCATCCGTTACCATGTTCTCGGGTTTTACTTCCTTAACTACGTTTCAAAGCGACATTAGTTGGAAGACGTCTCGTGGTCACTATCGATTCACGCATATTCTACTGATAACCGCGGGCTCCGGCATATTCCTCATTCTTACGGGTTATTTCGTTCCTATCGGTTTTTTCGGCATGGAGGCTTCAGGACATTTTAATTTCATTTGGTTTTCTGTGGCTGATTCGGTCAGAATGGAGTGGTTCATTTTAGGGAGATTTTCCTATATATTTCTACTCCTGCTCGCCATATTTACGGTTTTCACAAGTATCACCAGCTGGTATATTGCTTTCGAATCCGCCAAGTCCCTGTTTACAAACCGTTCAAAGAAAAGAGAATGGCTGTTACTGGCTATATTCACTGTTGTTCCGTTCGGGTTCATGTATATTGCGGATCTTAACTTATGGGTTCGATGGAGTCGATATTTTCTAATCAGTCGAATGATTGGGAGCATATGTTTAACCACCCTTCTCCTATACTCTGCTCGAAAGATGAGGAAAGCTTATGTATAGGAAACCTGGAGTATTCCTGATACTCTTAATCGGTTGCTTGTTCGGTTTATCGGGTTGTAAAGGTGTAGATATCGATAAGCGCAACCTGGTCGTAGGTTTTGGGGTCGATGCAGGAAAAAGCGCACAATATCATATAACGCTCAAGGTAGCCACGACGAAAAGCGATCCTAACGCCGCAAAAAGCGAATTTTTCATCCTAGATAAGGAAGCGAACTCGATCGCATATGCCGTGGAAGCACTTCAAGCCAAGAGTGAAAAGTTATTAGACTTCTCACAGACAAAAGTAATCGTCATGGGGGAGGAGATCGCTAGGAAAAATGTGAAGCCAGTGCTCGACTACGCCATACGTAAACCCGGGATACAATTGATCGCTTGGATGGCGGTTGCCCGCCCGAATGCTAAAGATCTACTGAGGGTAAAGCGGACATCGGAGAAACCGGTCAGCATTTTCCTCAATGATATTTTTACGAATATGCGAGATCAATCTTTATATCTGGATGCGGTCCCTTTATCAATGGTTTATGCACGCTTCTACGAACGAGGGGCCGATCCCTATTTGCCAATCTTGGAGCAAAAAGAGGGCCAGATTACTGCTGACCGGTTGGCGCTGTTCGATAAAAAGAATATGAAGCTCGAGCTCAAACCGGAGGAAGTAAGTTTTTTTAAGTTAATCACTAAAAAGCCGAAGATATTCCACTACGAGCTCCAATCCCAAGATGAGAAAGAACGTGTAGTCACCATGCTTCGCGATTCGAAGGTACGGTATATTCTGAAAGAGGATACGCAGCCACCTAAGGTTAGATTCAATGTCCGCCTAAGAGGCGCCTTTGAGGAGGCCGGAAACGAAAGTGTTAGCGTGTCGGCCAATACATCCGCCTACGCATCACAAGAGGCAAAAGAAATACGACTCAAACTGGTGAAACTGCTTCAGAAAATACAAAAAAAGGGGTTGGATCCGCTTGGATTCGGTCTGCACTACCTCTCGAGACACTGGTATCTGAAAGGAAAGTGGGAGACATGGCAGGCTCTATACCCTCGACTGGAATTTGAGGCAGATGTCGACGTGCAGTTACGATCCGAAGGATTCTTGAAGTAACCAGCCCAGAGATCCACTTACTATCGACCACCATCAAACGAATCCGTCAACATTCCAAGCTCTATTCCTGTAGCACGGAGCAACTCAAAGGGCACGCAGGAACAAAAGCGAGAAGCACTCCATGTCGCCCCTAGGGGTAGAGGTTTTTTCTAACGGAACGGGTTCGAGCCCTTTTGCTTAACGTCTCCCGATACTCCGTACTTCTTATCCCTCCTGCGAATATATCAGCTGGTGAGATATGCGGATTAAAGAGAAAGCGACACATTTTTCAGTAAAATTGCATATGGGACGATCCCCGCTTAACGGCGGGGATTTGTTCTTTTTATGGATCATTTGCGACTTTAATTACCCAATTACCGAAAAATATGCGAATCACCAAGACTAGTGCGTATCCCTAAATATTGTCCCGACTGCCGCTGCGATTATACAGATTCTTTATCGCAATAACTTGAATCCGATCAGTTTATTTGTTTCTGGAAGCATTATGATCGGTGCTGCTCCCGCCGGAAGAACGATAACGGTAGATTTCCTTGTTGGAGGCCCCACTGGGACCGTTATAGAATCGGATACAATTACGCCGGGAACTAGCTTTGCTTTTACCAAAACCGGATTCGACACCATTCTATTAACCGTCGCAGCCGGGACTGCGGTTGCACCGAACATCACAGGAGAAATTTGCGTTACGCCACGATATCCAGTAAGTGGATGAAAACGATACTGAGCCGGATCGGGATGAACTGCTGTTACATGTGCAATACTTTACTAAGGCCTAACATCGATGATACACAATTCGATGCTAGGCTTTTTTTTGTTCAATATGAACATACCGTCGTGATCTCGCAGCCGCGTTCAAACACTTCTCACTCCGCCTCTACGTTTCAAAACATAAATTACGTAATTTAACGAGACAGAATACGTAATCTAACCGATACAAACTTATCTTTCAGGCAATTAAGATGGAAAAGGCAGGAATTCCGAAAAAAGCTTGAAGTCGCCCCATGTAACAAATAAGTCAAAAACATAGGAGTGTGTTAACAATGTCAACCGAACGTGATTTGCGACTCGATCCATATCCATGGTATACGGAGATGCTAAAAGTAACCCCGGTTACTTACAACGAGCAATTTGGTGCTTATCTTATCTTTCGTTTTGATGAAATCAAAAGAGTGTTTAGCGAGCCTCGGTCGTTTCGTCCAAAGTGTATGAAGGCCTTTCCCTTGAACTTCCAACGAATAATATTTCAGCGATGGACCCGCCCCGTCATACGCAGCTTCGAGCGCTTGCAACCCATGCGTTTACGCCGAAAGCGGTAGCCGACCTCGAACCGAGGATCCGCGATATTGTGAATGGCCTGCTCGATCAGATGCTTGAAAAAGACGACATCGATTTTGTACGGGACTTTGCCGTTCCGTTCCCTGTTATGGTCATTGCAGAAATGCTAGGCATTCCCGTGGAGGACCGGCCGCACTTCAAGCGTTGGTCCGACATTATACTACAGGGAGTTGAAAGGCTTACCCAAGGGTTCATGGAAGAGCTTCCCGAACATGTTGCCGGCTATCGGGAAATGCTTGCCTACTTCGAAGAAATTATAAGCAGAAAAAGAAACAATCCGCAAAATGATCTTATATCCCGAATTGCAACCGCGGAAGTCGAGGGAAATCGTCTAACGGACGCGGAGGCATCGAATTTCTGCGTACTTCTGCTGGTTGCCGGCAATGAAACGACAACGAATTTGTTATCGAATGCCATGCGCACTTTCGCGGAATTTCCGGACCAGTGGGATCTCTTGGGCAAATCCCGAGAACTGCTTCCTCAAGCAGTTGACGAAGTGCTGCGCTATCGTACTCCCGCTCAATTCGTACCCAGAATTGTCATGCATGACGTCGAAATCGGGGGCGCCCAATTGACGGCTGGGGACCGTGTAATTATGTTTATGGGAGCAGCCAATCGGGATCCTGCCAAGTTCGAGAATCCGAATACGTTCGACATTACGCGTCCGGCAAATCAACATATTTCATTTGGGCACGGGATTCATTATTGTTTGGGAGCACCATTGGCCCGGTTGGAGACAACCATTGCACTAGAAGCGATTCTTGAACGGATCAGCGAATATCATATTCCGGCAGACGGTGATTTGGAGCCTCTTTCAGGTTTAAACATGCTGGGCTTGCGCCGGTTGCCGCTTTGCTTGATAACAAGAAGTGTTCTAAATCAATAATAGCGTCATTCGCAGGGGTTGATAATCCGCCGCTAGGTGACGAGAATGATGAATGAAACAGCTCCGAATATCGGGGCTGTTTTTTGTTTTGTACAGGGCGGTTTCCATCATAAGGAAATCGAACTGCGAATACATATGTTTAAAGAAAGGTGTAATGTCTCTGGCCATGAAATGAATTGCGCGAGGAGATGGATACATAGCATGAAACAAACAGATCCAGTCATTGCGATCCTGGGAATCGGCACAGCCGTACCGGATTTTCATCTTGATCAAGCCGATACGTCACAAAGATTAGTTCAAGCATTAAGCGACAATCCCGACTCCGCGCGCTGGGCAAGAAGAATATTCAAGCAATGCGGAGTGGAATCACGATACACCTGCGAACCGAATCTGCTGGAGCCCGCCGAAAATTGCCGCTATTTTCCGCAATCGTCGGATCATATCGTTCCTTCGACCGCCGAACGGATGGAAACCTACAAGAGAGAGTCCGTTCCGTTAGGGCTGACCGCTGCGAAAAAAGCTCTGTCAGACGGAAAGGTGGATGTGTCCGACATTACGCATCTGATCACCGTTAGCTGTACGGGGCAATTCCTACCGGGGATGGATGCCGCCCTGGTCCAACAATTGGGACTCGCTGTCACCGTAAATCGGATTCCGTTTAACTTTTTAGGTTGTGCCGCCGGATTAAAGGCCGTTTGCCTATCGCGACAAATCGTATCGGGTAATCCTTCCGCCAAAGTGTTAGTCGTTTGCGTCGAGTTATGCACGCTTCACATTCAGCCCTCTAATCAGCGTGAAGCCTTATACGGCACTTCTTTTTTCGGTGATGGAGCTTCAGCTTGTGTTGTAGGCTCTACCGGACCTGACCATGCCGGAATTTATCAACTCGGCGGCGATCATACGATTCTTCTGCCGGACTCTGCCGAGGAGATGGTATGGGAAGTAGGCAATTACGGCTTTGATCTGTATCTTTCGCCGAATATTCCGAATCTGATCGGCAGGTTTATTCCGGAACAAGTCGAGCAACTGATCAGTGGGGATCAGAAGCCTGAATTATGGGCGATTCATCCTGGAGGCAAGGGAATTATCGATACGCTGGAAGACATTTATGGGCTAACGGAGGAACAAACCCGGCCGAGCCGCACCGTACTGCGTAAGTATGGTAACATGTCCTCCGCCACCATCTTATTCGTGCTTCATGAAATGAGACAGGAGCTCATAAGCCGGGGGGCCGGACCGACAAACGGCGTATCCATTGCATTCGGACCGGGCCTTACCTGCGAGATGATCAAGATCGCTTATCTCCCGTCCGCCGCTCTGCAACAGCAGCCCTTAGATGAACTCCATGTTTAGGCGTTTCAAGCAGCGAGCGATCGAACAAGAATTGATGGATGACTTATCGACAGGGGGACCGGAGCTTCGGGAAGCTTTGCGGCACCTTCGAAGGTTGAATCGGATCTTCGGCGCCGCTGCGCCCACTCTCTACGGAATCAAGCGATTGTGGGTGAAAGCGGACAAGCCGAAGCGCTTCTCCGTCTTGGATATCGGATCAGGGTCCGGCGATGTGAACCGGCACCTCCTTCGATGGGCGGATGAGTACGGGATCGATTTAACGATCAAGTTGGTAGACATCACGGAAGAAGCTTGCGAAGAAGCGAGGCTGTTTTTTGCGAACGAGCCAAGAATCCAAGTGATGCAAACTGATTTGTTCGAGCTTCCGGAAGACTCTGCGGATGCCGTTACGGGGACGCAATTTGTTCATCATTTTGATGCCAATCGGCTTCCCGAGGTTGTAGAAAGCATGCTAAAGGCGTCGCGATTCGGCGTAGTGATCAATGACATTCATCGGCATTGGATTCCTTGGGCCGCGGTATGGGTGACAACGCGAATGATCTCGAGCAACCGGTATATCGTAAACGACGGGCCTTTGTCCGTGGCCAAAGGTTTCCGTTCGGAGGATTGGGAGGATCTGAGAAAAGAGCTCGGCGCAACCGAGATGTTCTATGCCTGGAGGCCGTTGTTTCGGTACGCGGTCGTCATCTCGAAAAGCAAGCTCTAATTCAAATCATCGGAGATGAATGGAATGAATCATACCCGGGATGCAGCCGTTCTTGGCGCGGGAATCGCCGGCAGCAGTCTGGCCAAGTCTTTGGCGGATCGGGGCTTTGAAACCGTATTGTTCGACCGCAAGCAATTCCCGCGGCATAAAGTATGCGGAGAGTTTCTATCTCCCGAATCCCAAAGTATGCTGGATGCTCTTGGTTTCGGTGAAACCGTCAACTCGCTGCAGCCCATCATGATCCATCGGACTCGCTTGATCTTCAGCTACGGGGATGCTTTGGAAATTCCTCTGCCCGGCATTGCGCTTGGAGTAAGCCGGTATGCGCTGGATTCCGCTCTTCATCGCGCGGCGCAAAGCTCAGGCGTGCAGGTACGGACCGCAACAACGGTAACATCCGTGCTCCCCAATGACAGAGGTTATACCGTTGAGACGAAACAAGGGGAGGAACAACATACCTATCAAGTACGAGCGGTTATCGCCGCGTGGGGCGCCAACAGCCGTTCGGGTCTTCCAGGTCATCGCCCTAACGATGCCGCAAACCATGCGTATATCGGCGTGAAATCCCATTACATGGGGGTCGAAATGGAGCCCGTCGTTGAGCTCTATTTTTTTGACGGCGGTTATTTAGGCATATCCCCGATTGAGGGCGGGCTCGTCAACGTTGCGGCGCTGCTTCAGCGAAAAGCTTTTCGAAACACGGAAAAAACGATCTTGGGGTGGATCGACGCCGCTTGCGGCAGAAACCCGAAGCTTCGGCATAAATTGGCTCATGCCGTTCCGGTCCCCGGCACTCAGGCAGCCGTCGCCCCGGTCCATCTGAACCGCAAGCCGCTCGCATGGGATCAGATTCCCCGCGTAGGGGATGCGTTGCTTATGATGCCGCCGCTCTGCGGAGACGGGATGTCGATGGCGCTGCGCTCCGCCCAATTGTGCGCAGGGCTTGCCGACCGTTATTTACACGGGAAGATTTCGCTCGCAAGGTGGGAGCATGAATACTCGCGCTCCATCCGGCGGGAATTCAACAGTCCTTTGCGGTGGGGACGGCTTCTTCAATGGCTGGTCGGCATGCCCGTTCTGCCGACGCTGCTGCTAGGTGCGGCACATCTCGCGCCGGGAGCGGCATATCGGCTGGTGCAAGCGACCCGATTACAAGAAAGCGATTCATTGGAGTAAAGGAGCATGGCCATGACCTTTAGCAAGCTTGCCGTCATCTCCCTTCGTTATCCCAAAACGATCATCGTCGTTTGGGCCTTGTTCTTGATCTTTTTTGGATGTTACGCACCGAAGCTGTCTTCGGTTCTTAAGGATCACGGCTTAATGCCAGACGGGGACTATGCGAAGGTCCGGCATATGTTATCTTCGGATTTCCGCATCCCCGAGGACCCGGTTATTCTTGTGTTCGAAAAAAAAGAGTTTGTATCCCCCAAGCAGTTTCAGCGGTTCATTCAGAATACGTTGCTTCAATTGAAGGGGATCGACGGGCTGAGCGAAACGGTGTCGCCGCTGAAAAACGAGGGGATGATCAAAGGAAATTTCGCCTATGCGCTGCTTGCCTTTAAACATAACCCCCATGAAATGAAGCCGGTCATTGACGAAATTCAAAGACGCCTGCCGAGCAATCGGGACATCTCGGTGAAGATGACCGGAAAATCCGTTGTACAAGCCGATGTGAATCAAGCAAGCCAACACGATTTGAGACAAGCGGAGTTGATCGGAATCCCAGCTGCCTTTATTATTCTTTGGCTCGCTTTTGGAGGAATCGTGCCCGCGATGATTCCTATTGTCGTCGGGATGATCGGAGTTACCGGCACGATGGGGTTGATGTATTGGCTCGGGACGAAGGTTGAATTGTCTAACTTCGTGTTGAACGTCATTCCCATGGTGGGACTCGCTCTAAGCATCGATTTTGCCCTCATGCTGGTCAGCCGGTTTCGCGAGGAGCTGAGGAGAGAGCCGGCAGGACAAGCCTTGCTCGTAACGATGAACACGGCGGGGAGAGCGGTTTTATTTTCGGCGGCAAGCGTCTTTTTGGGCTTATTCGGGATATTGTTTATTCCGCTTCCCATGTTTTCTTCGATTGCTATGGGAGCTATGCTGGTATTAACGGTTTCGGTATTGTTATCTTTAACGTTAGTTCCGGTTCTATTATCGGTTTTGTCGCCTTTCATTCGAGCAAAACAACGGCCGCCAGCTACGGATCGGAAAAGAAATGTATTGTATTCGTTGTCGCTTTATGCGATGAAAAGGCCTGTCCGAATGGGGCTGCTCGCTTCGCTCTTGTTAATCGCTTGTCTCCTGCCTTTATACAAGATGAATGTCGCCATTCCGGATGCAACCTCTTTGCCGCAAGGCTATAACTCCCGGATTGCTTTCGAGGCTTATCAAACCCATTTCACTTCCCGAGCGAGTTCGGACGTATTTATTGTCGCTCATGGTAAATCAGACGGCTTGCAAAGTGAGGATTGGCTGAACGCCTATACGCTTGTACAAAGACTAGAGACCGATCCTATCGTCAAACGTGTAGATTCGGTTTTTTCGAGCTTGCGGATGTCACCCGAACAACTGAGCTTCTTACTTCAAAAACCGGCGTCAAAAGCAAAGCTCGAACCGGTCGTTCAACAATTCGTGAAAAAAAATAAAATGCTTATTCACGTTACAATAACCGGCGAACCGACATCGAAACAAACGATGAGCTGGCTCAGACATTGGGAGCAAGAGGGGAAGTCTTCAAAGCTTCATTTCCTGTTAGGGGGTGAAGCGAAGTATCAGCAGGAAGTTTTTGACGCCATATTTCAAAATATTAAGTTCGTGCTCGTATTCATCCTAGTTTCCAATTATGCGGTGTTATTCATCGCCTTCCGGTCCGTTCTCATTCCCTTGAAAACGATTGTGATGAATCTTCTAAGCCTAGGGGCTTCGTTCGGTATTTTGACATGGATATTTGAAGAAGGACATTTCGGAATGGAACCGACAAGCATCGCGATCATGATCCCTGTTTTTATTTTTGGACTGGCTTTTGGCATCAGCATGGATTACGGCGTGTTTCTCGTATCGAGAATATACGAGGCGTACCAGCAAACCCAAGACAACGTTCGTGCGGTTCTGGTCGGACTGGCCTCCATCAGCAGGGTCATTAATTCGGCGGCAGCCATCATGATTGCGGTCACCGTGCCGTTTGCTTTCGGAGATGTCGTTGGGGTTAAACAACTGGGGATTGGCATCGCCGCAGCGATTTTTATCGATGCAACCGTCGTCCGAATGATTTTGGTTCCGTCTTTAATGCGAATGCTTGGCCGATGGAACTGGTGGGTTCCCGGGTGGTTGAAATAAATAAAAAGTTTGTAAAGCCGCCTTGCTCCGTTCGCAGGCTAATGGTATTGTTGAGAAATCCAGCATGGCTAACAGAGGAGGGGCAAGGATGAAGAACTCTACGTTTCACGGGAGCATGAATCAAGAAGTATTGGAAAGCTATTTATCGCGGGCAGTGACGGCCGCGGGTTTGGTCCATAGCGACACGCTGGACGACGATTTGCGCATGATCGGCAATATCGGCGCCAAATTTCTCGGCAGAGCCTCCGGCGTTTGGGACATGGAGCCGGACGATGAAGAACATTTCATGAGGTCGAAGCGACTCGCGCAACGCGTTCATGAATTGGACAGCGATATTATTTTGCAAACTTGTATTTTTGAAGCGATATTTCGAGAGGTGGATCGGATCAAGATACCCGACTGGGTATTCGAAGCCTTCCAGCTGCCTTACGAAGATCGAACGTTCCAATTCGACCGAATGCTGTTCGACAATAAGCCCGCCGGATTCGTGTGGGATGAGAACGGTGCGATTCCGAACATCGATAAGATCGAAGCGCGGATGTGGTTTTACTACAGAGCTGTGAGATATATCGATGCCGGGTTCGAAGCGATTCATATGGGACAAATCCACCTGTATGCCGCCGATGATATCGGTTTTGCGAAAACGTTTGCTTTATTCGACATGATACGCGGTTATGCCAAGCGGCATGCACGACGCGGCATCGTTCTTCTGGATGCCCATACCCATGGGATCAATGTGAAAGGCAAGCTGTTGTTCGACTACCACTCGATGCCCTATTCCAGAATGCCGATCTTGGATCGGTCCGGGGACAAAATCGTTCTCGTGCGGGAAGGCTTCAGCGAAGGCGGAACGACGCCTTCAGGCTGGACATGCGATTCCTTGCCGCTGCTGATGGAGTTCGATAACTGGGGCGGGAAATTTTTTAACGAAGAGGATAATATCCCGGATGAGCAGCGGGCTTGGATGGATTGGTGGGGATATGACCAAATTACGTGGTTTGCATCGCAAGAGGAAGAGAGCCGAAATCAATTTCTGGAATATGCCTATAAGTGGACGGCGATTCATTATGCAAATGCCCATTTCCAAATGCCGATGAGAAGAACGTTGGGTAATTGCCAGATCAATAAACCGGCTTATGGCACGGGTCAATCGATGACTAGTAACTGCTACCAAGCGAACAAGCCTAGTGCGGCATGCCCGCTAGGTTACGGACAGGAAGAGGCGATCAAAGCCATTTGGGCTTCGGAAAGCCGTTTAAGGGAGAAGGCAAGCAGCCCGCGTCTGGTGAATCAGTACGGCGGGGATGATGAATACGAGCCGCTTACCGGGGTGAAGATGCCATCGCGGGTCATCCTTTACGGCAATTTTCAGCACCATGTCGGAGCGATCAATAACGACTCCAACAGTGAAGTGACGCGAATGTATTATGCCGGAAACGGGCAATACAAGCTAAGCTGCATATTCCCGTTCCAAGGCGAATACGCCTATGCGGTAGCACCTTACGGAACTTTATCGCAGACTTATTCGATCGACAACTATCCTAGAAGCGGCTCTTCCACCAAGGCCAATCTAACCATCAGCAAGGATAACACCGTTGTTACGTTTATTTACGATTTTTCAAGAAGGACCGTAACGGCCGAAATCGTTGAATAACGAGCCGCAAAAAACGCAAAGCCGAGCAAATCCGGGGTTATTCCTTACATTTGCTCGGTTTATTTGCTGTTGGCAGGGTTCGTCAAATCGTAGAAATTGATGTGATTGAAATCACACGGCCGGATGTTTCCCGTTGCTATACTTGGCGTATGGATTCAAAGCCAATGAAACAGAAACGAGGGATAGGGCAATGTTAAGCGAAAAAACAATCCAAATTATAAAATCGACGGTACCCGTACTCGAAACGCATGGCACGGAAATTACGAAACGATTTTACCAGCTATTATTCTCGAACCATCCGGAACTGCTCAACATCTTCAACCATGCCAACCAGAAGCAAGGGAGACAGCAGACAGCGCTGGCCAATGCGGTATATGCCGCGGCCTTGCATATCGACAATTTAGCCGCGATCCTGCCTGCGGTCAAGCAAATCGGCCACAAACACCGGAGTCTCGGCATCAAAGCGGAGCAATATCCGATCGTGGGACAAAACCTGCTCGCCGCGATCAAGGACGTTCTGGGAGATGCAGCTACGGACGAAATATTGCAGGCGTGGGCGGAAGCATACGGCGTAATCGCGGATGCATTCATTGGCGTGGAGGCCGAGATGTACGGGGAGGCCGAGCGGCAAGCCGGGGGCTGGGCAGGCTTCAGGCCGTTCGTCGTATCCCGGAAGGTGAAGGAGAGCGACGTGATCGCGTCGTATTATCTAATCCCGCAAGACGGCGGAGCGATTGCAAGCTTCGAGCCTGGGCAATATATCAGCATAATAACAGAGCTTCCGGGAGAACAATACACCCATATCCGTCAATACAGTCTCTCGGATGCGCCGGGGAAATCCTATTACCGGATTAGCGTCAAACGGGAAGATGCCGCCGGGGACCGTCCCGAGGGCAAAGTATCGACATGGCTTCATCGCAGCGTGAACGAAGGCGATGTTCTATGGTTGTCGGCTCCGGCGGGGGACTTTACGTTGCGGCGCGGAGACGGCAGGCCGGCCATATTGATCAGCGGCGGCGTAGGATTGACGCCGATGGTCAGCATGCTGAATACGCTGGCGGCAACGGAACCGGATCGCAAGGTTATCTTTATCCATGCAGCGCAAAGCGGAAATGTGCACGCTCTGAAGCAAGAAGTGTCGGAGCTGGCCGAATCGAATCCGCAGGTTGCGGTATTTTATTGCTATGCGGAACCGACAGATAACGATAAAGCTTCCAAGGGCTTCGACAAGGAAGGTTATATTGATTTGCCTTGGCTGCAAAGCATTGTGCCTACGACGGACGCCAGCTTCTATTTCTGCGGACCGGTGCCGTTTATGAAGGCGATGAAACGGATGCTGCGTGAATTCGGCGCAGCGGAATCGGACATTCACTTCGAATTTTTCGGACCGGCAGGAAGCTTGGACGAAGAGGCGGCCCCGCAACCGGCCGAAGGGGCGGCAACCCGTGTTTGACCGCTTTAGGCGTAAATGCTATTTCGCTTGAGCCCGCAGCAGCCGGTTGACCGTTTCCCGCCTGAGGCCGATCAGCTGCCCGATTTCATCTTGCGTAAGCAGCTCGGTCAAGGGAACGGGAGCGATATACGCCGCGAACCATTGCTGCAGCTTGAGCAGCTTGTCGGCGGGAGCCACCTGCGTCAATTGGTCGATGCGCTGCTGCATCATCCGGAGCTTGTTTTGCAGCAGCTGGGCGATTTCCCGGCATCTGTCCGGTTCTTGCGCAAGCGCGCCGTACCATTCCTTCGGGGGAAGCACGTCGATCTCGCAGTCCGTGAGCGCGATCGCCGTTCCGTGATACGGGTTCGGACTGATCAAGGAATGATGCGGGATCGTTTCGTCGGCGACGATAATATTCATAAGTACGGGGTTGCCGTTTTCGTGGACCCGGACGATTTTTAACAATCCTTTGTTAATATGATACAGCGGCCCGGTTTCTCCTTGGCGAAACAGGACTTCTCCTCGATGGAGCAGCATGGCCGATCCTCCCTTAGCTCAGCCGAATCAGGCTGAGTTTTTTTTCGTTAGACCCTATCCTATAACGATACACGTTCGCGCTCCTTTCTTCAACGATCGCGGAATCTAACGAAATGGCGATAATCTAATATATTTTGCATTGCCCGAAGGCCGAATCTCGACTATTGTAGGGTTAATAACGAATATGGGAGAAAAGGAGTTCATATCGATGGATCAACACGATCTCTTGTTTGACCGGCCGATCGCAAGGTGGGATGAGGCGCTTCCGCTTGGCAACGGACTGGCCGGATGCTTGCTGTGGGGAAACGGAGAGCCGCTTCGCTTTAGTCTGGATCGCGGCGATTTATGGGATTTGCGGCTTGTGCCGGAGGTGCTGGACGAACGTTTTACATACGCGGAGATGATCGAATGCGTGAAGCGAGGCGACCAGGAAGGCCTGCTGCGGAGGTTCGACAGCATTTACGAGAACTATCCGTATCCGACCAAGCTGCCTGCGGGGCGGCTGGAGCTGCGTTTCGGCCAAGCCGCCGATCGCGTGACAAGCCGTCTCGTCTTGCGGGAAGCGTGCGCGCACGTGGAGCTCGCATTCGGTAGACGATCCGCTCGGGTATCGAGCTTTCTGCATGCTGAGAACGGACTCGGCTACATAAGGATCACCGGTGGCGAATTACCGGCGGTAGCCAAGCTGGACATCGTGCCTCCCGATTATACGGGCGAGCTGAAGGACGATAACGCCAATCCGGTATTTCATATGAGCCTGACCCGGCTCGGCTATCCGGCTGCCACGATCGGGGCGGAAGGCGGCGTGCGCTGGTTCGTCCAGCGGACGCGACAAGAGCTGGAATACGCGATCGTCGTGGCGGAGCGTCTGGCAGCGGATGGGAAACGCGTCGCGGTGTATAAAATCGCGGCGAACCATGACGGCGAAGATTGGCTCGCGGACGCGAAGCGGGATGTCGCGGCGGCGCTTGACGCAGGGTTTGAGGCCGCCTTCCGCGATCATTGCGCGTGGTGGGAACGGTACTTTGGCAAGAGCTCCGTCGCCTTGCCGGACGCGGAAGCGGAGAAGATGTGGTACTTGAACAATTACCTGTTCGCCTCCTGCTCGCGCAAGGGCGCGCCGCCAATGCCGCTGCAAGGGGTATGGACCGCGGACGAAGGGACGCTTCCGCCGTGGAAGGGCGATTACCACCATGACCTGAATACGCAGCTTAGCTATTGGCATTACTTGAAGGCAAACCACCTTGAAGAAGGAGAGAGCTTCCTCGATTTCCTGTGGAACCTGCGTTCCGAGGGCAGACGCTTCGCGCAGAAGTTCTTCGATGCCCCGGGCATCAGCCTGCCGTCGGTGATGACGCTGAACGGCGGAGCGATGGGCGGGTGGCCGATGTACAGCCTCAGCATCACGAACCCGATCTGGCTGTGCCAGGCGTTCGATCACTATTGGCTGTATACCGGGGATGGCGATTTTCTGCGTGACAAGGCGTATGTCTATTTCAAGGAAACGGCGGATTGCGTGCAGCGCTGGCTGGCGCCCGGGGAAGACGGCAAGCTAAGGCTGCCGGTGTCGAGCTCGCCGGAAATCCACGACAACACGCTTGATGCGTGGCTTGAGCCGATGAGCAATTATGATCTGGCGCTGCTGATTTATTTGTTCCGCCGTTTACAGGATATGGCCGGCCGGCTAGGTTACGAAGCGGACGCCGGCCGCTGGGCGGACGTGCTGGCGAAGCTGCCGGAGCTCGCCGTGAATGAACGCGGCGTATTGATGGTGAACCCGAAGGAATCGCTGACGGCGAGTCATCGCCATATGTCGCATATGATGGCGATATATCCGCTGCAGCTGCTTGATGTGAGGGGCTCGGAGCGCGACCGCGGCATCATCGACGCGACGATGTACAATTTGGAGGTGCTCGGCAAGGGCCAATGGGTCGGCTATTCGTTCGCTTGGGCGGCGAATATGTATGCCCTGCAAGGCAATGGCGAAGCGGCGCTGCATCATCTGCAGCAAATGTGGCGTTATACGTGTTCGCCGAACGGATTTCATCTGAACGGCGACTACAAAAAAGCCGGCGTTTGCATGTTTCATTACCGCCCGTTTACGCTGGAGGGGAACTTCGCAGCCGTTTGCGGGTTGCAGGAAATGCTGCTGCATACGGACGGGGAAACCGTTCGCGCGTTCCCGGCGATTCCCGCGAGCTGGGCGGAACAAACGGTCGAATTCCGCGATTTTCGCGGCGAGATGGGTATACTGGTTTCGGCGCGAATGCAGGCGGACCGGCTCGAATATATCGGGCTGCGGGCCGAGAGAAGCGGTTCGTTCTGCGTGCAGAACGATTTCTCGGGCGAACGGCTGCAAATTCGGATCGGCGATAGCACGGAGGAAATGACGTGCAAGGAACGGGACATTTTCAGCGTAGCTCTGGAAGCGGGGGACATCTGTACGATATTACTGCGCTATAAGCGGCAGGAATGAATGAGGATAGACGGCGGCAAGGCTGGAGACGGCTTTGCCGCTTTATTTTTTGTAGTTGGGAAGACGAGCGCCTTTTGCCTACAATGGATTGCATCTATTTCAATGGGTCGATATAATAGAATCAATGAAGGGAAAGCGCTTAACCCTTTCTTAATAAACACTCGAGGTGTTATAACCATGACAAAGCCCGCATCAACCATGCTATCGCCGTCCATAGCCGGTTCCTCGGCCGACAGTACCTCCCCCGGAACTTCTTCGGAGGTCGTTGCCGATTGGATATTTACCGCAGACTATGTGAAGCGCGGCACTTCCATTGAGGAAGGCAATCTCGTTATTCAGGATGCAAGCGGCAATGGGAATGACCTTAAAGTGGCCCAAGCGGGCGATCCTACCGAAACGATGTTGTCATTTACCCCCGATGGAGCGCTTAAATTTGCTTATGATGAAACCAAAGGACGGGGGCAATATTTGACGACAAACGACGAAGCCCCGATCAATTCCGAAACGTTCGATACGGGGTTCACCATAGAGGTCGAATTTAAGCTTGGCGAACAGTTTACGAGCTGGATGGGCATCCTGACCCGCCGGGGCAATAACCTCTTAGAGAAAGAGGAATCGCTCAGCACGCTCTCCATTTCGAACAGTCGCGAGATTCAATGGGCAAGCACGCCGAACAGCGTTGCCGCCGTCCAAACCAACTGGTCGGATCCGCTTTTGCAGGTCAAGGCATGGGCGCAATCGGACGACTATACGTATGTTGCCCTCGTTAACGATGGAACAACAACGCGCATGTATGTAAACGGAGTTGAATCGATCCGGAATCCAGGGGACGATGTCGTCATTACGGGGATTGCCGCGGAAGCCGGGATGGGCTGGAATGTCGGAGCTTATGAATGGGATCGGGAGCCGAGCAGCCTATTCTCGGGCGCCATCAAGCGCATTCGGATTACCGGCAGGGCGCTTGATCCGGCGGAGTTTTTCAAGCGGGAATTTAACTTTTTTGACGATTCCGGAACGAACGAAGATTTGCCGATGTTCGCGCCGGGTACGTATACGTTCGCGTTTATTCCCGATCCGCAAATCGTGGTGAAGTCCAAGCCCGGAATACTTGAGAAACAGCTCGAATTCATTGCGGAACATGCACGTAGCAGCCGGATCGCCATGACGGTCAATATCGGGGATTCCGTCCATGACGGAACGGCGAAGGAATGGGCGGCAGCGGACAAAGCGTTCCGAATTTTGGACGATGCCAACGTGCCGTATGCGGTTACGCGCGGCAACCATGATTTGTGGGGAACCTGCTATGTCGATACGATGGGTCCGGATCGATTCGCCGGTACCGATTATTTTAAAGGCGCATCCCCTTCGGGTTTGAGCACGTATTGCATCATTTCGGCAGGCAGCTACCGCTATCTGTTCCTTGGCGTGGATTCCGTCGGAAACGCGGAGCGCGTTGCGAACGAATTCAATTGGGCGAAGACGGTGCTCGAAGCGAATCCGAACCTCCCGACGGTCATTTTTTCGCATGACATTATGACCATCGACGATAACGGCAAGGTGAGCGAAGGCGGCCAAGGCACGCTCTTGTGGAACGAGCTTGTCGGCGGTCATGATCAGGTCTTCATGATGGTTGGCGGCCATATTAGCGGCGCTGGCTTGAACGTGAAGCGGAATGACAAGGGCCGCGACGTTCTGCAAGTGTTGACCGATTATCAATCGCATATTGCCGGCGGCAACGGCTGGACCTCATTTTTCGAGTTTGACGAGCACAAGAATGAAATTCGCCTGAAGACGTTTTCGCCTTACGTTGCCGGCATTCCGGCAGAGAAACGTACGTATCTGGACAAGAAGTTCCTGACCGGTCCCGGCGATATGTACGACATTCCGTTTCGATTCGGTGAAAGATTTGCTTTTTACGAATGATATTGTTGATCGATGTGATCATGAAAACAAGCATCCTAACTATCGAAAATGATGGCTGGGATCGCTTGTTTTTTGTTACATGACGGCTTACATTTTTGTAAATGTTCTTTACCTTAATTATTGAGGGAGGGCGTGGTAATATTTGGGCATAACCAGTTGATATGGAGGGGTACGATGCAACGCGAAAATGCCGAGACATTTTCCTTATCCGACGATTACTTTATCGCAGCGGCTGATCGAGATCAATGGAGTATTTATTACTCCATATACTACAACATGGAACTTAATGGGTTTTTTAAAGAGAAAGGGTACAAGGTTTACAGCGGCGAACGATGTTATTGGATTTTAAAAGGTAATGAGAAGATAGGCGGGGTTATTATGGCCCCGAATTCGGTGGAAGATCTCTTTTTTATCCCGCCGTTCAGCTTGGAAGCCGAGGTTTTGGAACTGTTGGTTAAGCTGCTTCGAACTTGGTCTGACCCTGCGCAACCTATTATTGCGTATAGTTTGCTGCCGCGTCAGCTGGAATTATATAAGAACGTCGGATTTACGCCAGAAAAATATAAATCACGGTGGATGCAAAGACCGACGGATCGATTCGACGTCAATTGGAGTTCGGACTTGATCGTTACAAGCCCTGTCGTTATAAACGGGAAGTTAGTTCTTGAAGAGGAAATTTCGAAGTTGTTCTATAAATGCTACACGGGTGGAGTAGAAGCGACAAATCGAAATCTAAACCATCTGGATCATTATGTATCATGGACATCTTATTTTGCGGGGTATACGAACGAGGTCTTATTAAGTGCGTCTTCATTGGTGTTTGACGGAAATCAGTACATTGGCGTTTGTCTGATTGCATTGGAGAACGGAGGGCCTGTTGTTTACAATATATCGGTTCATCCTGATTATAGGGGGAGGGGACTCGCCAAAAATATGTTGAAAAAGGCTCTTGACGCATTGCGGAACGAGTACGCCGTCTTGAGACTTTATGTCATGGAAGGAAATGATGCCGAGCATCTTTATTACAAAATGGGTTTCATGCCAGGTGTTCTTGAAGTATATCGAGCCTATCTTTAACGTACTCTTCGTTGAATACAGCCTCGGGGATAGCCAATAAGGACTATCCCTTTTTCGTTGCCCCGGCATCAATCCTGAGCGTGTGCAATAGGATTAATATAGATATTTTCCGTTATTGATCTTATGTCTCCAATGAAGGAGAGAACGCGCATGGGCTTTGATCTGTTGAACGTGATGAATTGGCTTAACTTAAGCCCGGCTCCATCTCTTCTTCATATCAAAAAACAACTCAAGAAAAAAATAAACGAAGCCGCCAAGCCGCCGGACCTTTCCGAGCTTCCGGAGAAGGATCGCCTTCTGATCAGGCATATCCGGGAACGGACCGAACGGCTGAACCGGAACAACATTTCGCGGACCACTGCATATTACGACTACTACCGGCGCCATCCGGAAGTGGAGTGGGCTTTCTTGGGCCATATGGTGTCCAGAAACGGCGGCTGGAACATGACGGATTTGCGGGGGGACTTGCTGCCCCGGTTGTTGTCGGAAACGGAGCAGCGCGATTTTTTCCAATTTCTAGAGCGCGGTAATTGGCTCATCTTTCAAGACGCTTACCCGCAATTTGCATTGTACGAGGAAAGCGTGATGAGGGATCGGAATTTATTCCATATTTTGCCCTATTTTGGGGTTTCAGCCTTTATGGAAGTGATATGGAATCATTTCTGGACGAGCGGCGACCGGCGCTTGCTGGCCATTGCCCTTGTGGTCAACGAGCAAAACTATCTGGAGCAGCGGATCATTCAGAACAGCCGTTACCGGCGTACGATTCTGGAGACGATCGGGTTTAAGCTGCAGGATCTGCTCAGTTTAAATCAAATCGTGTTCCCTTGCGGCCGGCTTTCGGATGGCGGTACCGGACCCGTTGAACTGGTCGGCGAAACGCTGCATCGTTTTGGCTCCTTGCACGAACGCATCATGCTTGGCAAACGGCTGTACACCCTGCTTTTCGGACAGCCGGAAATTCTTGAAGCCGCCGTAAGCTGGGCGGAGCGCCATCCGCATACGGGCTCGCGCAAAGACTATTGGCCGCATTTGTTCAACGACGTCAATGAAGCGATGCCTGCATTCCCCTATAAGAAACGTATCGAACATTGCCGGTTAAAACCCGGCGTCCCCCGGTTGTACAGCCCCAAACTGCAGCATGCATGGCATGATGTAAAGCAAGAGGCCGCGGAACCCGGTGACTGGTTAAACGACTGGAAGATCATTTCGTACCTCATCAAGCCCGAAGTAGATGCTGGCGGGAGGATTGCCGATGAATACTGCCAAACGTTGGAGAAAATCGAGCTTGCCGTTGTGGCCAAAACAACGATATTCGAGAGGCCGCTATAAAGCGTACATTTTGGCGATGATTTTCGTTTCTTGGCTGTGCACGTATTTGGACATCATTCTGGTCGGAACGAAGCTGTTTTCCTTTCCGGCGAGGCCGTTTCCCGAACTTTTCCCGATCAATATCGTCGCTGTCCTCGTCGTAGTGCCTATCGTCACCGCCATTTGCCTTTATTTCATGCAGCGAATGGGGAGGTGGCAGAGAAGAGGAGCGGTAATGCTGTACGGTTTATTCGGGATGCTGGCCGAACAAATATCGGAACGGCTGGGCTGGTTCGCTCATAGCGGCGAATGGAGCCATCTCTATACCTTCTTCGGGTATATCCTATGTATGTGGCTGGTTTGGAAGCTACAAGGCTGGTTATTCCCATCATAAGTTCGCTTTGCCAGAAACTTGTTAAATGTTAACAACGTTCCATATAACCGTTCTATGCTATAATAGGTCTGCGATTACAATAAATTATGAACTGGATCACGTATTCGTATGCAAGGGTCGGATTTTAGCGCCAATCATTGTTGCGATTACAAAAGGAACGATATTTTGCAAAAAGGGTTCCCTGGTGGTGTGCAGCTGCTGATTTATTCTACGCGAAATGATGATGGGACGAGTCACCGTTTTACCTTTGTACCGAAAAATTCGCACGAATTTCTCGGATGATAGGCCAAGTCGTTGACACTGGATTGGACGACGACGGTATCTTCGTCGAAACGGATGATGACGCCTCCCGAATCAATGATAAGATCGTCTTTAAAAACGCGTATGCTCATTTTTTTCTCCATTGCTTCATGGAAATCTTGATCGGTTTCCAGACGGCGATTGTGAGCCATTGTATTACTCCTTTACACCTGTATTTGTTGCACTCGTTTCACTCATCATACCACACCCTGCACCTGTTTTCCCGCCGATTGCCGAGTCGATCGATAGGGATACCCCCACAAAATATTCCTTCCAACCGAATGCTTGTATAGCGATATACATCAACGGACGAACAACAAGATTAAAAACACGAGGAAGGTAAAATGAAAAAGTTATTCAAAAGCGGTTTTTTCAAATTCGGACTAGCTGCCGTCATCGTGTGCGGAGCAGTCGCTTATTGGTTGATGCCCCCTGTCGCAAAAGTAGAAAGCGCCGAAGTCGGCAATGGATTTCAAGTCAAATTCAAAACATCCGGAACGCAAATCGAACAATATCATGACCAATCTTGGAAACCATATTTTGCCAAAGGGGTCAATATGGGAGCAACGGTTCCCGGACACTTCCCAGGCGAACTTGAAATTAAGAAAGAGGATTATATGCGATGGTTTGACGAGATCCAGAAGATGGGCGCCAACGTCATTCGCGTATATACGATATTAAAACCCGAGTTTTACGAAGCATTGGTTCGTTATAACGCCAAGCATCAGGATAATCCGCTCTTCTTCATTCAAGGGGTATGGAGTCCCGAGGAGCAATTGATCGAAGGCCAGAACGCTTTCGACCCGAAATTGAAGCAGAAATTCGAGGGAGAGATCCGGGAGGCCGTTGAAGCGGTATACGGCAATATCGACCTTGAAGCCGGCGTGCATTCCGGTAAAGCCAGCGGGAACTACGTGTTTAATGCAGGGCCTTATCTCATGGGGTGGATCATCGGCACCGAATGGGATCCGGTCATGGTCAAAAAAACAAACGACAGCAACCCGAATGTCGCTGATTATAAAGGACAACATTTTCGCAGCAAGCCCGGGGCCAATTCGTTCGAGAAATGGCTCGCCGAGATGGTCGACATTACGGCCGTGACGGAGGCGAAGCACGGATGGCAGCATCCGATCGCGTTTTCGAACTGGGTAACGACCGACCCGCTCAAACATCCGGGTGAACCGCTCGTTGCCGAAGATATGGTCAGCGTCGATCCGACGTATGTAGAAGCGACCGATTGGGATGCGGGTTATTTTGCCTCGTATCACGTGTACCCGTATTATCCCGATTTCTTTACCTTCGACAAATCGTTTCAGACGATGAAGAACGACAAGGGCGAAGTGGACAGCTACAAAACCTACCTGCACAAGCTGAAAGAATATCATAAGCAGATGCCGGTTATGGTTACCGAGTTTGGCGTTCCAGCCTCCCAAGGCATTGCGCATACCGGCATGCTCGGACGCAACCAGGGCGGGCACGATGAAAAAACACAGGGGGAAATGGATGCGGACATGTTCCGTCAAATCCATGAAGAAGGATATTCCGGCGCCATCTTGTTTACTTGGCAGGACGAATGGTTCAAGAAAACATGGAACACGATGAACTATGACGTTCCAGACCGAAGGGCTTATTGGTACAATGCACTCACGAACGAATCTCATTTTGGGGTGCTTGGCATGTACCCTAGCAAGGAAGACGCCATTCACATCGATGGGGATGCTTCAGATTGGGATAAGCTTGATGGCAAGGACAAAACCAAATTGGATATGAACGTACCGGGCTTCCGTGAAATATGGGCCGCCCACGACGAAGGTTACGTATATCTGATGGTAAAATTAACTGAAAATTTTGACAATAACAAGAAAAAGTACTATTTCGGATTCGATACGCTGCAAGGCGGCAATCGCCATGCACCCGAGCTCCAAGGAAAGACGCTCGACGAAGGATTGGAAACGATGCTCGAACTCGGAGACAAAGACAAAGGGAAACTCAAAATTGCCTCCAATTATGATTTCCATACTCGAGTGTTCGGCAAGCATTCGGGCGTAATCAAGTACGACCCAAAAGAATTGCAAGACGACAGCGGTATATTTAATCCTTGGAAATTGGTCGTGAACTATTTGCTCGAGAAGCCGGATTCCCGTTTCGACCATCCTTTCGGCGATGTAGAAGTCGGAAATATGCTGCGGGGAACGAGCGATCCGCAAGACCCGAATTATAATTCGAAGACGATGTGGCAAGCGAAAGGGGACGTTCTGGAAGTCCGCATCCCTTGGATGCTGCTTGGGTTCAGCGACCCTAGCTCGCTCAGTGCCATCAGCTACGAAGATACCGGGACGAAGCAATTCGAGTCCGTCAAAGTAGACGGCATTCGCATTGTTCCGTGGATCGTTGAAGCCGATTCGAAGAAAGTCATCGGACTGGACGGAAACGCCCCTTATCCGGTATCGAAGCTTCCTCTGTATACTTGGAAGCGATGGGAAGATCTCGATGTCAAATATGTGGAACGTCCGAAACAGAGCTATTATTTGATGCAAAAAGCGATGCAAGAGGTTGAGAAGCCGGCATCGAAGTAAGTGAAGGAAGGAGTTTGTTCGTGTATATCAATCTCGACGTCGCGATTCAATTTTTATATGTACTGATTGCTTTAAATGTTATATTCGCCATCGTCATTTATTCCATGAAAATCAGCAATATGAGGAAAGTGAAAATCGCAAGCCGATTCGAGGGCAAGCTCAAAGATTATTTGACTTATGTCCAGGTCAATATCGACGGCAAAGAACCGCTGCAAGCTCCCCCTTTCTCCATGAATCGGGTAGAACGAGAAGTGATGCAAGAGCGATTGAACGACATGATCGAAAACTTCACGGGGGCTCCGCGCGAACAATGGATGGAGCTCTGCCGGAAGCTTGGCTTCGTGCAGTTTCATTTGGAACGCTTGAACAAAGGCTCCTACTCGGCCAAAATCGATGCGGCGTATCACTTGGGCTGCATGCGGGTTCAGGAGGCTGTTCCGGCTTTATTCAAGCTGCTCCGAAACCATAAATTGAACTCTTCTCTCTTCATCGTCGCCCGTTCGATTGCGAAATGCACAAGCGACGTACAAGATATCAAGGACATGGTGCAGGTGCTTCTGCAGCATAACAAAGGGTTCTACGATCTTCTTGTCGATATGATCAAAGAAGCGAATATCGACCATGGGGCGTTGTTCGCCGAATATATTCAAATGAACAACGATGATTTCGTGCACATCGGTTTAACAGGATTAAAAGAGTATACCGAGCCGACCGTGGCATCGGCCGTTTATCGCCTGATGGACTCCCCAGATGCAACCATTCAGCATAAGGCGGTGGAGATCTATCTGAAATCCGTTCATTTCATCCCGCGAAATGTCGTCCAGAAGCTGCTTCAGCATCCGATGGATCAAGTCCGTATACTTACGGTCCAAGCGATCGCGCATTTGAAGCTGGATACGTATATCGATGGGTTGAAAAAAGCCTTGTTGGATCAAAGTAAGCAAGTTTCCGATGCCAGCGCCAAAGGGTTGTTGCTTCTTGGAGAAGAAGGGATAACCGCATTGTGCGGAGCAGCAGCAGAGGTCAGAGGAGCTGGGCGAGGAGAGAGCCTCCAGACGTTGATCGAAGATGAGATCCAATCGCTATCGCGCCAGCTTCATGACCTACAAAAATTAACACGATATAATGCCTTGGTTTACGCGTATGAAAAAACGTTCGGCAAAAATAAACGAATTTATCGTGTTGTATAGCATATAGGAGGAAACCAAGCATGAGAATGCTAGAGTATTACTTTCAGCACGTAGTAGACTTCTTGCGTGACTTTTTGCTCGGCTACGGCTATTTTGCCATGTACTATGCAATGGCGATTACGTTCATTTATTTTCTAATCTTCGGTCTTTCGATTCGCCATACGTTCCCTTTAAAGCGAGGGATCCGGTACAATCGCGTGAAGAAGTTATCCGGCTCCGAGCACGTCCCTTCGGTATCTTTGCTCGTCCCGGCCTATAACGAAGAATTAACAATTAAGGAAAACGTACGATCCTTGCTCGCCTTGAACTATCCCGAATACGAGGTCATCGTCGTCAATGACGGTTCCAAGGACAATACGGCGAAAATCATGATCGAGGAGTTTCAACTGCAGCAATTCAAGCCCGTAGTCGCGAGCCATATTAAGACCCAAAAGGTTAGAGGTTATTATCATAATCCCGAATATCCGAATTTATACTTCATCGACAAGGAGAACGGCGGGAAGGCCGACTCTCTGAATGCGGGAATCAACCTGTCTCATTATCCGCTGATCTCGACGATCGATGCGGATTCGCTCTTGGAGAAAGACGCTTTAACAAGAATCGCCAGAGTGTATATGGAAAATCCCGAAGATACGGTTGCGGTTGGCGGTAACGTTCGGATCGTCAACAGCTGTACGGTTGAAGACGGCATGGTGAAGAACATCAAATTTCCGAAAAAAGTGTGGCCGGCTCTGCAAAACGTAGAGTATATCAAAGCCTTCTTGGGCGGCCGAATCGGCTGGAGCGCCATCAACGGACTGATCATCGTATCCGGCGCCTTCGGCGTGTTCCAGAAGGATAAAGTCATTGCCGTCGGCGGATACCGAGGCGGGTATCCCGGGGAAGACATGAATATCGTCATCAAGCTGCACCGGTATTGCCTGGAGAACAAAATTCCGTATCGCGTCGCTTTTTGTCCGGATGCCGTTTGCTGGACGCAAGCGCCGGATACGTACCGGATTTTAAGCAGCCAGCGGAAGCGCTGGGGGCGCGGAAACTTGAAGAACATGGTCGAGGAAGGAATCCATATGGTATTCCGCCCCCGTTACAAAGTGTTCGGACTTTTGACGCTTCCATACAACATCATCTTCGAAACGTTAAATCCTTACTTCCGTTTGAGCGGGATCATCGCCATGCTCGGGTATTGGCTGCTGAATATGGCGGATTGGAAAACAGTCGCCGTCTTCATGCTGGTGAACTTTTTCTCCTGTTTCATACTTAGCCTGGGGGCTTTGTATATCGAGGAAAAAGCGTTCAGCCGTTATCCTAAGTTAAGCGATCTCCATAAGATGATTTTGTACTCGTTCCTCATGTTTCTCGGCTATCGTCAGGTCGGCGTCCTGTGGAGGTTACTCGGACACATCGACTTCATGCGCAACAACAACAGCTGGGGTACGATGGTTCGAACCAATTTTAATAAATAAATTTTTTTTTAAATCAATTCATTCATTAAAGGAGTGGAGCACATGGCGGTTTTGGTTCGCAACAGCATTCAGGAAATTACGCAACAGCTCTTTCGATCCATTCATTTGGAGGGGGTGAAGCACGTATCGTGCGGAATTATTTTGGCCCCTTGCGCGAGTGTGAACCAAAGGACGCTCGATCTGGCAAAATCGTTCATCAGCAAGAAGGACCCGTCCTTGGCAGTTCAATTTGTGTATGATGACCAGAACGAGGTGCTGTGCGGCGTATTGGAAGAAGGAACCTTATGCAGCACGCATTATGCTTCCTTGGCGCTCAAAGATTTTCTCCAGCAGCAGCAGCTTCTGCAAGGAACTTTGCTCGTATCCAGTTTTCCGGAGAACGGAATCCCTACCGAATCGACGATCGCGAAGATGGTTCAACAAGCGGTGGGCAGCAAAGGGAACGAACAAGATATTCACTTTTATACGGCGGCGAATGCCGAGACATCCGTTCTCATTGCGGATACCGACGATATCGTCCGGGAATTCATCAAGATTCGATTGGAGCTCAAGGGATATCGCGTCTATGAAGCGAAAGACGGACAAGAGGCGTACAATGCGTTCATGCGGTTCACGCCGGATCTTGTCATTACCGAGTTGAATTTGCCGATCTTGGATGGATACCAACTGATTCGCATGATTCAGCGAAACGATGCGAATGAAGGCAAAGTAATCGTTCTGACGGACAAGCAGCTCGCCGGGGACATGAATCGCGCGTACGAGCTAGGGGCTGCCGATTACGTAACCAAACCGCTTTCGATCTCCGAATTGGAGTGGAAAGTCAAGCGGCTGACTTCCATGCAGCTTGCCTAATACGAAACGTAATACGATGCGTAATGCGTTGTTGATCGATTACGAAACGATAAAATCGCGAAGGAGAATGGACACATGAACTTCAACATCTTAAAAGAAAAGCTTCAAAACAAAACGGCGAAAGTTGGCGTCATCGGTCTCGGTTATGTAGGGCTGCCGTTAACGATGGAAATGGTGAAAGGCGGCTTTACCGTCTACGGCATCGATTTGGACAACCGCAAAGTGGATTCTCTTCAGAGCGGAGAATCCTATATTCAAGACGTGCCTAGCACGGTGGTAGCCGATGCCGTGAACAGCGGCAAGTTCGTGCCTACGGTCCACTACAACACGATTCAGCAACTGGATACGATCAGCATTTGTGTGCCTACTCCGTTAAGCGAGAACCAAGATCCGGATACGTCCTTTATCGAAAGCGTCGTGAGCGAGATCAAGAGATATATCAAAAAAGGAACGTTGATCGTCCTTGAAAGCACGACATACCCGGGAACGACGGAAGAATTGATCCAATATGAGCTTGAAGCTATGGGACTCACGGTAGGCCGGGATTTCTTCTTGTGCTTCTCGCCGGAGCGCGTAGATCCGGGCAATCGCAATTACAATACTTACAATACGCCGAAGGTCATCGGCGGAACTACCGAAAGATGCAAGGAGCTAGGTGTAGCGCTTTATAGCAACGTAGTCAAAACGGTTGTCCCGGTTTCTTCCCCGAAGGTGGCGGAAATGTCGAAGCTGCTTGAGAATACGTTCCGCAGCGTGAACATCGCCTTCGTCAACGAACTCGCGATGATGTGCGATCGGATGGGAATCGACGTGTGGGAGGTCATTCGGGCCGCTTCCACGAAACCGTTCGGCTTCATGCCATTTTACCCGGGTCCGGGAATCGGCGGTCACTGCATCCCGTTGGATCCGATGTACTTATCTTGGAAAGCCAAAGAATTCCGGTTCTACAGCAAGTTCATCGAACTCGCTCAATCGATCAACGACAACATGCCGGAATATGTATTGAACAAAACGGCTCAAGTGTTGAACGAATACG
This sequence comes from Paenibacillus sp. sgz302148, assembly GCF_056120465.1. Taxonomy (NCBI): domain Bacteria; kingdom Bacillati; phylum Bacillota; class Bacilli; order Caryophanales; family Paenibacillaceae; genus Paenibacillus; species Paenibacillus sp. sgz302148. Next base: position 164,683 of record NZ_JBVYOJ010000010.1, read on the forward strand.
CCAAATCGATCCGCAACTCCAAAGTATTGATTCTTGGCATGTCCTACAAGCCGGATATCGACGATCTGCGTGAATCTCCGGGGCTTGAAATTTACGAATTGTTCAAGAAGAGCGGGGCGAAAGTCGAATACTACGATCCATACGCAACTTCGTTTAAAGACGAACACGGCGCTGTCGTGAATACGGTCAAATACGATCCGAAAGCATTCGCCGGGTACGATTGCATGGTATTGATCACCAACCATCGCAGCTTCAGCTATCACGAGCTGGCTGAACTGGGCGTTCCGATTATCGATACGCGCAATGCGTTTGCGGATATTCAATCGGACAACATTCATAAACTGGGAACCGGAATCCAATCCAATAAAGTGAAAGTTCTCGTTGGCGCATAGGTTCTTACCCCGTGCACCGCTTCTTCGAATTACGGTCATTGTGTTGGTATCCGTCATGTTGATCGCGATGGTTCTTGGTCTGAAATGGGGATTCGAATCTCCGCCCGTCAAGGCAACCTGGGTATGGGATCAATCCTCCATTACCACAGATCAAGCGAAAGTGATCGATTTTGCCGAGAAGCAAGGTGTGAACGTCATTTACTTGCACATCGACCGCAAATCGAAGGATTTCGAACCTTATCGTGCGTTTGTACAAAAAGCTCACGATTCGGGCATTGAAGTGGAGGCGCTGGGGGGAGATCCGACCTGGGGGTTGACCGGTTACCAAGAAGAAGTCCAAACGTTTATCCGATGGATCGAAGACTACCAGAACGCCGCAGACAAGCGTGCCGCATTTGACGGCATTCACGTCGATATCGAGCCGTATCTGCTCAAAGAATGGCAACAGGATCAAAGCAAGATCGTGCGCCAATGGATGGACAATATGAACGATTTGGTTGAAACCGCGAAGCGAACGACATCGCTAAGGGTTTCGGCCGATCTCCCATTCTGGATTCACGAGGTTGTCGCACCCGATAGCGAAACGAACGTAGGCGCTTGGATGCTCGATCGGTTCGATCGCGTCGTGCTGATGGATTACCGGAATTTCGCAATCGGGGAGAACGGCATTGTCGCGAATGCGATGCCGATGGTGAAAGAAGGCACCAAGCGAGGTAAACCCGTTATTATCGGTTTGGAAACGGCTCCGACGAATGAAGGAGAGCATACGACGTTTTATGGAGAAGGGAATTCCAGCTTGCGTCGGCAAATGCGGCTCAGCCATCTGATGCTTAGATGGCATGCCGGATATCAGGGTTTCTCCATACATGACTACGCAAGCTGGAAAAAAGCCACGGAGTCGTAAAGGAGGAATTATCGTTGAAGACGTATGCGATTATTTTGGCGGCAGGCAAAGGTTCACGGATGCAGTCCGAATTGCCTAAAGTGCTGCACCCGATCGGTCAAATGCCGATGGTGGAGCATCTTGTAAGCAAGCTCGAACGCATGCATATCGACGAGATCATCGTCGTGATCGGACACAAGGGGCATCTCGTCAAACAATATTTGGGCTCGCGTGTTTCGTATGCGGAACAAACAGAACAGCTCGGCACCGCACATGCGGTACGTCAAGCCGAATTCGATCTGAAGGATAAAGCGGGCGTTACCTTGGTGCTCACCGGCGACACTCCGCTGATCGAGACGGCGACGATTCGCAATTTGTTGAATGTTCAGCAAGAACAGCAATGTGCTGGAGTTGTTTTGACGACGATGCAGGAGGATCCGACCGGTTACGGCAGGATCGTGCGGGATGATCGAACCGGCAAGGTGATCGGCATCGTTGAAGAGAAGGATGCTACGCCGGAGCAGAAACAGATTCGTGAAATTAATGCAGGAATTTTCTGTTTTGACAATCATAGTTTGTTCCAAGCTCTGCCGTATATTCAAAATAACAACGCCCAGCAAGAATATTATTTGACCGATATGATCGAAGCGATGAACAAAGCAGGCATTACAAACGAATCGAAAAGCTTCGAATCCGTCGTGCTTGAAGATCCCGTCGAAGTGATGGGCATCAACAGTCGCGAGCAATTGGCCGAAGCGGAACGGGCTTTTAACGAAAGAAACGCCGCAGGCCATCCGAGCCGTTAAGACGACATGCCCAAGCTGTGACCATGTACCTACAGTTGCATTCCTTTCAACTTCTATCGTGTAGGTTTTCTAGCTGAATCGGACGGACTATTGATCTGATCGAAAAGGCGCGATAAGATGAGGTGAATACTGGAAAAGTCGACTGGAGGAACATCATGTGAGGCTTGTAAAACTTTCGGTGATTTGCCTGATCATGTTTGCGACTGCTATTTTGACCGGTTTTTCTTCCCAGGATCCACCTCGGAAAGCGATGTGGCTGTGGCAGTCCAACCTGATTACTACGGAGCCCGATCAAATCTTATCATTCGCCAAGGACAACGGCGTGAACCTGTTGTACTTGGGGATCGATACGACGATAAAGGCCTCTTATTATCAGCCGTTCATCAAAAGGGCGCGTGCGGCCGGGATCGAAATTGAAGCTTTAGGCGGGAAAACGAGCTGGGCTTTCACGGAAAACAGGAATAAGATCCTTGATCTGGTCGATTGGGTGATCAAGTATAATCAGTCCGTCACGAATGCGGAAACGATCGGCGGCATTCATCTGGATATCGAGCCGTATACGCTGCCCGCATGGAAGACCGATCAGCAGACGGATATAATCAAGCAGTGGATGGGGAACGTAGAAGCATATGTCGATTACATCAGGAAAAACTCGGTCCTTTCCGTAAACTGCGACATTCCTTTCTGGCTGGACAAGACACCGATCCCCAGCGACCCGAACACGTCGATCAGCAAATGGCTGATCTCCAAGCACGACTCGGTCACCGTCATGGCATACCGGGATCGCGCAGACGGCCCGAACAGCATATCAAGCCTTGTCCCACGGGTGATGACCGTTGCGGACTCCTTAGAGAAGAAGGTGTTGATCGGCGTAGAAACCAAGGTGAGCAGCGAGGGAGATTTCGTCACGTTCTACGAAGAAGGAAACGCCTATATGAACAGCGAGTTAAATAAACTGCCCGGGCTCATGTCGTCTTATGCTTCGTATCACGGTGTCGCCGTTCATTCCTACGAATATTGGAAGAAACTAGGGAATTAGTTATTAACAGCCACTTGGATCGACGGTGAAATCGGAACCGTCCTCCAGGTGGCTTCTTATCATATTTGAAAGGCGGAATTACACCAAGGTGGGATAAAATGAAAAAATGGCTGATTTACATACTGACGATAACCTTAAGCGCAATTGTTCTCATTTCTGCCGTATATGCCGCTCCCCAAATTCAAGTGGCGGTGGACGGGCATCATGTGGCTTTCCCGGACGAGCTCCCGTATGTCGATCGTCAGTCGAACCGTACGATGGTCCCTGCCCGATTCGTATCCGTACAGCTCGGCGCAAGTACGAAATGGGACGCCAAGTTAAATCAAGTTACTTTTACATACCGAGGAGATACGATTCAGTTAGCGATCGGCAAGAGCCAGGCACTCGTGAAAGGCAAGACGATCGAATTGGATATGCCGGCAGTAGTCAAGAACGGCCGCACGATGGTTCCGCTTCGCACGATAAGCCAAATGTTCCATGCCCAAGTGGAATGGAAGCCGGAACGTAACCTGGTTGTCGTTACGACACCCAAAGCTTCGCCGCAATTCCCGATCGGAACGTGGATTTGGGACAGCAAAATGATCGAAACGAAACAAGACCAAATGCTGCAATTCGCAAGCGATCACGATGTGACTGTCATCTATCTTCAGATCAATCGGGATATAAAGCCGAATGTATACGCCGATTTCGTTCGGAGCGCAGGAGCGAAGCAAATTCGGGTGGAAGCGCTGGCAGGCCGGCCGGACTGGGCTTATAAGACGAAGCAGGAAGAGATACATAAATTTATTGCATGGGTCGATCAATATAATGCGTCCGCCAAGCCGCAAGAACGTTTTGTCGGTTTGCATTTCGATATCGAACCATATTTGCTCGCCGAATGGACGACGAACAATACATCCATACTTGAAAATTGGATGGACAATTTGAGGTTTATCGAACGCGAAACTAGGGGAAACGGCTTGAGCGTATCGCTCGATGTCCCTTATTGGCTGAACAAAATTAAGGTCCCGGGCACCGATTATAGCATCAGCGCATGGCTGCTGGAAAAGTTCGATTGCCTCGTAATCATGGATTACCGCAATCATGCATTAGGGAAAAACGGGATCGTCGACAACGCGGGCGCGATGCTCAGGGAAGCTTCCACGCTGAAGAAGAAGGTGGTCGTTGCGGTAGAAACCGCCAGAAGCACGGAGAGCGATCGGACGTCGTTTTATGCCATGAGCGCGGACAAGATGGAACAAGAGCTGCAAATCGCCCATCAGCAGCTCTCGCGATATGCAAGCTACGCCGGCTTTGCGATTCACGATTACAAAAGCTGGGTCGCGCTGAGTGGAAAAAGGAAATAATTACCATAAAATGAGGAAAGAAGCGTGGAAGGATGCCGCGGCATCTGCTCTACGCTTCTTGGCGTTTTCCGTCATTCTTGTCTCCGCAATCCATACATGCGGTACACGTGGGTTACGATTACCTTCAAAATTGCGTAAACCGGAATAGCGAGGAACATGCCGAGCAAGCCGCTGATGCTGCCGACCATAATGAGCAGCAGAATAATCGTGAGCGGATGGATGTCGAGTTTTTTGCCCATCACTTGCGGGGACAGGAAGTTGCTCTCGATCTGCTGCACGACGATGACGACGATGAGCATCTGGATCAGCATGCCCGGCGAATGAATGAAAGCAACCACGATGCTCGGGATGATGCCGATGAACAACCCGACGAACGGAATGACGTTCATGACGGCGGCCGCTACGGCCAGAATGAGCGAATAGTCGAGCCCGATGATCAAGTAACCGACATAGATGAGCAGCCCCAGAATCATGCTGACCATAATTTTGCCTTGAATATACGCGCTTAAGGCGACATCCATTTCGCTTAATATGTTTTTGCCTTCCTCATGATGCTTGGCGGGGAGCAGCTTCAGAATGAAGCCGGGCACCTTCTCGCCTTCCTTCAGCAAATAATAAAGGATGAACGGCACCGTCGACAGCAAAATGATGAACCCGGATATAAAGCTGAGAATCGTATTGAACGCATCGCCCGTGCCCGAGATGATGCGGTTCGCGTATTCCGTCAGCTTGGCGGAAAGGTCGACCTGATTCTGCTTCACGAGATCGGCGATCCAGCCGTTTTCGAGCAAATGATTCACCTGATTGTTCACGAGGACGACGATTTGCGGCATGTTCTGGATCAGGTTGTTCAGCTGGGTTCGGACAATCGGCACGATTTCGAGAATAATGAACGCCAGAATGCCGAGCAGAATGAGGAAAATGAGCAAAATGCCGAGCGTCCGGTTCACCTTGCGCTTCGCCAAGAAATTGACGAACGGCCGGAGCAGGTAATAGAACACGCCGGCCAATATAAACGGCAGGAATAACGTTTGAATGACCTTAAGAACCGGATTTAAGAGAAAGCTGACTTTGGTCGACAAATATAAAATCAATAAAACAAGGATTACGCCGTAGGCATACCGATAGAACTTCCCGTTTGGCATCATATCACCCTTATCATGATGGATTACCATATAATTCTTCATGGACAAGCGATTCCCTTTTCCGCGAACATGAATTTTCCCCGTAAGTTCCGCCGATATGAACCGGATAACAAATTATAAACCCCGATATCTAACGAAATGATGATGAAATAACATTTTGTCAATTGCCATCCGGCCGCGGTTTTCGCTACATTGTTAATCATGAAAGCGCAAACAACATCCTGTGCCAAGGAGGCAACCCTACGATGAACCAATCGCAAGCAAGTCCCTCGCTTCACGCGCCGAAGGGGCCGCTTTCAAACGTCGGCAGAGCAAAAAGGCACTTCCGCGAGCTGCTAAGGCAAAAATATTTGTATTTATTGGTTTTGCCCGGCTTCCTGATCGTGCTCATCTTCGCATACTTTCCGATGTACGGCGTCTTGATCGCGTTCAAAAAATATAACGTTGCCAAAGGCATTTGGGGGAGCCCGTGGGTGGGCTTCAAATATTTCGAGGAGTTTTTCCGCAACCCGCTGGCGCTCCGCACGATCAAGAATACGGTGCTGCTCGGCTTGTACGGGCTGCTCTGGGGATTTCCGGCACCGATCGTGCTGGCGCTGCTGCTGAATGAAATCCGCCACCTGCGGTTCAAGAAGCTTGTCCAGACGATCTCGTATTTCCCGCATTTTATCTCGACGGTCATTCTCGTAGGGATGCTGAAGGAATTCGCTTCGCTGGACGGCTTGTTCAACAAAATCACCGGATTTTTCGGCATGGAGCCGGTGCAATTTATGAGCGAGCCGGAGTTTTTCCGCACGCTGTTCGTCGGATCGGGCATATGGCAAGGGCTCGGCTGGGGTACGATATTGTACCTCGCCGCGCTGAGCAACGCCGATCCGACCTTGTACGACGTCGCTTCGATCGACGGGGCGAACCGCTGGCAGAAGATGAAGCATATTTCGCTTCCGGCGATTTTGCCGACGACGATGATCCTGTTCATCATGTCCGTAGGCGGCATCCTCGGGACGGACTTTATGAAGGTGATGCTGATGTACAATCCGGGCGTCTACGAGACGGCCGACGTGATCGGCACTTACGTATACCGGGTCGGCCTCGACGGAGGACGGTTCGAGTATGCATCGGCGGTCGGACTGATGCTGTCGATCGTATCGTTCTTGTTCGTTTACGTGACGAACCGGTTCTCCCGTAAATTTTCGGAGACAAGCTTATGGTAGATGAGGTGAGAGGATGTACAAACAAGGCTTAGGCTCCAGACTGTTCGACACTTTCAATTATGCGGCGATGTTTCTGCTGATCGTCGTTATGGTATATCCGCTCATGAACGTCATCTCGCTGTCGCTCAGCCATGCCGACTTTATCGCGCTCGGTGAGGTGTCCTGGTTCCCGAAGGGATTTAATCTGAAAGGCTACGAGATCATTTTCGATAAGCCGCTTCTGTATATCAGCTACAAAAATACGGTGCTGTACGCGGCCGTCGGCACGTTCCTGACGCTGCTTTTGACTTCGCTGATGGCTTATCCGCTCACGATCGCCAAATTCCAGGTCAAACGGTTCGTCACCGTATTTCTGGCCGTAACGATGTTTTTTAGCGGGGGCATGATCCCGACCTACTTGCTGATGAAAAACTTGCACATGCTGAACACGTTCTGGGTCATGGTCGTTCCCGGCTGTATTAGCGCCTACAACGTCATTATTTTCCGGACGTTTTTCCAGAACATCCCGTCCGAGCTGCGCGAATCGGCATATATGGACGGCGCAAGCGATTTGACCGTACTGTTCCGCATCTACCTGCCGCTGTCGAAGGCGCTGCTGGCGACATTCGCCTTGTTCACGATCGTCGGCCACTGGAACGAATGGTTCAGCGCGCTCATCTACTTGCGGGACGAAAACAAATACCCGCTGCAAATGTTTCTGCGCAGCGTCATCTTCTCCCAGCAAGGCACGGGCCAAGGCGAAAAAATCGCCAATATGATTCAGACGCGGCAGGTCAATCCGAAAAACATCCAGATGGCCGCGATCGTCATCACGATGGCGCCGATCCTCTGCATTTATCCGTTCGTGCAGAAATATTTCGTCAAAGGCGTGATGGTCGGCTCGATCAAGGGTTGAGGCGTGACAGACTGACAAACAGATAGACAGACGGGTTGGCAGGTTCTTAAAGCGGAATCCCTTCATGCTCGGTCCGGAAAGGAGTGTACGAAGGCGGCCGGGGATTGCGATTAAGATAGGTAGTACGATTTTCAAATTGAAGAGAGTATAAGTTCATCGATATTCGAAGGGGAGGCGTACGTATGAAAAAGACTTGGATGATGCTGCTTGCAATCGTGATGGTGGTAGTCCTCGTAACCGGCTGCGGAAGTTCCGGAAGCGGCGGCGAAGAGAAAAAGGATGGCGACGCGAAGGGATCCGGAGACGAAGTGAAGCAATTGAATTTGAAGGTGGTCATCCCGCAATTCGGCAAAGATCCGACCGGTTCGCTCATTCAGCAGGAATGGGAGAAGGCGATGGAAGCTTATCTTGGCGTGAAGCTCAAAATCGATTGGACTCGCATCCCATGGGGCGAATACGGCGAAAAAACGAAGGTCATGCTCACGAGCGGCGAAATCCCGGACATCATGCTTGTGACGGGTGGCAACGATACGATCAATAAATACGGCAACGAAGGTTTATTCGAAGACATCGCTCCGTCGATGGACAAAATGCCGAATTACAAGTCCTACGTCGACGCGACGGACAACGCGAAGCAGTACGTGTTCACGTCGGACAACAAAATGTACGCGTTCTACGACGGCTACAACAACCCGACCGAGCTTCAGCCGTCGCAATATACGGCGGCCTACCGGGCGGACGTGTTCGAGAAGAACAACATCAAAATTCCGGACACGATCGACGAATTGTACGATGCGGCCAAGCAGCTGAAGCAGCTGTATCCGAACTCGTTCCCGATCGGGCAAAGCGAGCAGTATACCGGGTACGTCGGCATCTTCAATTCGTTCCATACGAGCGACGGCATTTATTGGAACGGCAGCGAATACAAATTCGGTCCTACCGAGGAGTCCTTCAAAGAGGCGCTCCAGTTCATGAACAAGCTGTATTCGGAGAAATTGATCGATCCCGCTTACTGGAACGACAACTTCGACGAAGCGAAAGCAAAAGCGACGACCGGCAAAACGTTCATTTTCCCGCAAATTTGGTCCGGTTACGTCAAGGACATGAATTCAAACAAAGAAGCGAACGTCAAATGGGCGAACGCGATGGTGCCGAACAATCCGAAATACGGCAAAGGATGGAGCATTTGGAACGAGCCGGCCGGCAAAGGCTTAAGCAACGGATACGGCCTTGTCATTTCGGCGAAGGCGGAGAACAAAGACTTGCTGATCAAGCTGCTCGATTACCAGTATGCGGACGACATGGTCAGTCTCATGAACTGGGGAATCGAAGGGAAGACGTATCAGGTCAAGGGCGATAAGAAGGAATATGCGGATAGCATCATGAACTCGGAAGATATATACGGCGAATTGACCAAGGACTGCGTCGGAACGACGGGCAGCTGCCGTGCAGGCATCGTGTTCAACCCGCAGGATCGGATCGCCAAATATTCGGGCACGCCGCTGATGCCGTTCTACCACGACGGCAAAGTAACGGACGAGAACTTCTGGTTCGCGACCGCCGAATACGGCAAAGACGCGATTGCTCCGAAGGCGCCGCGCATCGTGTTCACGCAGGACGAAAGCGATCAGAACGCCAACACGATGACGCCGGTCAACACATATGTCAGCGAATCGATCGTGAAGTTCATCAAGGGCGAAATGGATTTCGGCGCATGGGACGAGTTCCAGAACAAAATCAAGAGCATGGGTGACTATGAGTCGGTTCTTGCCATGTATAACGGCAAAGTAACCAAATAATCATCGATCGCATCCAGAATGTTCCTTCCGGCGGCTGACGCCGGGAGGCTTTCTGCGCTTGCGAAGATTATGCTACAATGAAGGCAATCCGGGAAATCGCAGGACGTGTCTCCTGAAAAAAGCTGGGGGGTCATGATGAAGAACTTGAAAGCGCTTCCTATTAAAGCCGCGTCAGGCATGAAGAAAAAAACGCTGATTCGGATTTTTTTGCGTTTCTTTGCGCTTACCCTGCTGCTCATGCTGTCGTCTCTTGCCATCGCCGCGTATTCGAACTATCGCATGATTGACGACGTGAAAGAAGCGAACCGCAATTATTTGCGCACCGTGACGTCGTCGCTGGAGAGCCAGTTTAACAAAATCCAGGACAAAGGGTTCAGCCTTGCTTCCGATTCCAGCTTCCTCAATCTGATTACGATGAAGGACAAATATCAGAACCGCTACGCGTCTTCCGCTTTCGAATTAAGCGGCAAGCTGTACGAGCTGTACGCGGGTGACGATGCCGTGGACGATTCCTTTATCTATTTCAAAAACATAAATACCGTGCTTGCTGCGTCCGGAACGTATGAGCCCGACTATTATTTCAACCGGTATTACCGTTATAAAGACTACTCCGAGCGGTACTGGAACGACCAGGCCGAAGCGGGCTCCGCATCGCTTATATTTCCGGCGACCGACGTGTACAGGCAAAATTACATCACGGGAGAGAAGCGGTACAAAACGATCATTCCGCTCGTGCTGAACATCGAGAACATCGCGCATTCGCGCAGCTACATGATCATCAATATCGACGAGCAGAAAATTTATCAAATGATCGACAACATGAACATTACGAAAAAAGGCGAGATTTACATCGTCGATACGCTGCATAACCGGCTCATCAGCGCGACGGATCGGAAGATGCTCGGCGGCACGCTTGATCTCGCCGCCTATAAGCTGAACGCGAGCGAGGGAATGTTCGAATCGGAAATTTCGCAGGGCGGTGACCGGTATATTTTATCGTTCCAGCCTTCCTCCTGGACCAATCTCGGATTCCTGATAATGACCCCGGAGAAAGTGCTGACCGGCTCGACGAACAAGTTTTTGCTCCTGACGGTTAGCGTTATCGCCGCATTCATGCTGGTCGGAACGATCGTATCGGTCGTATTCACGTTTGGCATTTATTCGCCTCTGGCGGAGATGGTCAATTACGTGAAGCGTTTTGCGAAGAGACCGTTCGAAGGCGGCACCTCCGAATACGACTTCATCAAGGAAAACATATCGTCGCTGCATCAATTCCGGCAGGAAAATTTGCCGTCGTTGACGCAAGTATTGCTGCACCGCGCGCTTAACGGCCAGCTCCAGCCGGAAGATATCGAGCGGCTGGACGATCATTATGATCTGTACGGCGGCGGCAGCTGCTTCGCGCTTGCGGTCGTCCGGGATGGGCTCGCTTCCTGCGATGAGCGGACGGTGGCCGAATTCAAGCGGCACTTGGCGGATTTGAACCTGCCGATGCTCGGCTTGTCGACGAACGAAAGCATCTTATTTATTCGGGCCAAAACCGAGGAAGAGATTGCCTCGGAAGCCGAACGGATCGGCAGCGCAATCGAACAATTCCAACAGGCTTACGGCGGTACGGTCGGATCGGTCGTTGGCGTGAGCCCGGTATTCGGCCATTTGCTCGATATTCGGCGGGGGTACCAAGAAGCATGCGTTTCGCTTGATATGCGCGGCATTGCTGGAGGCGGGGTTTTGTTCGGCGAATCGGATCGCCGCCCGGCCGGAACGAGCGTCCTCCTTGCGTCGGACAAACGGGAGACGCTTCGCAAATATGTGGAGAACGGTCATGCGGAAGGTGCCGGCGGCATGCTGAAGCAGCTGTTCGACGGCGCCCGGAAACAAAACGTCCCTTTTAAAGAATTTAAGCTGCTTGCGGGCGATTTGATCTATGTCGCCGTCGAGTTCGTTTATTCGCGGGGGATCGACGACATGGAGCTGTTCGGCATGCCGACGGGGGAACTGATTTCGCTTTCCGATTCGCTGCAGCATGCCGCGCTCATCGAAGCGCATTGCATCGGCGTATACGAGAAAGCAGCCCGGTATGCCCTAAGCCGCCAGCCGTCTTCCCAAGCGATCGACGGCATGCTCGAGTACATTAATGCGCACTTGGCCGAAGCGAATTTAACGGCGATCGCCGATCGGTTCGACATGAACGCGAATTACGTATCCCAATATTTCAAGAAGCACCGGGGCGTCACCTTTACGGATTATATTAACGGCCTGCGGATCGAGAAGGCCAAGGAGCTGCTTGTTTCCACCGGCGCTACGGCGAATGAAATCGGCCAAACCGTAGGCTTCAACAACGCCAATGCGTTCATTCGGATGTTCAAGAAGCTGGAAGGAACAACGCCGAACGAATACCGCAAAGGCGGGAGAACGCATGTGACGCATGTGAGCATTCAAGGGACGGCCGAGCCGATGACAACGCTGGAAGGAGGGAAGATCGTTGCCGAATAAAAAAATAACGTTGCTCGCGGGAGCGGGTTTCATCGTCACGGCGGCACTCCTTCTTGCTGCGTTGTTCAATGCGAAGCTGGCATCCGGCACGAATCCGGCGCCTCCGGTCGTGTTGAAAGCCGCGGTGCCTTCCTTCGAACGCAGCCCGGATACGCCGATCGACCGCGAATTCGAACAGCGGCTGAACGTGAAGTTTCAATGGATCCAATATCCGGTTTCCGAGTATCTGAAACGGATCAAGCAGCAGCTTACATCGTCCGGGGAGAAGCCGGATGTATTCGTCATCGACAAGGACATGATGCAGCAGCTCGGACCGCAGGGACTTCTGCTCGATCTGCAGCCTTACCTGGACCGGATGCCGAATTTAAGGCGGTGGATGGCCAAATATCCGCAAATTTACGCGAGCATCGTGACGGAAGACGGCAAGCTGTACGGGATCGACGGATTTAATACGGAGGGCAAGATGCCGACCGGTTACATCTACAGGGAAGATCTGTTTTACCGCAACGGCATGCTGCTGCCGAAGACGTTCGACGAGTTGTACGAGAGCCTGAAACGGCTCAAGGAGATTTACCCGGATTCGACCCCGATCGTGAACCGGTGGGGGCCGGATAATCTGATGAGCGGTTTTTTCTACGCTTACCATACGAGCGGCGGCATTTATTTCAACAACGATACGTTGTCTTATGCTTTCGGGCCGGTGGAACCGAACTACAAGCGAGCGGTCGAGCTGATGCGCAAGTTTTATGCGGCGAAGCTGATCGACCCGGATTTTGCGGTGCTGTCGGAAGCGCAGTTTATCGACCGGATCGTGCGGGGCAAGGCTTTTGTGCTGATGGGCGAATATTTTATCGAGATGGACAATTGGATTGAGCAGGGGAAGAAGCTGGACGGCAAATATCACCTGAAAGCGGTCGTTCCGCCGCTCACCGACACCGGACTTATGGCGCTGCAGCCGGTTCAATACGCCAATTCGCAAGGCGGATGGGTCATTGCGGTCAATGCGTCGTCGAAGCATATCGACGAAATCATTCGGATGCTGGACGCGCAATATTCGGATGAAATTATGGAGCTGACGAATTGGGGCATCGAAGGCGAAACGTTCGTGCGGGTAAACGGCAAACGGCATTACGTCAGCAGCTTGCGGACGAGGCTGAATCCGCTTGGCACCGTCACCCCGAAGGAAGCGGGCGTAGACGGCCGGTCGGGGGTATGGGTGCCGCTGGACCAGGAAGCGGAGTATGCGAGGGATTGGGGTGCGGAAGGATTCGAGGCGCTCAAGCTGTATAGCAAGAACGTGCAGAAGATCGGCTATTTCTCCGGTCCGTCGATTTCGCTGACGCAGGACGAGATGATCGAGATCACGAAAGTAATGACGCCGCTGCAAAAAATCTTGAACGAAAAGCTGATCAAGTTCGTCACGGGCGAGCTCGATATGGAGAAGGATTGGGATTATTTTCAGGAAGAGCTGGAATCGCTCGGTTACCGCAAGGTGTTGCAGATTTACCGGGATAAATACCGGGCGCTGCCGAGCGAATCGAAGAAGCTGTTTACGCAAATCAAATAAGGGGACGCCGAGAAACCCGCCGGGCGGGTACGAGGAGGGCAGCTGGGCAACGTCGTTATGCAATTTCGCATATTCGGCGCATGCCCGTTTTTTTACGATATAGAAAGTTTAAGTTCGCTGAATCCTCGATGGACTTCGACGGAAGTTTTTCTTATGGCGAGCTTTATTTTTTTGATATGAACGAACGTTAATTATTGACAAGTTAACGACCGTTCATTTACAATCGAATTCATGACAGAAAGGAGCGGAAAGCGATGATCGATATATTGCAGAAGATTACGTTAGGGGGCGAGGAGCAGTGGTACGTTGCCCGGGGCGAAACCGCCGAATTGCCGGTGCTTCTGTTCCTGCATGGAGGGCCTGGCAGTCCGCAAACGGGAGCGCAGCATAAATTCAACCGGGAGCTGGAGAAGCATTTCCTCGTCGTCAATTGGGATCAGCGCGGCGGAGGCAAATCCTATCGTCCCGATATGAAGGCGGAGAGCCTTACGGTCGATCAGCTTCTTTCCGACGCGGCGGAGCTGACGCGACATTTGCTGGAGCGGTTCGGCAAGGACAAGCTGTACGTCATGGGACAATCGATGGGAGCGCTTATGGGGCTGCAGTTCGCCGCGCGTTATCCGGAGCTGATCCATGCTTATGTCGGCATCAACCAGCCGATCGACCGCGTCCGGGAAGAAGCGCGATCGTATGAGTTCACCCTGAGTGAGGCGAAGAAGCGGAATATCCGCAAGGCGATCCGCGCGCTCGAGGACGTGGGCCCTCCGGTCAACGGCAGCTACAAATCGGTAAACGACCTTGTGACCCAGCGCACGTGGCTTACGAAATTCGGCGGGGTGACGTATGAGAAAAGCGGTCTCTGGATCAACCTGCATTACATATTCAGCTCCCATTTGACGTGGAAGGAGCGGACCCGTTTCATGAAGGGCTTCGGCTTCTCGTCAACGGCGCTTTGGGGCGAGCTCAACTCGACAAACTTATTCGACAAGGTGAAGGAAGTGCAGGTTCCGGTCTATTTCGTTATGGGGAGGCACGATCGGATCGTCCACGATACGGTTATCCAATACGCGGAAACAATCCGGGCGCCTTACAAGGAACTGATCGTGTTCGAGAAGTCCGGCCATCTTGCCTGCTTCGAGGAGGCGGAGCGGTTCAACGATTTGATGATTCATAAAGTGCTAGCTCAATAAACGAAGGGTGGTTTTTTGAATGGATCAATTTTTTCCGGCAAAAGAAACGGTCGGCACCAAGCAGCGGATCATGGAAGCGGCCATCGACATGTTTTCCCAGAACGGCTTCTCGGCCGTTTCGGTACGCGATCTTACGAAGCAAGTAGGGATCAAGGAAAGCGCGCTTTATAATCACTATAAGACAAAAGACGAGATACTCGAGATGATTTACGCGATCTTCCGCGCGGAGCAGCAGCAGTCGCTTCCTCCGATAAATCGTCTGGACGCGATTCTCGAAAGCGTGTCGCCCGAGGAATTCCTCCTGCAGGGCTTCGCCAATTTCAAAAAAACGGTCGGCAACCCGCTGCTGGTCAAAATATGGCGTATTCTGAACATCGAACAGTTTCGGGACAAACGGGCGCGTAACATCATTTTGCAAAATATTTATAAGGGGACGATAGACTTCCTGGAAGCCGCGTTCCGGATCATGATCGACAAAGGGCAGATCAAGCCGCTGAATCCGCGTATGCTCGCGTTCGAGTATCAATACCCGATCTTTTCCGTCATGACGGAGTATTTGCTGCTCAAATTCGACGATCAGGATACCAGCGAGCTGGAACAGCGGGTGGAGTGGCATATCCGGCACTTTATCGACAATGTGAAAATGTAAAAAAGCACTGACACCTGTAAAAAAGGGGGAGGTTGTCCATCTACATTCGGTGAAGTTACTCGCCCGTCGGTGCAATCCGTTCCCGCTCGCGCCATTGCGAGGGGCTAATGCCGTACGTTTGCTTGAATAGCCGGCTGAAATAATGAATGCTTGGAATGCCGACCGCCGCGGCAACTTCCTGAACGTGCATTGCGGTTGTGGACAGGAAGCAGGAGGCTGCGTTCATGCGAAGGTTCTGCAAGTATTGCAGCGGCGTCGTGCCGGCGATGTTTCGGAACGAGCGGATGAAGTAGGAGACATCGAGATGAACGGAATCGGCCAACACTTTCACCGTAATCGGCTCGAAGTAGCTTGATTCCATATAGCGCATGAGCGCCTGAATATGCTTCCGCGTTTCGTCTTTGTCGTGGCGAGAGCTGGGTTCCGGCAGCCGTGGCAACGGGGAGAACCTTGCATGCAAGCTGCAGGCAATGAACAGCAGCATTTTGCGGATGTCGAGCTCGGCGGCCTGTTCTCTCGCCGATTCATACGGAAATTGCGAGGATAGAACGTCGCATAGGCAACTTGCGGTCGAGTAGATGGGGGCGAGTTCCGGCGCATGCCGATCGCCGCTGCATTGCAGCTCGTTCCAAGCGAGCACTTGCGCGAGGTTCGGAAACTCCGCAGCCGAATCCTGCATGTCCAGCTCCATATAGGCGAAGCTGCATGCGGTGGACTGCTTGACCAGAAGGTGAGGCGTATTCGGCGCGAGCAGAAACACTGCAGGGGCATGGGCGGCATAATCTCGGCCCATCCATTTCAGCAGGACGCTTCCCGACGTGATGATCAGAATTTCATGAAACGGGTGTATGCCTCCGCCGCTCTCCCCTTGCCGATCGGCAGCCATGCGAACGACGTCATATTTTCGCAGGTACACGATCATCCCTCCCTTCTCCGAAATATTCGAACAGACGGTCTTTTTGTTTTTACTGTACCATACGGAAACAGGCTTTGACAGAATTTCATTCGGACGGAACAGGCGCCGCGAATTCAAAGTCGATTTTGTGCAAATGCATCGGAACACAGCCGACTGGGCAACGATCGATTGCCTGCCGAAACGGAGCAAATCATCTAGTATATGCAAAGACAACGAGCCTCGACTTCTGTATTCTGAATGCAAATCGAACATGCAGAAGGAGCGTAGTGAGCCGATGAATATGAAGGCGCTGCAAATTATGGGACCCGGGCGGTTTGCGATTGTCGATACGGAGGTTCCGGTATTGAAGGATCACGAAATTTTGGTGGAAATCGAGGTTGTGGCTACTTGCCCCCGATGGGACATGAACATGATGGCGGGCAGAGATATGTTCGATTATGCAAAATCGCCCGAGTATCCGCTCGTTCCCGGTTGGCCGGGCCATGAAGCGGCAGGCGTCGTGCGGGCCGTCGGCAGCGGGGTGCGCGGGTTCCAGGTCGGCGACCGGGTGGCCGCGCTCGAGCATATCGAAGGGAACGGCGCATACGCCCAGTACCTGAACTATCGGGAACACGAGCTGATCAAGCTGCCGGACTCGATTTCGTTCATGCAGGCGGTTTCGTTCGAGCTTCTGAAATGCGTGATGATCGGCCTGTCGCAGTTCGGCGACCTGCGCGGCAAGTCGATCGTCGTATCCGGCCTCGGCCCGGCCGGCATGCTCGCCATTCAGGCGGCCAAGATTTGGGGCGCGTCGGAAGTGGTCGGGATCGACGTGAATGAGCAGCGCATCCGGTACGTTCGCGAGCTTGGGCTCGGGCAAGCCGTGCATGTGGATGAGCTTGGCGATCGCCGCTTCGATCTCGGGTACGACTGCGTTGGCGCGGCGCCATCCGTGCAGAATTTGCTGCGGATCGTCGATCGCCACGTCGTTATATTCGGCGTGCTGAAAGGAACGCTGCAGTACGAAGAGCACTTATGGTTCAAAGGGCTGAAGCTGGAATCGTACCGGTACCGCAGGTTTGACGAACGGGACCGCGAGCTGTTGATCGATGCGGTGGCGAACAAAGGGCTGAATACGGAATGTTTGCAAACTCACCATGTTCCGTTTACCCGGTATGACGAGGCCGTGAAATTGCTGACGTCGCAGGAGGCGATTAAGGTTCATTTTTATCCGGGACAAGATTTTGCATAATGGCGGGAGGGGAAAGGAATGAAGGGAAAAGCGGTCGTATTTACGGACCGGCTGCAGGCATCCTATCAAGAGGTGGACATACCGGAGCCCGGTCCCGATGAGGTTATCATTGACGTGGAGGTTTCTTGGATCAGCAACGGCACGGAATCGTCTTATTACCGCGGAGAGCGGATTGCCGGGGATACGCCGTATGAAGCGGGGGCGCCGTGGCCGTTTCCGATTGTGGCCGGTTACCAGAAGGTCGGGGTGATCACGCATGCGGGCGCGAATGTCGCAGATTTGCAGGTCGGCGACCGCGTGTTCGCCACGATCAGCCGCGTGGGCGGCATGTTCGACGCATTCGGCGGCCACGTCAGCCCGGCAGTGACACCGGCCGGTCAAGTATGGAAGCTGCCGCCGGGCCGTCCTTCCGCCGATTATGCCGGGCTCGTCCTGACGCAGGTCGGGTACAACTGCGGCATGCGAGCGCCGGTCCGGGAAGGCGATTGCGCCGTCGTGATCGGCGACGGGCTGGTCGCCAACTGGACGGCGCAGACGCTGCTGCATCGGGGCGCGAGGGTGCTCGTGCTCGGCAGGCACGACGACCGGCTACGCTCGATGCCCGTGGAAACGGCGCAGGTGAACACGAAGAAGAGCGGTGCGATGGCTATGGAGGCCGTGCGTGGATTCGCTCCGGGCGGGGCGGCCGTGGTCGTCGATACGGTGGGCGATATGGACAGCGTAATGGCATTGTTCCCGCTGCTCGGCCATGAGAGCCATATCGTTTCTGCGGGGTTTTACGGCATGCATGGGGCGATCGACATTCAGAAGCTGCGGGCGAAGGAAGTTACGCTGCATGCCCCGGCGGGCTGGACGAAAACGCGGATGGACGAGACGCTGCGCGGGGTCAGCGAGGGCTGGCTGAAGACCGGGGAGCTGATCACGCATCGATTCCCGGTTGCACGGGCGGATGAGGCTTGGCGTATGATCGCGGAGCGGCAAGAGCCTTATCTGGGGATCGTTCTTGACTGGTGATTGGCTAATGCCGATGCCGATCGTGTGAAAGTGCAATAGTTAGATTGGGCGGAATGCAGTTATCGATGAGCAAGGTCGGCTCCGCATGACGGCGGTCGATCGACATGCGAATGGAAGGGAGCGGCAAAATACATGAACCGATTTCAACGGCTTCACGACCGGCTTCGCGACAAGGCCAGCGACGTCAGGGCTCGCGCGGTTACCTACGTTGCCATCGGCGATAGCGTAACCCAAGGCTGCATGCAGGAAGGCGTAGTCGAATACGAGAGGCTTTACCACCAGGTGCTAAGACGCGGGGTGGAGCGTCGTTATCATGGTACGGTGTTCAACGTTATCAACTCGGGAGTGGCCGGCGATACGGCGCAGATGTCGCGATCCCGCTGGGATCGGGATGTGCTGATGTATCAGCCCGACCTGGTGACGATTTGCTTCGGCCATAACGACGCGCACGGCCGCCAGGACGGTCTTGAGCCGTTCACGCAAGCGGTCGCAGATCTTATTGAATGCATCCGAACCGAAACGGAGGCGGATATTGTGCTGATGACCCCGTGCATGATGATGAAGCGGGACAACGCCCGCGTGGCGGAAGTGCACAAGCCGCTCGTACCCGCTTTTGTTCAATTGGCGGAGGATGGGATTTTGCCGTTGTATGCCGATGCCGTACGGCGCCTCGCAGCAGACCACGATATCCCGCTGCTCGACGTGTACGCGTGGTGGGAGCAGATGGAGCGGGACGGTGTGGATATCGAGTCGCGCTTGTCCAACGGCATCAATCATCCCGATGCGGCGTTTCATGTGCAGTGGGGAGAAGCATTGGCGGAGAAGCTGCTACAGGTGTAACGGTCTTAGATTAGGAGTAGGTCATCGGTCGAGGTCCCCATCCGTTAGTGGCGGAAGAGGGCCTTGGCCGACGAATCCAGAATATGGGCGTAAACCTCCGCGAGCACCTTCCTTGATCATATCACTCGGTCACAACGCTTGATCACAAACGCTTGATCACAAACGCTTGATCACAAACGCTTGATCACAAACGCTTGATCACAACGCTTGATCACAAAGCTCGGTCACAAACGCTTGATCACAAACGCTTGATCACAAACGCTCGATCACAACGCTCGATCACAACGTTCAATCACAAATCCTCAAATATCCTCGATCAAATATCCTCGGTCCAACTCCCTCTCGACGAAACCGGCCATTTGGCGCGCCTGGAATCCGATCGGCTTGTTGCTGCCGATGAGGATGAAGTTTTGTACGTCCCGTACGTGCTCGGCCGGCAGCAGAAACGCCTTCGCATAAGCAAACTGTTCGCGAAGCGTCGTAAGGATCGCGTTGATGCGCATGTCGTTCCCGCCTCTTCCGAAGACATTCAGGATGATCGCTCCGTGGTCGTTCAGCCTGTCAGCCGCGATTCCGAAAAACTCCCTGGAGGTCAAATGCCTCGGCGTCCCCTGCCCGGTGAAGGCGTCCAATACAACATAATCGTACGTATGCGGAGCTTCGTTCTCGAGAATTTCGCGGCCGTCTCCGATGACGACATTGTCCTCGCAATACCCAAAAAACTTCCTGCTTAACTCCACGACAGTGCCGTCCAATTCCGCCACCTTAACCCGTTTCCTCTTCAAATAACCGGCGATCGTCCCGATCCCGTGACCGATCACGAATACGTTCTCGAATGACGGATCGTTGTATTCCATTAAATGAATGATCGCTCTCGGATATTCAAAAACGATCCGTTCCGGCCGGTTCAAGTCCATCGCGCCTTGCACGGCCCCGTCGGGGAACTGCAGGATGCGGAAATTGCCCTTTTCGCCGTATAACTCAGCCGTTTCGTAAACGGCAATCTCGTCAAGATCGCCGAATGCTTTGAACAATTGCAGCAAGCTATCGATCTCCTTTATTATTCTTGGTGAAAAGTATACCATCCGGCGGCTTCCATTTGCATTCGGAACAAGCCAATACAGGATTTGTTCGGATCGTTGTGGAACCTATATGGAGAAGAACGAACTTATGAGAAACAATTTCCGAACAATTAAGGAGACCTGACTCAACATGAACGGATCGAAAATCTTTAAGGAACTGACAGACGAAGAAATTCAGCGAATCGTTAAACGCCATTTTCAGCCATATTCCGTCCTTCAAATCACGATGCTGAAAGGCGGATTGTTCAACACGACCTATAAGCTGACTTTAGAATCGCCCTCCCGCGAGCTTGTCCTTCGGGTCGGCCCCGTGAACAGGCAGTTTTTGCTGCCATATGAGCAGGATCTGATGAAAGCGGAACGGTACGTTTACGAGCTGCTATCCAGCCGGCAGATCCCGTGTCCGCACATTGTCGCAAGGGACACAACCAAAAGCTTCATCGACCGGGACTATACGATCACGGAGTTTATCCCGAGCGTGCCGTTAACCGATCTGTCGGTCCCGGAAGAAGATCAAGCCAAGCTGTACGAAGGGATCGGAAGCTGGACCCGTCGAATGCACGGCGTTACAGGCGCCCGATTCGGCAGGGCTGCGGACGTCGAGCAGG
Source organism: Paenibacillus sp. sgz302148 (assembly GCF_056120465.1). Taxonomy (NCBI): domain Bacteria; kingdom Bacillati; phylum Bacillota; class Bacilli; order Caryophanales; family Paenibacillaceae; genus Paenibacillus; species Paenibacillus sp. sgz302148. Next base: position 185,795 of record NZ_JBVYOJ010000010.1, read on the forward strand.
GTCGCGGTTTCGAGCGGTGGGGGGATTTTTTGACGGCGCAAGCCGCCCAAATCGGGGAGCATTGCTTGCAGCATCACGTTCACGACGAAGCGACCGTGACACAAGTTGTCAGGCTTCTCGAGGACCAAAGCCGGCTTTTTGACCAAATAATGACGCCGCATCTCGTCCATACGGATCTGTGGGCCGGCAACGTATTGGTAGGAATCGATCCCGCAAAAGGTCAATATGAAGTGGCCGCGATCATCGATGCGGACAGAGCTTTGTTCGGCGACATCGATTATGAATTCGCGAGCCCATGGCTCATTAACGATGCCTTCCTCAGAGGCTACGGGGGATATGACCTGTCGGGCGACGATAGCCATCTTTTGAAAATGGATACGTATCGGCTCATCTACAGCTACATCGATGCCTATGTGTGGAAAGTCCAATACGATAATACGGCGGAATATGAAAATAACAAGAAGCGTCTCCACGAGCTGCTGCAATCGATAGAAGCTAGATTATAGAAATTGAAATCCAATTTAAAACAAACCCAATATTATCGCAACGGTTGCTGCTGACAGCCGTTTTTGCTTCAATAAAAAATAGACCGCGATGAAGGAATCGTAACCCGAATGCGGGATGTTATATCGTAACATATGTTTTGTTTTGGGGGCGGTCATTTTGAAAAGAGTAGATGTAGTCAACGTGCTTATTTTCGATGAATCACGCATGAACGTACTTATGGTTAGGAACCAAAAAGGGGACGAGACCTACTGGAGCTTGCCGGGCGGAGCGGTTGAACCCGGGGAAACGTTGGAGCAGGCAAGCAGGCGCGAGGCAAAGGAAGAATCGGGATACGATGTGCACATAAACGAGCTGTATGCCGTCAGCGAAGTGTTTTTCGCAAATTCGGGGCACCATGCGATGATTTTTACGTTTCATGCCGATATCGTCGGCGGGGAGATGGCGGTGGCGGATCCGGACGAGGATATTGTGGAGGTCAGGTGGGTTGATGTCGCGGCCGCAAATGAAATTTTCGCAAACTTGTCGGTAAAGATGACGATAAGCGCCGAAAGCCCATTCGCAGGTTATTCTTTTTATGGAAAGGTCTAAACACGACTCGCGTACAGTAAGAGCAGGCGCCGCAGCGACCTGCTCTTCGTCGTGATAGGTTAGAATTCGGCTCCGCCGTTTCCGATGAAGGGCAGCCGGTAATAAGCGTAAGGCCAATGTCCTTGCTCGCGCTGATAATATCCCGAGCCTTGGAATTGCTGAGTTGACGGTATCGGTATCGGCACCGGCACCGGCACCGGCATTGGCATCGGACTGACGAAGCTGGGGCTGGAATGCTGCCATCGGGGCTGCATTAGGTTGATATTTGATGCAGTTGTTCGGCGGGCCGATGACGACCGTGTCGGTAATAGGGGCGAGCGTATGAAGGGAGGCGGATGAGGAGGAGATGGGGGTGATGATAATGATGATAATGGTGATGATGATGAGGATGAGGATGGATGCGGTGACTTAGCGGGGCATTGTTTTATTGGATAAATTAGATGGAAAATATGACTTAAATTTTACGGATCAAGCGGATTGCTAGTAATTAACTGTATAATGCGTAGTTAATTTAGCCGGATGGTTCATCTTTCGGTAGATATGGCGAAAATAACTACATGAAATCCATTTATTGTAGCGTAAACGGCACATTAAGCGAAATTTTACTACATGTTTTCCAGTTATTACTTTCATGCGCCCCTTCCAATGCGGGTTGCTCTAACTCGCAACAATAAGCCTCATGGATAAAACACCTCCCATCAACAAAACAACCCGGCTGACTCGAAGTCATACCGGGCTGTTCAGGTTCATTTCAATCGATTACTTCAACGTATACGGCAGTTTGAACGTCCACAGCTCGGTGCCGTTTTCCTTCGCGGTGCTGCCGATGCCGAAGTCGTTATCGTTGACAATGACCAGCTTATTGCCGTTCACGAGCGACAAGCCTTCGATTTTCTCATACGGGTAACCGAATGCGACAAGATCAAGCACCGTCCGCTTAGCTGCAGGCAGGATGCCGCTTGCCTTCAGCTCGGCGACGGTCATTTGCTCCAATGTTTTGCCGCCGGCTTTCGCGTCGTCGTATTTGCCGAGAATGTTCGTTGCGTCAGACAGATCGATTGCGAAAATTTGCTTCAGCTGCGCCTTGTCGCCCGCGTTTTTGTCGCGCTCGTCGATGAGCAGCGTGTTCTCGTTCACGACGACCATGTCGGAGATGACGATGTCCGATTGCTTCAGCTTGTCGTATTGCTGGGCGTCTTCCGCGATGTAGACGAATTCCGCTACCGGCGCAAGTGTGGCCAGATCGGTCTTCACGATGCGCAGCTGGCGCGAGTTGTCCGTTGACTTGTCCGGGTTGCGCAGCGGGCTTTGCATTGCCATGAACATGAACTTGCCATCGGCAGTGATGCCTACGGCCTCGGCGCCGCGGTTCTGGCGAAGCTGGTTGTACGCCGCGGGCAGCGTTTCGCGAGCCGGGACTAGCGGCGTGGATACCTGAGCGGCCCAGCCCTTCGGAACGATCCGCTCCAAGATCGTGCCGTCCCGCTTCACGTGTACGATCGACGGGCCGTATTCGTCCGAAATCCAGAACGTGTCGTCCTTCGCGTTGTAAGCGAGCCCTTCAATGTCAAGGCCGTACGGATCGTATGCGAGCTCTTTCTCCGCTTTGGCGTCATAAGGCACCTCGTCGCGGCCCTTGATGTTCGGCAAGCCGGTAATTTGAGCCGTGCCGGTCACAGGATCTTTGCCGTCAACTTTCAGCGGAATGCGATCGAGAATTTTGATTTCGCCTTCGCCGATTTGAATTTTATAAATCGTTGGCGTGTAGTCTACGATCGGGAATGTTCTGCGGGTTTTCCCGTCAACTTCGACTTCGCCGTTCGGCCCGCGGTCAGCGGTCGTGTAGAACACATCGTCCGGATCGCCCGGCAGGTGAGTCAGCGAGGAGCCGACGCCCATCTTGATATCCCCTGTCAAGTTCGGGGCATTTAACGTAAATTTGCCGGTCAACACGGGCTTATCCGTAAATGCGGCAGCACTGCGGAACTCGTCCCAGTTGACGTATTTGTCGATACTTTCGCCAAGCGCGCGAATCGGCAAGTACAAGCGATCGTCAATTTCAACCGCGGGAGAAGACGGGGTAACCGCTTGTCCGTTGTTGGAATATTTCACGTTGTCCGCTGTTTTGCCGCTTAGTTCCGCCGCGAATGCGGCTCCGGTCCCGAACGTCAGCGCTAGTGTGGCTGTGGCGGCGATTAGGCAAGTTTTTTTCATCATTTGTAATTCTCCCTTTCCATGTTTTATGCTCAAGAGAGAAAGCTCCATTTGTTGTACTTGTTGGCTTGCTTCTAGTAGGTCCGTTCCGAAGCTTTTCTTCTATCAGCGATTGTAGCAATGGCTTGTTAATCGGGAGTCATGCGGAAATGAAGATTTTGTAAAAAAACAAAACGATAAATTTGGGGCATTTCCCATCATAAAATTTTCCATCATAAAAAGGGATTGACCTTTACGTTACGTGAAGGTGTACATTGTAGTTGTCAGGAGGAGATTCGCGTGGAATATACCGTGCAGAAGCTAGGCAGGTTGGCCGGGATCAGTACCAGAACGCTGCGGTTTTACGATGAGATCGACATTCTTAAGCCGGCAAGAATGAACTCGTCGGGATACCGGATCTACGGCCAGGCTGAGGTTGACCGGCTGCAGCAAATTTTATTTTACCGGGAGCTGGGGTTCAACCTGGATACGATCAAAGAAATCGTTACATCAAAAGCCTTCGATCCGATCCTAGCCTTGAAGGAGCATCGCGAGCAACTTCTTGACCGGCGCAAGCAGCTGGATTTGCTGATAGCGAACGTAGACAAAACGATTGCCTTATCCGAAGGGAGAATAACGATGACCGATAAAGAAAAATTCGAAGGATTCAAAACGAAGATGATCGAAGATAACGAGAAAAAATACGGCCAAGAAATTCGTCAAAAATATGGGGACGACGTTGTGAATAAGTCGAACGAGAAGGTGAAGAACATGACGCAGGAGCAGCACGACGAAGTAACGCGCCTGACGGATGCAGTCATCGACTCGCTCGCGGAAGCGTTCCAAACCGGCGATCCGGCCGGCGAGCTGGCTCAGAAAACGGCCGATTTGCACAAGCAGTGGTTGACGTACTACTGGAGCGAATACAACAAAGAAGCGCACGCGGGCTTGGCCCAAATGTACGTGGACGATGAGCGGTTCAAAGCTTATTACGAGAAGCAGCCGGGCATGGCCGAATTTTTGCGCGACGCGATTCATATTTATACAGGAGCCGGCCAATAAGGTATGGCGCAACCTGTTGCCTTATGGCACGGCGTCCGAGCCGTCTTTCCCTCGCAGGAGGGAGGGGCGGCTCTCTTCTTGGTGTTTACGAAAGATTTGTCGCTTAGGCATATGAATCAGTAACAAGTGCGGAAAATTCCTCATATGTTGTGGTATCTCTTGTCAAGGAATCCATGAGCGGATTCAACTTGACATGATTCCAACATAATGGAGGACGACTACAATGACTGATTTTCACAATCAAATTCAAAATTTAGAGATGGGAGGTTTTCAGACAAGCGAAGCGACCCCATGGGACGCTCAAGCGCAGCAAGGCGCAGATCCGGCTCGGTTGTGCGTCGGATTCGGCATTGGCGGGATAGGCTTCTGCTTCTTCCGCTGCTTCAACTGCTTCCGCTGCTTCAGCTGTTCCTGTTCCTGCTCCTGTTCATGTTCCTGCTCTTGCTCTTGCTCTTGCTCCTGCTCCTGCTCCTGCTCTTGCTCTTGTTCCTGCTCCTGCTCCTGCCACCGCTGTGCTCGGTGCCGTTAATTTCTGACGATGCACGGATGACAAGAAGCTGCCCCTGTGCCGGTCTTTGGACCGCTGCAGGGGCAGCTTCTTGTTTAGAGCAGGCATGAAGGACAAATATCGTTACATAAACTGACTTATAGCGACAGTTTCGAAATTGATAAAACCGCAAGGAGGTACGGAATGGAGAAGCTGAAACCGTCAATGCGCCTAAAGGTGAAGGGGGACACGTTTTATCTTCCTGATCCTAGCAGCAGCAGCGTGTATTTCCGTAATAACCTGGTCTCGAACCGGATGGAGGGCAAAACGATCGACCAGTGGGTTGAAAAATTAATGCCCATGTTCAACGGGGAGCACTCCATGGAGGTTCTGACGAACGGCCTGTCGGCCCCTTATCGGGACCGGGTGTATGAAATTGCCGAAAGCTTGTACCAGAACGGGTTCGTTCGGGACGTAAGCGAAGACCTCCCGCACCAATTACCGGAAGCCGTACTCCGAAAGTATGCCTCCCAAATTGAATATTTGGACGGCTTCATCGGCTCGGGTGCGTACCGTTTTCAGTCTTATCGCAGTTCAAACGTGCTGGCGGTGGGCTCCGGTCCTTTTCTGGTTTCGTTAGTATCCGCTTTGCTTGAATCCGGGTTGCCCAAGCTCCATGTCATCGTGACGGACTCGGCGCCGACCAACCGGGAGCGGATCGTGGAGATCGCAGCCCATGCCCGGCAGAGCGATCCGGAGGTTGAGGTTCAGGAGATCGCCTCGCCTCAAGCTACGAATCAAGGCTGGCTGGAAGCCGTTCAGCCGTTCGATTCGATCCTATACGTGTCGCAAGAGGTAGATATCGAGGAGCTGCGGGAGCTTCAGAAGGCCTGCCGAGTGGCGGAGAAAGTGCTGCTCCCGGCTTTTTGCTTGCAGCAAGCAGGGGTGGCGGGGCCGTTCGTGCGGCCGGATGACGCAGATGGAAGCTGGGAATCGATGTGGCGTCGCATTCATCAATCCGCGCTTCGCAAAGATCCGCAGCAGCACGCCTTCTCCTCCACGGCGGGAGCGATGCTATCGAATGTGCTTGCATTCCAGTGGCTGAAAACATCCTCGGGGGTAACGGCCGGGCCGGAGCAGAACAATCGATTTTTCCTGCTTGATCTGGAATCATTGGAAGGGCAATGGCATTCATGGCTTGCCCATCCGCTTGCCGCCGGGGAAACGACCGTCGGCGTCATTCAGGATGCGGATGCCAGGTTACTGCAGAACACAAGCTCCGACAGGGCGAACGGCAGTCTGCTGGCTTTATTCGATCAATTGACTTCTCCGGTTACGGGAATTTTTCATGTGTGGGACGAAGAGGAGCTCGTGCAGCTGCCGTTATCCCAGTGCCGGATCCAAGCGGTTGATCCGCTGTCGGAAGGACCTGCCGAATTGCTGCCGGGCATCGTCTGTATGGGTATGACCCATCAGGACGCCCGGCGGGAAGCGGGACTTTCCGGGCTCGAATCGTATGCGTCCCGATTGGCCGTTTCGCTTGTAGAGGCGATTCCGCTGCCAAACACTGCGACCGCTGGACGCGTGACCGGCGATCCGGGTGTCGGCAACAAGACGGCCTATATCGGCGTCGGTGCGGGCGAGACTTTCGCGGAGGGCGTTTGCCGCGGTTTGCAGAAATGCTTGGACGAGGAACTGCGAAGCAGGCATAAATTCCGCAAGCCTAACGTCTTCTGGGTGCCGGATGTCAAAGTAGAAGACGAAACCTGCCGGTTTTATTTGCAGGCGTTAACGACGCTGCGGGGAGCGCCTGCCATCGGTCTCGGAGACGACGTGTCCGGCTTCCCTGTCGTTTGGGTCGGCACGGATGGCTGCTGGCATGGCAATGCCGGCTTGAACATGACCTTGGCTTTGCGAAATTCGCTGCAGCAAGCGCTGCTCAAGCAGCAGAATCATGCGGCCTTCCCGCCTGCGCAAGGATTGGAAGTTTCCTCCGTGGCGCTGCTGGAAGAAACGCCGCTTCGCCTTAGAATCTCTCCGTATGAGGAGACGGAGCAGCCGGCAACCCTTCAGTATGCGATGCAGGTTTTGCAACGTAACGGCAAGCCTCCATTGATCTTCGATCTGACCTTGGAGCCGTTCATGCGCGAGCAGCTCGCGGGCGTATTCGGCGTGCTGCTGCGAGAGGAGGAAACCCGATGAGCGTAATTGTTGCGGTTGTCGGAACAGGGGCGCTCGCAGAACTCGTTTGCGGCGAACTGGATCGGCTCTCCGAATGTTCGGTCGTTCGCCGAAGCGACCTGAAGGCGGGGGTGCCGGAAGGGGCCGGTTTGGCTGTTGTGCTCCATGACGGCTGGCAACCTTCCGCACATCATGAGACGGAGACGGCGATGCGAAAGGCTGGCATTCCTTGGTTGCCCGGATTTGTTGCGTTCGGCGAAGGCGTGGTAGGGCCGCTCGTTCGCCCCGGTGTACCGGGCTGTTCCCAATGCGCGGACTCGAGACGGCTCAAGGCGGGTCGCGACCGCAAGGAGATGCGGGCGCTGCAGCGGCAATTCGCGGAACAAGGGGGACCACCCGCGGATGCGTGGGCATCGCGTACAGGGCTAATGCACATGAGCCTTCTGCTTGCGAATGAAGTGCGAACGGCGCTGCATGGCCATCGATCCGATTCGGAAGGCCGCTTGCTGCTGGTTGATCTGAACACGCTGAGAAGCTCGCGCCATTTCTTCCTGCCCGACCCGCTCTGCCCGGTTTGCGGTTCACTGCCCGACGATTCGCCGGAACTGGCCCGCATTACGCTTGAGCCGAGTTTGAAGAATTCGGGCAGCTACCGGAGCCGTTCGATCGATGAGCTGAAGCAATTTTTGGCTCACGATTATTTGGACAGCCGGACCGGCTTTCTGAACGGCAAAATGCGCGATTTGAACACCACGTTCGCGGACGTGAGCGTGAACTTGCCGCTGTTCACCGATGACGAGCCAACGGCGGGACGGACGCATTCCTATGCCCAAAGCGAGCTGACCGCCATGCTGGAAAGCCTGGAGCGATATTGCGGTATGTCTCCCCGGGGCAAAAAGACGGTCGTTCGGGACAGCTTCCGCAATTTGAAAGATCAAGCGCTAAATCCCCTTCTGGTCGGCGTCCATGCGGATGAACAATATGCGCGGGAAAGCTTTCCGTTCCAGCCGTTCCATCCCGACCGGCCGATCGATTGGGTGTGGGGCTATTCGCTCATGCAGGAGCGCCCGATTCTTGTGCCGGAGCTTCTGGCTTATTACGGCATGGGCTGCGGCGACAGCTTTGTGTTCGAAACCTCCAATGGGTGTGCGCTCGGCGGAAGCTTGGAGGAGGCTATTTTTTACGCCATGCTGGAGGTGCTGGAACGGGATTCGTTCTTGCTGACATGGTATGCGCAATTGCCGCTGCCGCGCCTCGACCCTTATTCCGCGAACGACTCGGAGCTGTGTATGATGATCGATCGTCTGCGGACCGTCGCGGGATACGAGGTAAGTCTGTACAACTCGACGATGGAGCATGGGATTCCAAGCATCTGGTCGATCGCGAAGAACAAGAGGCCGCAAGGGGTCAATCTCATCTGCGCGGCCGGAGCCCACCCCGATCCGGTCCGGGCGGCGAAAAGCTCGATCCATGAACTGTCGGGCATGCTGCTCGCGTTCGACGATAAGCTCGAGAAGAACCGCGAAACCTATGAACACATGCTTCACGATCCGTTTCAGGTGCGGCACATGGAAGACCATTCCATGCTGTATGCGTTGCCGGAGGCGGAGGAACGGCTCCGGTTCCTGCTGGATGACCATCGTCCGCTGCGCACGTTCGAGGAGGAGTTCAAGCCGGCGGCGCGGCATGCGGATTTGACCGACGATTTGCGAGATATGCTTCAGGCGCTCCGCCAAGCTCATCTCGACGTCATCGTCGTCGAGCAGACGACGCCTGAGCTTGCCCGCAATGGCCTGCATTGCGTAAAGGCGCTCATTCCCGGCACGCTGCCGATGACGTTCGGCTACCACCTGACTCGTCTGACCGGACTAGATCGAGTACTGAACGTGCCGATGCAGCTCGGATATGCCAAGCAGCCATTGACGCCGGAACAGCTGAATCCGCATCCGCATCCGTTTCCATAAGCCGCGACCGGGAGGGACGACATGAGTCTGGATCTATTTGTGCACTATCTGCATTTCGACACGGATAAGGCCAAACCGCCGGATTGGGAGGCGGATTGGGAGGACGCCCCGCTTAAAGTGAAACTTTACAGGGGACTGCCTGTGTTCCCGTTGTCGCCGGAAGTGCCGCTGACGCTTGGATATCGGGAAGAGCCTGAGAAGCCGGATTCCCGAAGCATTGGACATCTGTTATGGTATGCATTCGGCTTTGCCCAGATGTGCCAATCCGATAATATGCCGGGCTTGGCGGACCCGGGGGAAACGACCGTACAATGGTGCAGACGGTTTATCCCCTCCGGCGGAGGATTATATCCAAGCGAGTTGTATGCGTATTTGAAAGTGGAAGATTTGCCTTACGGGATCTATCATTACGACGCGGCGCATCATCGTCTGACATTGCTGCGAGAAGGAGAGTTCGACGATTGTGTCGGGCGGGCTCTTGGCCGGCGCTGCGATGTGTCGGGTTGTTTTGGCGTCGTGTTCGTATCGACCTTATTCTGGAAAAATTATTTCAAATACAATAACTTCTCCTACCGCCTTCAAGGGTTGGATGCCGGCGTGCTTACCGGACAGCTGCTGGAAACGTCCGGACGGTTTGGTTATGAGGCCGGGGTATACTTTCAATTTCTCGATCATGCCGTTAACCGCCTGCTCGGGTTATCCGGTCAGGAGGAAAGTGTATATGCGGTTATTCCGCTGTCGGACCGCCCCGCGAATGAATGGTTTGCAGCCGATGGCGTCCTCCGCGGCGCAGATACGACGGCTGAACTATTCCGCGAGCTTCCTGAGGTCCGGCACGAGACGTACGTCCGCTCGAGGAGGATCAAGGAATATCCGATGCTTGTCAGGATGAACGAAGCGTCGTTGCTGGACTCGGCGCAATCGTTCCGGCTGGTCAGAACAAACAGCGTCAGCGTCGCAGGCTTCGGAGGGATGGAGATTGCTCTCCCCCCTGTTACGCGAATGGCGTATGATCTGGCGGAGGCTTCCAGGAATCGGGATTCGCCGGACATGGATTTTGTGCTGCGCGAGGTCAGCGCGGAGCAGCTCGCCGCTTTGCTGCAAGAGGCGACGGCTGCCTTCGCTTATCGGAACGATTTGGACGGCACGCTCATGGAGCCTGTACCCCGCGTCGAGGTGTACGGCTGCTTGTACGGCATTCCGGGCATTCCGGACGGCGCATACCGTTACGACAGCACGACCCATAGGCTGCATCTGGTACGTTCCGGGGACCAGCGGCTCCGGCTCCAGCATGCGATGTCGCTGCATAATGTGAATTTGTTTCAAGTGCCGGTCTGCCTGCATGTGGTAGGGTATAGGGATTACCTTCGGACGGCGCTCGGATACAGAGGCTACCGCATCGCCCAGATGGAAGCAGGCATACTTACACAGCATTTGCTGCTCGCGGCCTCCGCGCTTGGGCTGGGGGGCCATCCGCTACTCGGTTACGATACGAAGCCGTGCGATGAAATTTACGGCATCGAGCCGCGCGGGAAAACGTGCCTGATCCAAATCCCGATCGGCCATTACCGTCCTCGGGCAAGATTGCAGGGAGGTTTGCACGGTTGAGGAGTTAGCTTTTTCCGCGGGACCTGGCTTATTTGCGGGTGCGGGGGGACTTCGATAACGGGAAACTTCTCGAGAAACTTCTTGATAAAATGGATGAATTGGTGGCTTGGCGGGGTGGCAGGTAGTTGGGTTGGTGGAGGGCTGATTGGCTAATTGGCTAAGTAAAGTATAGTTGATAGTACCTTCGGATTCACTAAAAGGTTGAAATGCTCGGAATTCGTCTGTTTGTGGTGTATGCTGAAAATCAGTATGTGATGCATGCTGCAACGTTAAAGGTGAGCCGAGCCGCCGAAATATTGCGTTCAGAAAATAGTTTCTGAAATTCAGAAACTATTTTCTTTTTATCCCGGGCAAAAGAGGGGACAAAGCGAAATTCAGAAAAAATTTTCTGTTATTAGCCAAAATTTTCTGTTTTTCAGAAAATATTTTCTGAATCTGCTTCGAACATGCGGAATCTACATCATATTCAGAAATTATTAGCTGAATTTCAGCCAAAATTTTCTGAATGGTCCGATAGGAGACAAGTTACTTGGACTTTCGGATGTTGGAGATAGGACGCAAGTTAATTGTATTTTTCGGATGGTGGAGATAGGGAGACAAGTTACTTGGATTTTTCGGATGGTGGAGATAGGGAGACAAGTTACTTGGATTTTTCGGATGGTGGAGATAGGGAGGTAAGTTACTTGGATTTTTCGGGTGTAGGAGATAGGAAACTAATTACATGGATTTTTTGGATGATGAAATAGGGGCCGATAAAATGGACAAGCCGCTTCAATTTTTCGTGCAAGAGGTTCAATTCATATTAACATTATCGGAATTATATGCTATGATCCGATTGTATAAATAAACCAGAAGGGGAAGTGGACCGGATGCCAGTTGAAACATTTAAAGCTACCGCACATTTGCAAAAAGGAATGGTTGTCAAAGCAAGCTCAAGAAATTTCGAAATGATGATCGATGAGCCTCGGAGCTTGGGCGGAACGGATACGGCGATGAATCCGGTAGAAGCCGTGCTTTGCGCATTAGGCGCATGCCAATCGATCGTAGCCCGGGCTTATGCAAGAAAGTTTAACGTTACGCTGGAAGACTTCTGGGTTGAGGTGGAGGGTGACCTCGATACGGATGGCTTCATGAACAAATCCGATGTCCGCCGTGGATATTCCGAGATTCGGTATACCTTTCATATCAAAACCGACGCTTCCCGGGAACAGGTTGAGGAATTCATTCAATTTTTGGAGAGGACATGTCCTGTAGGCGACACGATTGCTAATCCGGTTCAATTGAAGTTAAACGGCATCGTTATAGAAAAATAAGCCATTGTTCATGAACATTTACTTCAAATATGCGACAAAAATGGAGTCTTTCGATGTATTGGAATAATCCTGAAAATACCTTGTCACGAAACGCGGGCGGACAGCGAAAGCATGTCCGTCTTCGTTTTTTGTGTCGTATAATTATACGTCCGCAGTGGTTGCATACCCATTCATGGCACGTTATAATGGGTGCAACAAAAGGGGAAGCGCTTTCTCTAAAATTACTTTTTACTCCCACAGTCAGCGTGAAGGATGTAATGATACCCGTTCCGATCACCCACACATTTGAGTTTAATACGGCGTTTCGTTATATGTTTCCATCGAAGAAAAGCGTCGCCGCTTTGTTATTAATATGCTAGCGAATAGGAGGGAATATGTTTATACGGTAGGGAAACGCAGTCATGATTCACAGAAATGGAAGCGCATACTCAAGATAAGGAATTGTAAATATTCTTGTAATCCGACAGCATAATTTTGGAATTGTAAAGCTGCCTTTAACAAGAGTATTTTTTGTCATGCAAAGTTAAGCGCTTTCCTAAATTCGACAAATAATTTGGATGTATTGCATAAACAAACGTTCGTGAGAGGAGAAAAAAACCGGAATATCGCAAACGATGATGAATGGGGAGGATTGGGATGTTAACGAAACGAAACAAAAAGTGGGCAAGCCTGCTGACCGTTGTTTGCTTATGGATCAACTGCATCGGTTTGCCGGTCATGACGGCTTCCGCGGATGAAGCCAGTCCGGAGGTATCTTACTCGGCTGCTGCCGTACCGGGATTAGTCGGCGAATGGAAATTCGAGAATGTAAATGGGGATGTAACGCCGGACACGTTCATGCGCAATGACGCCGTCGTCTCCAAAGCTGCATTCGGCAGCGGCAAGTTCGGCAAAGCGCTGTTATTAAACGGCTATGACAGCTATGCCACGATACCGAATAAAGATCTGATCAATACGGGTAGCGATTTTGCGATCAGCATGCTTGTCAACTTCAACTCGACCTATACGAACCGGACCGTAGTTCTTGTTCAGCAGCAAGGGGCTAACGGGACGACGCTGCTTGCGCGCAGGCCGGATGGCCGTCTGCAATCGATGCTTGGCGGCGTGAAGACGATCGGGGAAACGCTGATCGAGCCGAAAAAGTGGTATCATGTCGCGCTCGTCCGGGAAGGAGCGGCAGTGAAGCTGTATGTAAACGGGGCGCTGGACAAGGCGACGGTCGACACGCATATGGACTCGAATACAGCGGAGCTCCGCCTCGGTGCGGACCGGTTCCCGGATTCGTCCAATGCATGGCCCGGATACATCGACGAATTCCAAATCTACGACCGGGCTTTGACGGATGAACAGATGCGACAGGCACCTGGGCTGAACTGGCCGGTCATCACGCTGAACGGGCCGTCTGAGATGACGCTTCAGCTGAACGAGACGTATACGGAAGCCGGGGCGTCGGCATCGGACGCCGTTGACGGCGACTTGAGCGGCAGCGTTCAGACGACAGGTTCGGTCGATACGAGTAATGGTGGCATCTACCCGGTGAAATACACCGTTACGAACAGCAAGGGCGATTCCGTAACCAAGGTGCGGACGGTAACCGTTTTGCCGCCGAAAACGTTGTCCCGCGCCAGCCGGGTGCTGATCGACAAGGGGCTGCAAATGCAGACGTGGATGACAACGGAGGATACCGGAAGAAAATACGCATCGGCCGAGGAATGGGAAGGAAGCCATTTTACGACAGCTACGTATTACGAATATCCTTTTTACAACCAGACGTTACAGGGAAGCATCAAGAATCTACAATGGTCGCTCGTTAAGAGTGCATTTGGCGGAAAATTGGAGGGCCCGACGGAAAGCGATAAGGGCGGATTTCTTTCGCCGCAGCAGGTGGAAAACGTCGATAACCTAATCACAATCTCGATCGGCGACGAAGAGAGCTACAGTGAGAAAATGTTAAACGTATACACTGAATGGTTCAAGCTGAGCCACCAGCTCTACCCGAACGTGCTGGTACACAGCAATCAGCAGTCCCGCCAATGGCAAAGGGACAACTACGAGACGTACATTCGCACGGCCGAGCCGGATTTGCTCACGTTCGACGATTATTTGTTCTCGCTTGGCGGCACGGATGCGAACATGTTCACGACGATCGTCAATAACGTGAACGATCAACGGACTATCGCGCTTGGCGGCTACGATAGAACGGGCCGGAGCCCGATCGCGTTCGGCCAATATTTACTTGGCTTTAAGACGAATAAGCTGCCGGCGGACGTCGGGCCATATATCATCAGCGAATCGCAAACTTACGGCGTTCCGTTCGCCACGCTGACGATGGGCGGCAAATGGCTGAGCATGTTCCGGTGGGAATATGACAGCAACAGCTTCTTGTTCTTCGACAAAGACGGTAAGACGACGCCGCAGTACGCCCAATATGCGGAGATGGCCCGTCAAATCCGGAATTTGGGGCCGCACCTCGTTCGTTTGAACAGCACGGACGTGTTCATCGTCCCGGGGCAGCATATGGAAAACGGGAATATCGAAAACAACAAAACACCGCGGGAAACCCCCGTGCTGGATCGGTATAACCGGCTCGCGCACCCTTACTTGCGAAGCATGTCGGTCCGCAATCTTGGCACGCAGAACAACGGCTTGAACGGCGACGCCATGATCGGATTTTTCGAGCCGCTGCCGGGGACGAAAGAGTTCTTCGGATCGTCCGACGTCGAATATTTTATGGTCATGAACGGCTTGACGACGGGCAACGGCGTGCTGCCGGAGCAGCAGCACGGGACGGGAGCCGATACGAAGCAAAACATCAAGGTCGAGTTGAACTTGGCGCAATACGACCCGAGCGCGATCGAGCGCGTCAGCAGGGATACGGGGGAGCGTGAGTCGGTCGAATTGAAGCCGCTCGGCGGAAACCGCTATGAGCTGGAGGTGACGTTAAACGGCGGTGTGGCCGACTTGTTCCGACTCGACAAAACAAAGGTCAAGCCAAGTTATGTCGCGACGTCTTCTGTAGAGCTCCCGAGTACGCTGAGCATGAATGCAGGGGAATCGAAGCCGCTTGTTGCGACGGTAACGCCTGTCGATGCGACGGAGCAAGGGGTGGAATGGTCTTCCTCGAACGAAGCGATCGTTAAGGTCGATACGGCCGGCAAGGTGACTGCAATCGGGGGAGGAACCGCCTTCGTCACGGCGACGACCGTCGATGGCGCCTTCATGGCACGCACGAAGGTTACGGTCACTTCGGTGAACGTGCCGGTTACAGGCGTTGAGGTTAATCCGCCGGCTGCATCGCTCTACGCCGAAGACACGATCAAGCTGACGGCGGCGATCATGCCGTCCAGTGCCACGAACAAGTCGGTCGTTTGGTCCAGCAGCAACGAGGGAGTCGCGAAGGTCGACCAGGCGGGGTTCGTGACGGCGATCACACCGGGTACGGCGGCGATCGCGGCGACAACCGCCGACGGAGGCTTCAAAGCGACGAGTGTCATCACGGTGCTGGACTTTTCCAACGAAGCTTCGTTGTCCGATCTGATCGTTGGCGGAGGGGCCCCGAACATCGCGTTCGACAGCAATACGTTCGAGTATACCGTCAAGCTGAAGGAAACGGTCGATACGATTACGCTGCAGCCCCGGCTAAGAAACATCAAAGGCGAGATGACCGTCAACGGGATGCCGGTGAACAGCGGCCAACTGATTACGGCTAAGATTCCGATGGGCAACAGCAAAATCGTTATCGTAACCAAATCGCAGGACGGCAATACGTCGAAAACGTATACCGTGACGGTGAAACGGAACGAAAACATTGCGCTGAAAGCGTCGGTCGTCAATGCGACGTATAAGGAGCATGGCCAGGATTGGGGTGCGAGCGATTACGACAATGCAGACAAACATTCCCCGATCCAGATCATCGACGGCGACGTTACTACGTATTTTCAAAGCGCGAGCATTCCGGAGTTGAATGCAAAGGGTGAGTTCGAACCGCCGCACCGCATCTTGCTGAAATGGGACGAACCGCAAGACTTCAACAAACTTGTGCTCGTCGTAAATAATGCGCAGCAGCAAGGGTTCAAGGTATTCGACATCTCAACGTCCGAGAACGGCATCGACTGGCCGGAAACGGACCACGGCAAGCCGGTCTGGAAGACGGACAGCCCGGACGTTTACGAGGAACAACCATTCGAGTTAATCGACTACAAGCAATACTACGGCACGCCGGAGCATGAGTACAAAGGGCTCAAAGGCATCTACATCCTGTTATGGGCTTCAAATATGACCAGCGACAATCGCTATGCACTTTCCGAGCTTGAGCTGTATAACGAACAGGACGCAACAGAATCGGTTAAGCTGGCCGTTACGGATATTCCAGTAACCGGCATCCAATTAAATCCACCGGCGGCCGATCTGCTCGTGTACGATACATTGAAGCTGAATGCCGCGTTCGAACCGATGGACGCTAGCAACGTCGCGCTGGAATGGAGCAGCAGCGACGAGCGCGTGGCGAAGGTTAGCCGAAGCGGTGTCGTCACCGCGGTCGGAGCGGGAACGGCCGTTATAACGGCTGTGACCGAGGAAGGGCATTTTACCGCTTCCAGCACGATTCAAGTAACGAATCCGAATAGCGACGCTTCGCTTTCGGCGCTTGATGTCAGCGGCGGAATGTCAAGTATTGCGTTCGATAGCGGCAAAACGGATTACTCGGTGGACGTCGATCCTAACGTGGACACGATTATGGTGAAGCCGACGATGAAAAAAGCCGACAGCACGATGAAGGTGAACGGGCTGAAGATCGCCGCCGGGCAATGGATCACCGCCAAAGTGCCGATGGGCAACAGCAAAATCGAAATCGTCGTGACGGCAAACGATGGAGCCACTGTCAAAACGTATACGCTGACGGTAAAGCGGAACGTAAACCTTGCCCGCAAAGCGAAGGACGCCCGCGCGGTTTATACGGACCATGGGCAGGACTGGAGCGCGAACGATTATGATCCGAAGAGCGAGCATTCGCCGTTACGGATGATCGACGGCGATGTCCATACGTATTTCCAAAGCGCAAGCATCCCGGTATTAAACGATAAGGGCGAGTTTGCGCCGCCTCACCGCATCTTGCTGGAGTGGGGCGAGAACGATCTGCAAGATTTCAACAAGCTCGTGCTGGTCGTCAACAAAGCGCAGCAGCAAGGGCTGACCGTTCTGGACATCTCAACGACGGAAGATGGAAAAAACTGGGAAGAGACCTTGTCCAGCGTCTATTTGACTTGGCAAACCGATAGCGAGGACAAATACGAACGGATCACGATCGACCTGCCGGACTATAAAGAACATTACGGCGAGGGGTACAAGGGTCTGAAAGGCTTGTATCTGCTGTTGTGGAAAGCCAACCTGGACGAGGTTGACAAATACGCGATATCCGAACTCGAGTTGTACAACGAGCAGGAAGCAACCGAAGCGCCTCAGTTGACCGTGCACACTCCGGTGACGCCTGTCGATCCGAACCCGGATCCGCCTGCCGTCGATTCGGGTCAGGTCACGGTGCCGCAAGTAACGCCGCCTTCGGCCGTTATCGATAAAGGCACAATCAAGTTAGCTGCTCCGAAGGTGGACGCCGCCACAGGAGAAGCGAAAGCCGTGGTTAAAGCCGACGACTGGAACAAAGCCGTCGAGTCGGCGGCTGCAAGCGCAACCGGGGTGAAAGTGATCAAAGTCGAGGTGCCGAGAGCGGACGGGGCGAAGGGCTACGTCGTGGAGCTGCCTCCAGCGGCGCTGGCTTCCGAGAAAGCAGCAACGACGGTTGAGATAACGACCGAGTTCGGAACGATCTCCGCGCCGGCCAATATGCTGGACGGCATGGATTTGGCGAAGGACGCCAAATTGGCGTTGTATATCGGCTCCGCGGATACGTCGGATCTTGATCCGGCGACCAAGGCGGCGATCGGCAGCCGTCCGGTCGTAGAGCTTCATGTCGTGGCGGACGGCAAAACGGTGTCCTGGAACAATCCGAAAGCGCCGGTAGGCATATCGATCCCATACGTTCCGACGAAGGAAGAACTGGCCGATCCGGAACACATTGTCGTGTGGTATATCGACGGCTCCGGCGCCGCGGTGCCGGTACCGAACGGCAAATACGATCCGGCAACGGGCACGGTGACGTTCAAGACGAGTCATTTCAGCAAGTATGCAGTCGCGTTCGTCCGCAAAACCTTCGAAGACATCTCGAAGCTAACATGGGCGAACAAACAAATCGAAGCGATGGCTTCAAAAGGCATCATTAACGGAACCTCGGCAACAACGTACGCTCCTTCAGAAACGATCACGAGAGCCGATTATGTCGCCTTGCTCGTACGCGCGTTGGAGCTTACGGCCGAAGGATCCGGCGGGAACTTTGACGACGTGAAGGAAACCGCCTATTATGCCCAAGAACTTGCGATTGCCAAGCAGCTCGGCATTGCGAATGGAACAGGGAACGGCAATTTTAATCCGATGGATCCGATCAAGAGGCAAGAAGCGCTCGTCCTGCTGCATAAGGCGATGAAAGCAGCCGGTATTCGGGTGGATGTCACATCGGCCGCCGTGCTGGACCGGTTCGCCGACCGCGAGCGGATCGCCGCTTATGCCAAGGACAGCGTTGCTGCGCTCGTGCAGAGCGGGCTGATCCAGGGCGACGGCGTTTCCGTCCATCCGCAAGCTACGCTAACAAGAGCGGAAGCGGCCGTCATGCTGTACAACATGATGAAAAAACAATAATACGCTAAAGCATAGAAAAGCTGTCTCCTCCGCCTTCACCGGCGGTTCGGGGGCAGTTTTTTGCGTGCTTACGACCTTCTCCGGCAGTTTGAGGGCAGCTTTTTTGGTCTACTCCGGTAACTTCGCGCGTTTTTTGCGTGGCTAGCGGCATATCTCGGGGCTCTCCGCGTGGCTTGCGGTCATGCTCAGGGCACTACGGCCGCTCGCGGGAGTGCTTGCATGGCCCATCATGAGGCCTAAAGCCCGCCGGTGCAAAGCGCCCGTCATTTTGGCAAATTGGGCGGATGGAGCGTATAATGAAGAAACCAAGGGATGGAAGAGAGGTTTCAGGTATGGCGCAAACGTATACGTATTCCAAAAAAGAAGAAGTCGCCAACGCAATTACGCACGGCATCGGAAGCTTGCTGAGTGTGGCGGCGCTTGTGCTGCTTGTCGTATTTGCCGTGATGAAAGGCTCCGCGTGGCATGTGGTTAGCTTTGCGATTTATGGAGCGACGATGCTCATGCTGTATGTGGCTTCGACTTTGGTGCACAGCTTTCCGGAAGGGAAGGCCAAAGATGTCTTCGAAATTTTGGACCACTCGTTCATTTATATATTTATCGCCGGAACGTACACGCCGATTCTGCTTAACGTCATTCAAGGGACGCTCGGATGGACGCTGTTCGGCATCGTTTGGGGCGTCGCGCTTGTCGGCGTCGTGTTCAAATCGTTTTTCGCCAAAAGGTTTTTGTTCACGTCAACGCTCATCTATATCGCGATGGGGTGGATCATCGTCTTCGCGTGGGGGCCGCTTATCCACAATCTTCCGCAGGGCGGGTTGATGCTGCTCATCGTCGGCGGTGTGCTCTACACGGTCGGCACCGTCTTTTATGTATGGCGCAGCTTTCCGTATCACCACGCCGTATGGCATCTGTTCGTGCTGGGCGGTTCGGTGTTCCATTTCTTCGCCATTTTGCTTCATGTGCTGCCATGACTAATATTCGCGGAAATTTTAATACTAAAGGCAAACCAAAGAAACCGAGATTTATAAGCCTGCAGCACAAAATATTAGCATTTACCCTCCTGCTTGTCATGGTTCCGCTATTCGCGCTCGGGCTGATCTCTTACGTGAAATCGTCGGAAATCGTCACGCAGAAGGTGGGCGTCTCCGATCTGAATACCGTCGGACAAATCGGCAACAATCTGGAGCTCATGATCGCTTATATTCAGGATACTTCGCTCTTCCTGATCCAGAACGAAGAGATGCGCGGCTTCCTGAAACTCCCCGCTTCCGCGCCGCGGGATGCCGTCGATCGCGCGAAGGCGAATACTGAGCAGCTGCTTGCCCACCTGCTTAGCAACAAAGCGTATGTCGACTCCGTGTACATTCAAGGCTTTAACGGTGTCGCGATCGATACGAAAGCCGCGCGCAAAGAGCTCGAGCCCGGGACGGTCGAACGGCTGGCGCAGCGGAAAGGCGGGGGCGTATGGGAGGCCGGGGAAGTCGTGAAGTTCGACGGCAAGCCGGTTCGGGTTCTTTCCTATATGCGGGTCGTCAAAGATATTAACAATCTATCGGACGATCTGGGCGTGCTGAAGATCAACTTGAACGTGGACGAGCTCGCCGGACTGTTCGCCAACCAACAAGTCGGCCGAAGAGAAACCTTTTACTTAACTGATGAAAAGCATAATGTGATTGCCGCTTCCGCTCCGGACGCCGCAGGCACGCCGCTAAGCGCGGAGCTGGCGGAACGGGTCAGCACGCTGCAAGCGAAGCAGGGCTACGAGACTGTATCCGTCCAAGGTGAAACCTACCTGCTCACGTCTTACCGCATCGAAGGACTCGGCTGGAACGTCATTCATCAGGTACCGTTAAAAGAGCTGCTGAAGGATAATACCGTCATCCCGCAGCTTTTATTGGTTACGGCTATCGTTACGTTCCTTGTTTGCGCCACGTTTGCCTACCTGTTCTCGAAACGGATTATTTTGCCGGTCAAAAGATTAGGTACGCTCATGGGTTTCGTCGAAGAAGAAAACTTCGACATGCAGGCGAACGTATCCGGCAACGACGAAATCGCACAGCTCGGCCGAAGCTTCAATAAGATGGTGGAGCGGCTGAAGGAGCTTGTGAGCGAAGTGTATACCGCCAAGATCAGGCGGAAGGAAGCGGAGCTGAAGGCGCTGCAGGCGCAGATCAACCCGCATTTTCTGTATAACACGCTCGATACGATCTATTGGATGAGCCGGATGGAGCGAGCATTCGGAACGGCGCAGCTTGTCGAATCGTTGTCCAAGCTGTTCCGGCTCAGCTTGAACAGCGGGCGCGAATTGACGACCGTTCGGCAGGAAACGGAGCATTTGCGCCATTATATGGTGATCCAGCAAAAGCGTTACGAGGATATGATCGCGTTTCAATTGGATGTCGCGGAAGAGGCGCTGCCGTGCCAAACCGTCAAGCTGATCCTGCAGCCGCTCGTCGAGAACGCCATCGTGCATGGCATCGAGAAGAAAGGCGGGGACGGAACGGTGCGCGTCGCGGTATACAGGGAGAACGAGCAGCTTGTTTTCGAGGTAGCCGACGACGGAGCCGGCGCCGATCTCGCGGAGCTTGAACGGTTGCTTGTCCAGGCGGAAGAACAAAACCGGGGCTTCGGCATCAAAAACGTCAACGACCGCATTCAATTATATTTCGGAGAACGATACGGCCTCGAGTTCGTACGGAACGATACCGGCGGAACGACCGTATTCGTCAGACAGCCTTGGGAGGTGGACAAACCGCATGATCCGCATGATGATCGTGGATGACGAAGCGATGATTCGCAAAGGCATCCGCACCTCGATCGATTGGGCGCAGTTCGGCGTCGAGATCGCAGGCGAAGCCCGCAACGGCCAGGAAGGCTTGGACATGGCTTTAGCGCTAAAGCCGCACATCGTTTTGACCGATGTCCGTATGCCGGTGATGGACGGGTTGCAATTGGCCGAAGCGCTGAAGCGGGAGCTGCCGCATGCAAGAGTCGTCATTTTGAGCGGGTACGACGATTTCGCTTATGCCCGCCAAGCGCTCAAGGTTGGGGTCAGCGAATATTTGACGAAGCCGGTCGGAGCCGAAGAGCTGATCAAGCTGGTGGTCAAACTGTCGGACGACATCCGCCTTGAGGAACGGCAGCTGGAGGAGGAGCTTCGGTCACAGCTGCTTTGGAACGAAAACTTGCCGCTCATCCGGGCGAAATTCATTAACGGGCTGCTGCGCGGAGACAATAGGTGGCAAGCGGACCGCGACGAAAAGGCGCTGAAACTGAAAATCCCTTTGCAGGGGCCGGAATATCAGGTGCTGGTCATCGATATCGACGATCTGCTGCTTCTGACAGAAAATGCGCCCGACAAGGAAAAAGAATGGCTGCTATTCTCCGTCTCCAATATCGCCGAGGAGCTGCTTGAGGCCGTATTCCCATGCTCGGTTATCATCGGAGAGTTCGACGGCATCGTCGCGCTGCTTAATGTCGGAACAATAAATAAGCACCGGATCATGGAAGTATGCGATGAAATCCGTTTGAACGTCCGAAGGTACATTAAGCTGTCCGTTACCGTCGCCGTCGGCATGCCCGTAACGACTCTTGAGCAAGCGTCGCTGTCGTACCGGCAGGCGTTGTCCGCGCTGCAAAGCAAAGTATATCGCGGCAAAGGCCAAATCATCCGCTACGAAGACAAGGACGTCACTGCCGTGGAACCGGCCGTCCCGATGCCGATCGAAGAAGAGAAGGAATTGCTGCTCGATCTAAAGGCGATGGACCGGGAACGATTGCATGAACGTTTGGAATCGGCTTTCCGCCATTTTTTGAGCGCAAGGGTTCCTTTCGAGCAAGTCCGGACGCTTTCCGTCAAGTGGCTGCTCCAGGCGGCCGGTCTGCTGGAGCAAATGGGGATTGGCACGTCCGGCATTTCGCCGGGACTGGACCTTCTATACGACGAGATCGAGAAGTATGAAACGGTAGAGGATGTCAAAGGCTGGCTGCAAAACAAATTCCGCTCGCTGTTCGATGCGATGGAGGCGTACAAGCAATCGCGGTATAAGAGCATCGTCGCCGTTGCCATGCAGTACGTGAACGAGCACTATGGAGAAAAGATCAAGCTGGAGGACGTTGCGAACAGCGCGTTCGTGACGCCGAATTATTTTAGCCGGGTGTTTAAGGAAGAAACCGGCGAGCATTTCACCGAATGGCTGAACAAATTCCGCGTGGAGAAAGCGAAAGCGCTGCTGGACGACGTCTCGTTCAAGGTGTACGAGGTAGCCGAGCGGGTCGGTTACAGCGATTACAAATATTTCACGCTTATTTTCAAAAAATATACCGGCCTCGCACCGAAGGAATACCGGAATCGCGGAGCAAAGAGCTGACAATTAAAGGAAGGCAACGGAATAAATAAGAGACCTTCGTCAAATGGGCTTATTAGTCATTCGACGAAGGCCTTTGTATTTTTTGATCGTAATCTTATTTGGAGGTTTCGCTATATTTTTTAAAATTGTCCATAAAAGCCTGCCAGCCTGCTTTTTGCATATCAATGGGATTGGTCTTTTCCGCTTCAAAAGTTTCAATTACTTTCGTCCCGTTTTCTTGGCTATTAAAACTAATCGTAACTTTTCTTCCATCGTCCAAAGTATAAGCAATAAACTCGTTTATCCGCACTTCATCATAAACGCCGCCGAAGTCAAATCCAAAACTGCCATCCTTAGCTTCCATTCTTGTAGCAAATCTCCCGCCAACCCTTAAGTCATTTTCGGCGTTTGGCGCATGCCAGTCATCGGAAGCAAAGGACCATTTTGTTATATGCTGCGGCTCCGTCCAATATTTCCACACTTCTCCGACCGGTTTTTGAACCGTGGTTTCCACCGTTATTGTAACATTATTATTTGTTTCCATTTGAAACACCCACCTCACGATAATAAAGTGTAGTTCGAACACCTTTAATATACATCAATAGGAATATTCCCGTCAAGGAATACTTTAAATATTTTTTTTCTGTAAAAGGCATGGGTTTTCCTCGGGCGCATAAGTCGATAGTATTTTGGACATTTTCATAAAATACTCTACCTCTTTCGGGCCCCCTTTTGATTAAAATGGATCCAGGCAAGGTGAATTATACTATCACGGACAAAAAGGGAGTGTCTATAGGATGAAAAGCAGTACGAAAAAATGGATGGCGTCGCTTCTCGTCGCATCGATGGCGCTCGTTGCCGCAGGCTGCGGAAGCAGCGCATCAACGGACAGCGGAAGCGAAACGGACGGCGGGCAAAAAGCAAGCGAGCCGATCAAATTTATGCATATGTACGATAAAAACTCGGACCAAGGCCCGAGCCATCAAAGCGAGTTGATCGAGAAATTCAAGAAAGATCATCCGGAAATTAAGCTTACTGAAGAAATCCAATCGCATGATGCGTACGAAACAAAAATCAAAACGCTCGCAGCCGGCAACGAGCTGCCCGATGTTTTCCTGATGAAATCGTCCATGGTTAAGACGTTCGTCGACAACGGCCTTGTGCTGCCGCTGGACGATATGTTGAACGGCGACGCGGACTGGAAGAACGGCTTCGTCAGCGGTGCGCTCGATACGTATACGGTCGATAACAAAGTGTATGGCATCCAGTTTTCCGGCGGCCCTACGCATACGATTTTCTACAATAAAGACCTGCTGGCCAAAGCCGGCTATAGCGAATTCCCGAAATCGTGGGACGACTTCATCAAGCTGATCGACGCGCTGAAGGCGAAAGGCATTACCCCGATCGCATTCGGCAACAAAGGCAAATGGCTGGCCAACTCCAGCTACTTGTCCACGCTGGGCGACCGGTTCACGGGAACGGAATGGTTCAACAGCTTGAAAGATTACGGCGGCGCGAAATTCACCGATCCGGAGTTCGTGCAGGCGCTCACGGCGTTGCAGGATCTGAACAAGCATGGCGCCTTCAACAGCGACATGAACAGCATCGACAACAACCAGATGAAGACATTGTATTACAACGAAAAAGCGGCCATGTTCATCGAGGGCGCATGGGCGATTTCCGCGATGGAAGCGGGCGCGCCAAAAGAAATCGTCGACAAGACCGAGCTTGCGGTATTCCCGGCCATCTCCGGCGCCAAAGGCGAGCAGAATTCCGTATCCGGCGGCGGCGGTTGGGCGTATGCGGTGAACGCGAACGTCGATAAATCGAAGCTGAAAGATATTGCGCTCTTGCTCAAGTCGTTGTCCGATAAACATGCGGCGGAAGTCATATTGAAATACGGCGACATGCCTTCGAGCAAAATCGAGGACATGAGCAAAATTGAATTGACGCCGCTTATGCAGAAGCTGATCAAGCTGCTTGAAACGACGAAATACGTGCCGATTTACGATTCTCAGCTGTCCCCTGCTTTGACGGAAGAAATGAACACGGCAATGCAGAACATGATCATCGGGCAAATTACGCCGCAGCAAGCCGCCGAGCAAATGCAGAAGGAATATGAGGCAGAGAAGCAATAATCGCAATATTGAAGATGCCGGTCTCCTGAGCCTTCGCTCGGGAGACGGTTTTTTAACGAAGCTTTTCTTATTGGGGAAGAAAGGAGAGATATGATGCAAAACGCCTCGATACGTCCGAAACGGTTCACATTTACTCTTTATCTTGTGCCGTCCGTCCTGCTCTATGCGTTTATGGTGCTCGTACCAACATTTATGGCGCTTCGGTACAGCTTCTTCAATTGGTCGGGCGGACCGAAAATGACGTTCGTCGGCTTGGACAATTTCATCCGGCTTGCAAGCGACGAGAAATTTTGGCACGCGTTTGCCAACAACTTGATTATCGTTTTGTTCAGCGTCGTCGGACAGATCGGCATCGCGTTTGCGATCGCGATCCTGCTGATGGGCCGCTGGGTCAAGTGGAGAGAGTTTCACCGCACGGTCATGTTCATTCCGGTCGTGCTTTCCTCGGTCGTCATCGGCTTTCTTTGGTCGATTATTTATAACAACGACTCGGGTCTGCTGAACTTCCTGTTGCAATCGGTCGGGTTGGAATCGTGGATTAAACCGTGGCTTGACGATCCGTCCATCGTTATGTATTCCGTAACGGTGCCGATCATTTGGCAGTTCATCGGCTTTTATCTCATTATTTTTATGGCTTCGATGCAAAGCATCAGCTCGGAAGTATATGAAATGGCGGAGATCGACGGCGCCACCGGCTTCAAAAAAGCATGGTACATTACGCTGCCGCTCATGAAAAGCACGGTGCAGCTGGCGGTTATGCTCTGTATCGCCGGCAATATGAAAGCGTTCGACCATATTTTCGTCATGACCGGAGGAGGTCCGGGCACCAGTTCGACCGTCATGGCGCAGTACGCTTACGACATGTCGTTCAAATCGTTCAAGCTGGGCTACGGCAGCGCCATATCGGTAGGCATCATGGTGCTTAGCTTGGTAATGATTCTGCTCAGCCGTCTGATTGGGGGGAATAAAGATGCCTAAATGGGCTTCGCGCACAGGGAAAATCACGGTGAACGCGGTGATGCTGATCCTTTCTTTGTCTTGCATTTTCCCCATTGTATGGATGATCTATTCCTCGCTCAAGACGCAGCAGGAATTCAACTTGAACATCATTTCGCTGCCGAGTTCTCTCCAGTTTCGAAATTATGTGGACGCATTTGTCGTCGGGAAGATGAACTTATACTTTTTCAACAGCGTGTTCGTTAGCATTCTTACCGTTGTCCTTACGATTCTCGTCAGCTTTTTCGCTGCTTATTTGCTTGCGCGGTTTTCGTTCCGGGGGCGCAACGCGATCTATTTCATGTTTCTTGCCGGCATGCTGCTGCCTATTCACGGGCTGCTTATTCCGGTGTTCGTGGAATTTAAGTCGATCGGCATGCTGGACAACCGGTTTACGCTTGTATTCCCATACGTAGCGTTCAACTTGTCGATGGCTATCTTCCTGTTCGAAAACTTCATCCGCACGATTCCGGTCGAGGTGGAGGAAGCGGCATGCATCGACGGCAGTTCTCCGACCAGTACGCTGCTCCGCATCGTTATGCCGATGTGTATGCCCGTTCTGTCGACTGGAATCATTTTGTTCTTCCTCGGCGCATGGAACGAGTTCCCGTTTGCGCTCGTACTCTTGAAAAGTCCGGAGCTAAGGACGCTGCCTGTCGGACTGACGAATTTCAACGGCCAATTTACGGTCAACTACCCGCAGATGATGGCGGCAATGGTGATCGTCGTGTTGCCGGTCATTCTCACCTATTTGCTGTTCTACAAAAAAATCATTCAAGGCATGACGGCCGGGGCGGTCAAAGGTTGATCGTCCCGTCATAACGGGAATGGGTACTGAGGGAAAAGAACATCGGAAAGCCGGACGAGGGGAACCTTACGTCCGGTTTTTTTCTTCTTATAAGCCCATTTGTGCGGGCGGGGGGAACCGTATTTTCCGATAGGCATATGTATATAGAGTCAAATGACTATACCGTCATGGAGGATCAACTATGGAAGACCGCCAATTCGCGCAATCTCCTTTTTTCCCGCAGCCGCAGCCATCTTTTCTGGAGCAGCCGCAGCCGTCTTTGTTTGCGCAGCCGATCCAGCCCTTCGTACCGCAGCGCCGTTTTTTTCCGCTTTTTTTCATTTCCCCGTTTTTCTTTCAGTTCGCCAGGGATGATGGGGAATTAAGGGATGATGTATATGCCGAGCATCCCGTGAAGGAGGGGGATTCCGCGGAGAAAATCGCTACCATGTATAACATTCCGCAATCGATCATGGAGCTGTCGAATCCGCACATCCAGAACTTTCAGGCACTCCCGCCCGGGAGCACCGTCTACATTCCGCGAATGGACCAAATGTACTGTCACAAAATGTACCTCGAGGTTGAGGTGTATGACCCCGTTGCGCCGATGTATAACCCGATGCAGTCAATGATGCAGCAGGCGATGCCGATCATGCAGCCGATACAGCCGATGATGCAGCCGACGATGCCAATCATGGAGCCGACACAGCCAATGATGCAGCAGGCGATGCCGATCATGCAGCCGACGCAGCCAATGATGCAGCAGGCGATGCCGATCATGCAGCCGACGCAGCCAATGATGCAGCAAGCGATGCCGATCATGCAGCCGATGCAGCCAATGATGCAGCAGGCGATGCTGATCATGCAGCCGATGCAGCCAATGATGCAGCAGACGCAGCCAATGATGCAGCAGACGCAGCCAATGATGCCGATGTAGCCGGATCACGGCAAATGGTATCCGGTCTTGATTTGAATTGGTCTACCAAAGGGGCGCTACATCCGGCATATCTCCTTCGGGCACAGCTCGCAATGGCATACGCTGCGCAAGTAGTCGATGTCTGTGAGCGTAATGTACCCACCTTCGATGGCGATCGCACCCGCTTTTTTCAAATCGCTGAGCATCCGGTTCACGCTTTCACGTGCGGCGCCGATGTAATCGGCGATTTCGGCATTCGTCAGCTTGACGCCGATCGTCGTTGTACCGTTATCGCCAGGAATGCCGAACGAATTCGCCATGCGAATGAGGCTTGAGCATAACGCTCCCGGCTTGCCGTACAGCATCAAGTCGCGAAACTTCGTTTGCGTCGTCCGGTGGGACAAGCTCATCCATTTCATGAATTCGATCGCGAGTTCCCCGTTCTGCCACAGCAGCAGCTCCAAATCGGCATTGTCGATGACGCCGATCGTGCAATCCTCCACCGCGTACGCGTTGAAGATTTGCTTGGAAAAGCCGTTTCCGTCCATGCGGCCCATCATGTCGCCCGCCCGATACAAGTAAAGGACGAACTCTTTGCCTTCATTGTTGGATTTGCTGACTTTCAGACTGCCTTGATGAATGTAATGAAATTTGTCGGCCTTATCGTCTTCCCAGAATAGATTCGCTCCCGCAGGAATCGTAAGATCGGTCATGATGCCGCGCAGCTTGGCGAAGCTCTCTTCCGAGAAACAGCTTGTATTCCTCATCGCAATTCCCCCAAGCACCGAGTTTATATGCCGTTATGCTAGCATATCCGCTCCGGTCCGGGTGTGATTTTTGTCATAGGCCGTTTCGGCATAAACCCGGTTGCGACCCGATTGTTTGGCAGCATAGAGAGCTTGGTCCGCCTTAAGGATGAGCTCTTCCACGGACAGGGCTTGTCCTTGCGAAGAAGATGCGACGCCTAGGCTGACCGTTACGACGGGAAGGGCTTTGGACTGTTCATGCGGGATGGAGATCGCCTCAATACGGCTCCGCAGCTGTTCGGCAACGACAAGCGCTCCTTGCAGATCGGTATCGGGCAGGATAACGGCAAACTCCTCTCCGCCGTACCGAGCGACGAGATCGGAGGAACGTTTTAATGAAGTTTTCAAAGCGGACGCAACCGTTTTCAAGCACTCGTCTCCTTGCTGATGCCCGTAGTTGTCGTTATATACTTTGAAATAATCGATATCCAGCATGATTAACGATACGTCGGATCGCTGTTTATGCGCCAGCTCCCATTCCTTAAGCACTATTTCGTCAAAATGCCGCCGGTTCGGTATATTGGTTAACCCATCGATGGACGATAATCGGAGCAGGGCTGCGTTCGCCTCCATAATTTTTTCCTCGGCCTTGATCCTTTCCGTGATGTCGGTTGCTATGCCGAGGAAGCCGGTAATTTGGCCGCGCTCGTCCTTAAGCGCCGTTACGCTCAGGTTGACCGTCAGCCGCTGTCCCCCTTTTCGGATATAGGTCCATTCCCGTTCGTCCGTTTCGCCTCGTTTGGAATATTCCACGAGAACATCGAAGCCGCCGAGCGAACGATGAACATGCTGCTTGAGCTCGCTGCTCCGCTCCTCAATCTCCTTTTTCGCGTGAAAGATCAGGGGAGTATGCTTATGGATCACTTCGCCCGCGTTGTACCCGAGCATGAGCTCAGCGCCTCGGTTGAACATCGTAATGGTTCCGTTCAGCCCTGTCGCTATGATCGATACGCCCGTTGCCGATTGAAAAATCGCTTGTTCGAACGTATGCAGCGCCCGGTATTTTTCTTCGCTGTTCTTTAATGCGTCGGAAAGCCGCTTTGTCTCGCTGAAATACCGGATGAGATATGCTTTGAACAACCCGCCTATGCAGACGAAGCTTGCGAAAATCGGGATGACCGCGTAATCGTGTACTTTCAGCAAGTATAATAAACTGCCGACGACGATCGTCAGGACATAAGCAAGCGCTGCCAGCCATTTCCGCCAATAACTCAACGAAGCGCGGAAAATAAAGCCGGAGCCGATTCCAACGCATAGCGCCGAAACGACCGCCATGACGGAGGAAGGATTCCAGGCCGGGAACAACAGGATGCGGCCTGCCGCGATGAGGAGGCTTGCGCCAACGGAGGCGTATATGCCGCCGAAATAAGCGGATCCGACGATGACGATTTGGCGAAAATCCAAGATCGTCGTTTCGGTGACGTGAACGCTGAAAAACATAAGCACGATGCCGAACAATCCGTGCAGCAGGCCGGTAATGATTTTATAGGAGATATTCGTGCGCTGCGCCGGATCCCTTCTTCGGATCAAGAGATCGAATAAGAAAGCGAAAGAGAGCATCAATGCAAGATTGGAAATGAAGTCTTTTAGCATGTCGGATCGCTCCTTATGAAATGCGCTGCTCTCTTGCTTGGATGTCTGTCGCAGCGATCAGATGCGGCAAACCTCGCGCGGACAAGCCGGATAGGAAGGGCACTGGCAAATCGCTTTCAGCTCGTTCAGCGATTTGACCGTAATGATCCCGCCGGACATATCGATGATGCCGTCCGATTTGAAATCGCTGAGCAGGCGGTTGACGCTCTCGCGGGTGGAGCCGATAAATTCGGCCAGCTCCGTATTGGTCAGCTTCGCCGTCAGGCGGATGCCGTCTTTCGTGGCGACGCCGCAGGTGTTGCAAAGCCGAATCAGCGTCGACGCAAGCGCGCCGGGCTTGCCGAACAGCAGCAGGTCGCGGAATTTCGATTGGGTGGCCCGGTGCTGAAGCGACATCCATTTCGTGAACGCAACGGCGAAATCGCCATGGCGGTACAGCAAAATTTCCAGGTCCTTCTCCTGAATGACGCCGAATTCGGCATCCTCGAGCACTTCCGCGCTATAAGGGTATACGCCGTCTCCGGTCACGGACAAGTCGCCGATCAGGTCGCCCTGCCGCTGAATCGTAAGGTTGATGTTACGGCCTTCGTCGGTCGTTTTCGTTAACTTGACGCGTCCGGAACGAACATAAAACAGCTTGCCGGACGTATCGCCTTCCATGAACAAGTACGAGCCGGCCTCCGCTTTTTTCGGATACATCAGCCCTTCCAGCAGCTTGCGATGGTCTGCGGTAAAAAACGCGTCCGCCCCCCATGCTTCCTTGCCGCCGCAGCCCTCCGCCGCGCAGGTTGGCATTCCTTTTGTCGTCGTCGCCATTTATGTCGTTCCCCTCTCGGTTATTTCTTGTTGACTTCATCTTACCTTCTTTGGCTGGGGTATCCTATCGGGTAATCCCCTGAATTTGCCGGCCGCGATCCCCTAACCTTGCCTGAGGGTGCTCGGTGCCAAAGACGGCGGCATCGTCGGGGTTTCGGAAATATCGCATTCCGGAAGGGGGGAATTCCCTATCGCATTCTCATGGTATTCCCCGAATGCAATAGGAGAGGATTCGAGCTACAATATAGATATGAATCAGAAGCACGGAAAACGGAATGCATTAAGGATAAACGGCTAGCGCCGTCTTACTCGGCGCATCGTTTACCGGGAAATATAAGCCTAGTATAGGGTGGGAAGGGGGGAGAGGAATGGACGCTAGCGATAGCCGTTTGCGCGATGCGCTGGAGCAGGTTCGCGAACGGACCGGCAGCGATATCGCCGCTTTTGCCGCTTCGGCCGGACGGGGCTGGCATTGGGTGGAGGCAGCCGGAAATACGAGCGAGCGCTTTTTGCGGCTGGCCATACAGCCCGGCCGCGGAATCGCCGGAGCCGTGCTGCGTACCGGCAGAGCGGTTGCGCTCGACCATCACCGCAATGCAGCCGACCTGCGCAAAGAGGACGCCTCTCTGCTGCACGCGGAGCAGCTGGCCGCGGTCGCGGCGGCCCCGGTCGAACGTGACGGCGCGACGGTCGGCATACTGCTTGTCGGCGCCCGGACGCCCAAAGATTACGATGCGGAAGCGATGCAGCTTCTCGTGCAGGCTTCGTCCCTTCTTGCGGCCGCCGGGGTTGCGTTCATATAACATAACACTTGAAGGAATCTCCATGGTGAGGTTCCTTTAATTGTGTTAGAATATGGTTATATTGAACGCAGACGAGGAGAGGTTATCGATGAGATTGATGATTGTCGACGATCATGCCGTCGTCCGTTCCGGCTTGGCCTCGCTGCTGAACGGCAAGCATGGCATCGAAGTGGTCGGCGAAGCCGCGGACGGCGACGAAGGGATCGCCAAAGCGCTGGAGCTTGCGCCGGACGTCGTGCTGATGGATCTCAGCATGCCGCACGGCAAGGACGGTTTGGCAGCGACCGCGGAGCTGAAGGAGCTGGCGCCCGATATCGCGGTTCTGATCCTGACGATGCATGATGACGACGAATATTTGTTTCGGTCGATTCATGTCGGCGCTTCGGGATACATTTTGAAGAGCGCGCCGCACGATGAGCTTGTGTCCGCGATCCAATCGGTAGCCGAAGGCAAAGCTTATTTGTACCCGACGGCGACGAAGCGGCTGATGAACGAATATTTGGAGCGGATGAAAAACGGGAGCAATGCGAGTACATTCGACGTTTTGACCGAACGGGAAAAAGAAATTTTGAGCTGGGCGGCCAAAGGGTATTCCAATAAAGAAATCGCCGAGCATTTTGTAATCAGCGTCAAAACCGTCGAAACCCATAAAGCGAATCTCATGGAGAAGCTCGGTTTGAAAACCCGGCCGGATCTGATCAAATACGCCTTGAAGAAAGGATTGTTGAACTTTGAGTAAAAACTCGGAATCGAACGCTGCACCGCTGCTGATCGGCGAAAACGTAGAGTCGCTGCTAGGCCGTCTTGTAGGAGAACCGGTCGATCCGAGGCTGAAGGAGGAGCTGCGCGGCTCGCTGAAGCAGCTCTCCGACGTCAAGTTCGCTCTCGACGAATCATCCATCGTTGCGTTAACCGACCGGAAGGGCACGATCCAATACGTAAACGACAAGTTTTGCGAGATCTCCCGTTATTCAAGGGAAGAGCTGCTGAACGAAGACCACCGGATCATCAACTCCGGGCATCACGACAATAGCTTCATGAAGCAGCTGTGGGCGACGATCGGATCGGGCTCCGTCTGGCAAGGGGATATTAAGAACCGGGCGAAGGACGGATCGTATTATTGGGTCCATACGACGATCGTTCCGTTCCTTGACGCGAACGGCAAGCCCTACCAGTACCTCGCTATCCGAAACGACGTTACCCGGCTGAAGCAGGTGGAGGAAGACCTGCAGCAGATGATGAACGATATGATGCATATTCAAGAGGAGGAGCGCCGGCGGTTTTCCCGCGAATTGCATGACGGCATCGGGCAAAGCTTGTTTTCGCTGCTGATTCAGCTGGACGGCATCTTGAGCAATGAGCCAAGGGAGGATTTACAGAAGCTGCGCTCAAACATATCCGGCATTATGGAAGAGGTTCGGACACTCGCTTGGGAGCTGCGGCCTTCCGTTCTCGACGATTTAGGCGTCGTTCCGGCCATTCGCACATATCTCGACAATTACACGAAATATAGCGGAATTCAAATCCGCTTCGAAAATGAGCTGCGCGGGCGGCTAGGCATTCAGACGGAAACGGTCGTTTACCGGATCATCCAAGAAGCGCTGACCAACGTCATGAAATATTCGCAGGCCGACGAAGCGGCCGTCCGGATCTTGGACCGCGGCGATGCGGTGGAGGTTCAGGTCGAAGACCGCGGGAGAGGCTTTTCCAAGGAAACGAAGGGCAAAGGCGTCGGGCTGTTCAGCATGGAGGAGCGGGCCAAGTCCATCGGAGGACAGCTTGAAGTCGCTTCCTCTCCGGGAGAGGGAACTCGCGTTGTGCTTAACGTACCGAAGCCGAAACCGGATCGGATGCAGAATGTATAGAGCCCGGTAAATAGCAGAAACAGCAGGTCGTCATCGACTTGCTGTTTTTATTTATTTGATAATGCGATATCTAATGTGGGTTGTCCCGTGAGATTCCAAGATTCCAATCGTTTCAAGCTGGATGTACTCGGATCCGATATGATCAAACAAACGAATCCCCTCTGTAAGCAGTACAGGGGCAATATGCACATG
The DNA here is from genome assembly GCF_056120465.1 of Paenibacillus sp. sgz302148. Lineage (NCBI taxonomy): Bacteria > Bacillati > Bacillota > Bacilli > Caryophanales > Paenibacillaceae > Paenibacillus > Paenibacillus sp. sgz302148. The sequence continues at coordinate 219,709 of NZ_JBVYOJ010000010.1, forward strand.
TATTTCGTCAAGGAGCGACGCTTTGAGGCACTGTTGGGCTACCGTCGCCCCACCCAGCACATATACGTCTTTATCGCCTGCCGACACCTTGGCTTTTCGTATTGCAACTTCAATGCCTTCGGAAACGAAGGTAAATGCAGTCCCGCCTTGAGGAACGTTTTCCGGGATGTCGTGGGAAAGCACATATACGGGTACGCCGCCGATCGGATGATTTCCACCCCACCCGGATGCGATCTCATAGACTCGTCTGCCGGCAACAATGGCTCCCGTCCTTTCGAACAGCTCGCTCAGGACTTCGCTTTTCTTAAAAATACCGGTTTTGAAATCCAGAATCCAATCGTGCAGCCGCTCTACGTCATCCTCCCTTCCAGCAATAAATCCATCCAGCGACATTGAGATGTCTAACAATACGCTGCCCATCTAGTTCATCCCCTTCCAGGCTCATTCATTTTCAAGAAATCACTGTCCCCATTGTACCATTTCGTACGAAATCATATTTCTTCTCGATTGCCACAATGGCGGAACAGCGGAACCTCTGGAAACGGTGGTTCGATGACGGAGTGCACCCAGCGCTGCACGCAGCTTTGCGATAACGCGGCGACAAGCGCGGCGGCAATGGCCAAAGCCAAGACGATCTGCATCGGCAAAGCGAACGGCTCATAAACGCCGGCGGCGATCAGCGCTTTCAGCAGCAAGCCGTGGAGCAGGAACACGAATACCGTGCGCCCGCCCAGGGCGGTCCAACGGCGGTTCGTCCACGGAATCCAGCTCAGGAACGCGACCGATACGACAGCTTGAACGCCGTAATAGGCAAGGCGTAAGCCGGCCGCCCACCCGTTCATGTGCAGCTCGGCGTTGGTAGCGTTGCCGTATTGCCAGGCGAAAGGAAGCCGATGCCCGTATAAAGCGAGTCCGACGAACCATGCGACGGCGAAGACGGTTGCCGGCAGGCGCCATCGACGAAGCTGCAGCATCCGATGCTCATCCATCCTGCAATAATAACCCGCCAGAAAAAAAGGAAAGAAGACAAAGGTCCGCGATATGCTAAGCAGCGCTCCCGGCAGCGGGAGAAAGCCGACCAAGATGCCGAGAAGCACAGCCACCGGTACCGCAACCGCCGGGCGGTTCAATTGAACGAACAACCCAAGCATGAATCGCCAGCAGAAGTGGCTGCACAAAAACCATAACAGCGAATACGGCATGAAAAAAGAATGGATGACATGAGGCGCGTGAAATAAAAAGACGTCGGCCAGCGAATATAGCGATTGGAACAGCAAGTATTGCCAAGCCAAATTCAGCAGCGAGCGCATGTCGGCTTGATCTGGCTTTTCCCAGCTGATGCCTATCGCGGTATGTGTCGCGGCGCCAAGCTCACGACCTGTCGATTTGCGGCCGCGCTGCGCAAGCAGCCCCATGGCGAATACGAACATCGGGATATGAAACGTGTAGATGCTTTGATATAGGGTACGCAGCCCGGCATGGCTGCCGATCAGCGGTTCGATCGCATTATTGGCGACAACAAGCGCGATCAGAATAAATTTGAGGTTGTTGACCACGGCGGCAACAGGCTTATGCATGACGTTTCACTCCATAGAAGAAAATTCCTGCCATGAAAAGCGTAGCATCCTTTTTTGCGTTTCAAAGTGATTTATTTCACAATCCAAGGCTCCCGTTCGGTATACAATGAGGGCAAGAAGGAGGAGATGTTCATGGTATACCGACACATAATGGCCGCATATGACGGGTCCGACCTGTCCAAGGCGGTGTTGGCTAAAGCGATCAATATCGTAGAGGAACGGCCGATTACGAAGCTGACTGTTCTGCACGTGCTTCATTTCCCGAAGGTGTACGTAGGGGATGTCTTATATTCGGTACCCGCAGGAACGGACGAGGCGTTCGTTGAATATGCGGAATCGTCGCTGGAGGAGGTCAAGTCGGCGCTTAAGGATTTGCTGTATGCGACTGTCGAAATACGCCAAGGCTCCCCTGCGGAAACGATTTTGGAGGCGGCCGAGGAGAAAGGCTGCGACTTGATCATGATGGGCAGCCGGGGGTTAAGCGGCTTGAAGGAGCTTATGCTCGGCAGCGTCAGCCACGCGGTCGTTCAGAAGTCCCCGATTCCGGTATTAATCATCAAATAAGGTTATTACGTATCTCGAATTTAGGAGGGATTGACGATGTGCCTGGAGCAAAAAAACATGCAGCAGCGTGAAAATGAAGCGGAACAAGTGGAAACGTACGGAGCGGCGGTTTGTCGGAAGTGCGGCGCCGAGCTTCCCGTGATGGCGGAATGTTATCCGACGGAGTGTCCGGCGTGTGCCGGCAGAACGTTTTATCCGATTCAGCCGAAAGAGGAAAAGCGTGAAAGGAAAGCGCTGCAAGCCGACATGATCGAAGAATACACGCTATAGGAAAGGTGTGGGTGAAGATGCGGTTTATTTTTCACGGCAAACATATGGAAGTTACGGAAGCGCTGAAGCAATACGCCGAGCAAAAAATCAGTCGCGTGGAAACCGTCGAGCCGGTGGAGGAAGCGGTCGTTACGTTTACCGTCAGAGGCCATAAGGACGACGATATGCACAAAGTCGAGGTCATGCTGCGCCTGGAAGGCGGCACGGTACGGGCCGAGGAGCGGACGGAGGACATGTACGCTTCCATCGACGCGGTAGCCGACAAGCTGGTGCGCAGGCTGCGCAAACTGAAGGAGAAGCTGCGCAGACGGTACCGCCGGGGGGGCGTGAAGGAGCTCGCAGCAAATGCCGAGCCTGAAGAGGAGCAGGATCCTTTTGCGATCGCGCGGGTGAAGCAGTTGAATTTGAAGCCGATCGACGTGGAGGATGCGATTCTCGAAATGAATTTAATGGACCACAACTTCTACGTTTATGTCAACCGGCATACGAATGCCACTGAAGTGGTATATAAACGTGTAGACGGCACCTATGGGCTGATCACCACCTAGATGGATCAACGGGCAACCGGTTCCCTGCGGAACGACGGGTTGCTCTTTTTTTGGCGAAGAAGGCAGGTTCATGGCGTACATTCCGCTCTGCTCCTTTTCCAAGCGGTAAACGAATATGCCGGTTAATCGCTTTTGCCGATTATCCTTATTTGCCTTATGGCCGTGATTTTGCTCACAGCAAGGCGGTGACGGCGGGTGTTTAATGGAAGTAGCAAAGCATGAATCATGCAAAGGCACTAATCAAAGCGGAAGACAATCCATGATGGCAAAGAGGTGGTAACGATGATTTCATGCGATCGATGCGGCAGAATGAACGGGACTGAGGTTAGGGGCGACAGCTGGATATGCGAGGATTGCCGAGCAGAGCCTGATCCGGCAGCAAACGTAGAGCCGAAGGAAGATGACTTTCTACCCGAGGACAAGGACAAGGACAAGTAACGCATCAAGAAGAGCTTCGATTAAGAAAGGTTTCGAGGGGGGGAATCGCGATGTTGACAGGAGTTATTCTGGCGGGAGGAGACAATTCCAGGATGGATGGGCAGCCCAAAGGGCTGCTGCCGTTCGGCGGCGAACGGCTGGTCGTGCGCCAGCTCCGGCTCATGCAACCGGCGTGCAGCGAGCTGATCGTGGTCACCAATGACCCGAAGCCGTTCCTGCGCCTGCTGGACCCGGAAGTTCGCATCATTACGGACTTCATGTCCAACCAGGGCACGCTTGGCGGCGTGCATGCCGGGCTTAGCTTGGCCGAGAACCGCGACGTCTGGATCGTCGGCAGCCACATGCCGTTCGTCTCCGCCGAAGCGGCCAAGCTGCTGCAATGGAAGAAGCGGGAAGGCTACCGAGCGGTGCTGCCGAGTATTCAAGGCAGAGCTTACCCGCTTCACGGCGTGTACGACCGTTCCAACGCGGAGCTTGCGATGATGCTGCTGCAGAGCGGCGAGTCGAGGATAACGAGCTTGCTGCAGGAAATCGGCTGGGGGGAGCTGGACGACAAGGCATTTCAAGACGAAGGGATCGATACTTCCTTTGTCGATTGTTTTCACACCCAGGACCATTACGAAAAAATATTGCAGCAGCAGCATAACCAAGTTTCAGCCGGCGTACTTTCCAAGGAGTGACAAAACTCACAGCAGACGTCATGAACACGGCTTACGATAGAGATGTGGAATGATTTACCGCGGGGCATACGCCGGCGGACATTCAAGGAGGATGAGGAGAATGGCGGTCAAAGAAAGCAAACCGGTCATGGAGCGAAACACATCACAGGATGAAGTAAACGAACTGGTGGCCAAAGCGAAAAAAGCGCAAGAGGCCTACCTGCAGCTCGATCAAAGCCAGGTGGACCGCATCGTCCAAGCGATGGCCCTGGCCGGACTGGACAAACATATGCAGCTTGCGAAACTGGCTCACGAGGAAACGGGACGCGGCGTTTATGAAGATAAAATTACGAAAAATCTTTTCGCAACCGAATATATTTATCACAGCATCAAGCACAACAAGACGGTAGGCGTCATCGAAGAAAATCCGCACGAAAATTACCAGATGGTCGCCGAGCCTGTCGGCATCATCGCCGGCGTAACGCCGGTCACGAACCCGACGTCGACGACGATGTTCAAGTCGCTGATCGCGGCCAAAACGAGAAACCCGATCATCTTCGCATTCCATCCGTCCGCACAGCGCTCAAGCGTTGCCGCGGCGAAGACGCTGCTGGAGGCGGCCGTCAAGGAAGGCGCGCCGAAAAACTGCATCCAATGGGTCGAGCACCCATCCGTGGAAGCGACAGGGCTGCTGATGAATCACCCTGACGTGGCGCTGGTGCTCGCGACGGGCGGTTCCGCGATGGTCAAGGCGGCGTACAGCACCGGCAAGCCGGCGCTTGGCGTAGGTCCGGGCAACGTGCCTTGCTTTATCGAAAAAACGGCCGATTTGCAGCAAGCGGTAACCGATTTGATCCTGTCCAAAACGTTCGACAACGGCATGATTTGCGCATCCGAGCAATCCGTCATTATCGAAGAGCCGATTTACGAGCAAACGAAAAAGCTGATGACCGACCTCGGCTGCTACTTCCTGAATGCCGATGAAATCGCGGCGGTATCGAAGCTCGTGATCAACAAAGATAAATGCGCGGTGAATGCGGTCATCGTCGGCCAATCCGCCGAAAAAATCGCTCAGATGGCAGGCATCACGGTCCCTGCACAAACGAAGGTGCTTGTTGCCGAGCTGGAAGGCGTCGGCGAGGATTACCCGCTGTCCGCGGAGAAGCTGAGCCCGGTTCTCGCCTGCTACAAGGTGAAAACGCCGGAGCAAGGCATCGAGCGCGCGGCGCAGGTCGTCGAATTCGGCGGCATGGGCCACTCCTCGGTCATCCATTCCAAGGACAAAGCCGTCATTGCCGCTTTTTCCGCCCGGCTGAAGACGGGCCGCGTCATCGTCAACTCGCCGTCGACGCACGGCGCGATCGGCGATATTTACAATACGAACCTGCCGTCCTTGACACTCGGCTGCGGCTCGTACGGACATAACTCCACGACGGCGAACGTAACGGCGGTCAACCTGATCAACGTGAAGCGCGTCGCTTATCGCACGGTGAACATGCAATGGTTCAAAATACCGCCGAAAGTGTATTTCGAACGCGGCGCTTCGCAATATCTCGAGAAAATGCCGGATATTTCCCGCGTCATGATCGTGACCGATGCAATGATGGTCAAACTCGGTTATGCCGACAAGCTGGAGTATTATCTCCGCAAGCGGCAGAAGCCGGTGCATATCGAAATTTTCTCCGACGTGGAGCCCGATCCTTCCGTCGAAACGGTGCGCCGCGGCACGGCGATGATGGAATCGTTCCAGCCGGACTGCATCATTGCGCTCGGCGGCGGTTCCCCGATGGACGCGGCCAAAGCGATGTGGCTGTTCTACGAATATCCGGAAACGAGCTTCGACTCGCTCAAGATGAAGTTCCTGGATATCCGCAAGCGGGTATACAAATATCCGCGGCTCGGCCGCAAGGCGAAATTCGTCGCGATTCCGACGACATCGGGCACAGGCTCCGAGGTCACTTCGTTCGCCGTCATTACGGATAAGGAAAAAGGGAATACCAAGTACCCGCTGGCCGATTACGAGCTGACGCCGGACGTGGCGATCATCGATCCCGAGTTCGTATACAGCTTGCCGAAAACGGCCGTCGCTGACACCGGCATGGACGTGCTGACGCACGCGATCGAGGCTTACGTTTCCGTCATGGCGAACGACTACACGGACGGCCTTGCGCTCCAAGCGATCCGGCTTGTGTTCAAATATCTTGAGAAATCGTACCACGAGGCCGATCCGGTCGCCCGGGAAAAAATGCACAACGCTTCGACGATTGCCGGCATGGCGTTCGCAAATGCGTTCCTTGGCATCAACCACAGTTTGGCGCACAAGTGGGGCGGCCAATATCATACGGCGCACGGCCGCACGAATGCGATCCTGATGCCGCACGTCATCCGGTACAACGCGCAGAAGCCGACGAAATTCGCATCGTTCCCGAAATACGATCATTTCGTCGCCGACGAGCGGTATGCGGAAATCGCCAGAATGCTCGGTCTGCCTGCCAAAACGACGCAAGAAGGCGTGAACAGCCTCATCGCGGCGATCCGCAAGCTGAACCAGTCGCTTGGCATTCCGGAGAAATTCGCCGACCTCGGCTTCGATCCGAAGGACTTCGAAGCTCGCGTGGACGAACTTGCGGACCGGGCGTTCGAGGACCAATGCACGACCGCGAATCCGCGGATGCCGCTCGTCACCGAGCTTGCCGACGTATATCGCAAAGCGTTCTACGGTCAATTTGAATAGCTAAACAATCCAGTGGATTAACTTCTATCAGGAGGGAGAACAACCATGTCAGTACAAGAAGCGAACGTCAAGCAAGCCGCCCTCGCCGCCGGAACCGAGCCATCGGCTCCGGCCGGCTGGCGCGGCTACCGCGAGGGCAAGTGGCAGAAGCATATCGACACGAAAGATTTTCTGGACCGGAACATATCCCCGTATGAAGGCGACGACGCTTTTCTGGCCGGCCCGACCGAGGCTACGACGGCGTTATGGCGCGAGGCGAGCGAGCTGTTCCGGAAGGAAAGGGAGAACGGAGGCGTCCTCGACGTGGACGTTCATACCGTTTCGACGATTACGTCCCATGGCCCCGGGTATCTCGACCGGGAGCTGGAGAAAATCGTCGGCTTCCAGACGGACGCGCCGCTCAAGCGGTCCGTGCAGCCGTTCGGCGGCATCAAGATGGTGGACGACGCCTGTGAGGCTTACGGCTACAAGCTGCCGGAGGACATGAAGCGGCTGTTCACGGACATCCGCAAGACGCACAACCAAGGCGTGTTCGACGCTTATACGACAGAGATGCGCGCGGCGCGCAGGGCAGGCATCATTACGGGGCTGCCAGACGCTTACGGCCGAGGCCGGATCATCGGCGACTATCGTCGCCTTCCGCTGTACGGCGCGAACCGGCTGATCGAAGCGAAGAAGCGGGACTTGCTGCAGCTTGAAGTGGGCGAGATGAACGAGGACGTTATCCGCGCCCGCGAGGAGCTGTCCGAGCAGATTCGCGCCTTGCAGGAGCTGAAGGCGATGGCCGCAACGTACGGCTTCGACGTATCGGAGCCTGCGGCTAACGCCCGCGAAGCGGTGCAGTGGCTTTACCTCGCCTACCTTGCGGCGATCAAAGAACAGAACGGGGCCGCGATGAGCCTCGGCCGCGTCTCCTCCTTCCTCGACATTTACCTCGAGCGGGACATCGCGGAGGGGACATTGACCGAGGAGGAAGCGCAGGAGCTGGTCGACCATTTCGTTATGAAGCTTCGCTTCGTCAAGTTTCTGCGGACGCCGGACTATAACGAGCTGTTCAGCGGCGACCCGACATGGGTGACGGAGTCGATCGGCGGCATGGCCCTGAGCGGCCAAACGCGCGTAACGAAAACGTCGTTCCGGTTCCTGCACACGCTCTACAATCTGGGGCCGGCGCCAGAACCGAACTTGACCGTGCTCTGGTCCGAGCAGCTGCCGAAAGCGTTCAAGAAGTTTTGCGCCAAAGTATCGATCGAAACGAGCTCGATCCAATACGAAAACGACGATCTGATGCGGCCATATTACGGCGACGATTACGGAATCGCCTGCTGCGTGTCGGCGATGCGGATCGGCAAGCAAATGCAATTTTTCGGAGCCCGGGCTAACATGGCGAAGGCGCTGCTGTACGCGATCAACGGCGGCGTCGACGAGAAGCTGGGCGTCCAAGTCGGACCGGCGGCCGCGCCGATCACCTCCGAGGTGCTGGAATACGGGGAAGTCATGAAGCGCTACACGGTTATGTTGGAATGGCTCGCCGGACTGTACATGAACACACTGAACGTCATCCACTACATGCATGATAAATACTGCTACGAGCGCCTGGAGATGGCGCTGCACGACCGGGAGATCGTGCGGACGATGGCCTGCGGCATCGCCGGTTTGTCGGTTGTCGCCGATAGCTTAAGCGCGATCAAATACGCAACCGTTAAGCCGATTCGGAACGACAAAGGCATCGCCGTCGATTTCGAGATTACGGGCGAATACCCGCAATACGGCAACAACGACGACCGCGTCGACGATATCGCGGTGGAGCTGGTCGAGACGTTCATGAATATGCTGCGCAAGCATAAGACGTACCGGAACGCGGTACCGACGATGTCGGTGCTGACGATCACGTCCAACGTCGTTTACGGCAAGAAGACCGGCTCGACGCCGGACGGACGCCACGCGGGCGAACCGTTTGCGCCGGGAGCGAACCCGATGCACGGCCGCGACCGGATGGGCGCGCTCGCATCGCTCGCGTCGGTCGCCAAGCTGCCTTACGAGCACAGCCTCGACGGCATCTCGAACACGTTCTCGATCGTGCCGAAGGCGCTCGGCCGCGAGCCGGAAGTGCGAGTCAGCAACCTGGCGTCGCTGATGGACGGATACTTCGCGCAAGGCGCGCACCATCTGAACGTCAACGTGTTCAACCGGGAGCAGCTGCTTGACGCGATGGAGCATCCGGAACAGTATCCGCAGCTGACGATCCGCGTCTCCGGATATGCCGTCAACTTCATTAAGCTGACGCGCGAACAGCAGCTCGACGTCATAAACCGAACGTTCCACGGGGCGATGTAACAGAACAACACAAGGGGGATTCCGTATGATAGGCCGTATTCATTCCATGGATACATTCGGTACCGTTGACGGCCCGGGCATACGCTTTGTCCTCTTCCTTCAGGGATGTGCGCTGCAGTGCAAGTATTGCCACAACCCCGACACCTGGGATACCGGTACGGGCACGCCGATGAACGTCGACGAAGTCTTGGAACGGATCAAACCGTATGTAGACTATTACCGCCGTTCCGGAGGGGGGATTACCGTAACGGGAGGCGAGCCGACGCTGCAGGCGCCGTTCGTTGAAGCGCTGTTCCGCGAAGCGAAGCGGCGCTTCGGCCTCCATACGGCGCTCGACTCGTCGGGCTTCTGCGAGCCCGATCACGCTTCCGGCTTGCTTGAGGCGACCGATCTTGTCCTGCTCGACCTGAAGCTGATGGACGCGGACAAGCATGCGTGGCTCACCAGCCAGCCGAACGAGCGTATCCTCCGTTTCGCCAGACGGCTGTCGGAGCTGCGCAAGCCGATGTGGATTCGCCACGTCGTCGTGCCCGGCGTTACGGATCACGAGCAGGACCTCCGGGCGTTAGGCGAATTTATCGGCAGCATGCAATCGGTGGAGAAGCTGGAACTGCTGCCGTACCATCGCATGGGCGTTTACAAGTGGCAGCAACTCGGCCGAGCCTATGAGCTAGAAGGTGTTCCGACGCCGGGCGACAAGGAGATGGTCCGGGCCATGCGGCTGGTAGAACAAGGCCGTCAAGCAGCGGCCCAGCCGAAAGCTTGAAGGAGCACCGCACAGACGATATGAACGATGAAAGCGGCAATCCGGGAATGATTTTTTTCATCCGGATTGCCGCTTTTTTACTCTTCGATAAGCTTTTCGTAAATAATTCCACGAATTCTTTCTTCACTCAGGCTGAACATGACGGCTAATTGTTTGATCGGGACACCGCCGGCGTGTTTCCGCCTAATTTCTGCATTCCGCATTTGAAACTCGTCTTGACTTCCTGTTGAAGTCCCCCACGGCTGACGGTTCGATTGTGGAATGTATAAATGCTGCCCTGCCACGTATTTTTGGATTTCTTCGATTAACTCCTTTGGCAGTACATCCCGGGCATTCACGTATTTTTTCATCGAATCACCCTATACGCTTTTTGTTAACCGCAATGAATTCAGTTCTTCGAGGCCGTCATTCGTGAACCCTTCTGCCGCCATGGCCGCAAATACGTCGAAATGGTTTAAAGTCATTTTGGTCATCACATGCTGTACGTTTAACTGTTTCATCGACTGAAGAGCTGCTTGAAGCAACCGCTTTTTATCGGATGCATTTACAACATGTTCAGGTCTGAAATGGAGCCCGAATGCGCTTGCGTGAAGAATGGATTCCTCCGGGGTAGGGCGATATACATAGACTTCGTAATACGCAATACCTGCGATTTCTCCGGTTGCTTGATCTCGAGTGCAGAGGACGACCCGGTTCCTCCGCTGCCCGGAAGGGAACTGTCTAATGAACAGTTCGGCCATCTCATCCTCTCCGTCCTCGAGCAATAGATTATATATTTCATTTGTCTCCATATCGGCAATAGGTTCAATATCCGTTGTGTCCAAAGGGTCTGGGGCGCTCCAGCTCTCCAAAGAAAGCTGACATGTAATATAGCTGTACTCATCGGAAACAAATCCCAAGCTTTCCAAAAAAGCGATTTCTTTATTTCTGACCTGCCCGAATTTTGTTCTAGCGAACGCAAGCAGTTTATGTCCTTGATTGGATTGTACGTAAGATCCACAATTTTCAACCAATGCAGTCAAGGCCGTTTCGTACCCTTCTAAATATCCGTAATTTAAATATCCGTTTTTTAACATTGTTGTCAAGCGGACATGGGTTACCGCAATGAATTTCCCATCGCAAACGGCGACATAAGCTTTTTGTTCGGCATATTGATTTTTCAACTCATCCGGAGAAAAGATTACACTACATACCGTGTTTTTAAAATGTCTGCTAAAAGTGTCGTTCATTAGCTCCAAAAGGTAATCAAAATCATCGTTCTCATTAACTTCCCTTATGGTTGGTGAGTGTTGGTTCACAAAACCATCTCCTTATCCTTCGTATTACCTTCAGTATCAGGAATATTGACCAAAAAAGAAATACTAAGGTTTTTTATGAAAAATATCCGAATTGAAGCCATGCAATGCTGAGTCTTTAGCAATGATGTTGTCACAATGTAGTAACAATGGGGCTAACCTTTCTGTGATATCGCTCACAGTAGCGGCGCGGATTTCGGCGTACAATGGCAGCATGAATGAGCGAATCAGCCACCCGCCGGGAAAGGAGAGAGTCGCAATATGGCCGATAAACGCAAGGAAAAGTCCGGAGAAGAGCAATCGCTCAAAGGGACATTCGTATCCGTCATGCTGCTGGGAGGATTTTTGGCGCTGACCTGGATCGGCGTATTTGTTTTATTCATCGCCCGCAGCTAATGGTTCGGCATCGTAAACGAACATAAAGGGGAGGAAACAAAAAGATGCATTTACATCGTTTGGAGAAAATATGGCTCATCTTCGGGATCGGGATGCTTGTCGTGTTTTTGTCCGTCATCGGGGTCAGCGCGTTTGCGATGGGCATGGAACCGCCGACCGGGGACCATCATACGATCAATCCCGAGCGGGTCACCGAAACTGCGCCTTTTGACAAGCCGGGTCTGGAGAAAACAGGCGATCACGAATATACGGCAACGATGGTCGCGTACGCGTTCGGCTACAATCAGTCCGAGATGGAAATACCGGCAGGCTCGACGGTGCATTTTCAGGTAACGAGCACCGACGTTGTCCACGGCTTCGAAATTCCGGGAACAAACGTCAACATGATGGTCGTGCCGGGCGAGGTCAACCACTTGACGCACAAGTTCGACAAGCCGGGCAAATACTTGATTTTGTGCAACGAATATTGCGGGATCGGCCATGAGTACATGTCGACGACCGTAATCGTTAAATGAGGGGATGAAGGCGATGGCAATCGCAAACGCGAATATGAAGCTCGTAACGGAGCAAACCGCGCCGAAGGAACGAGCGGAGCAGAAAGAACAAAGCTTTGACCGCAAGGATGCATCGCTCGTGCTTGCGCATATTTTGTTCGCCTTCGGGGCGCTGCTGCTTGGCGGCATTGCGGGCGTGCTGCAAGGGCTCGTCCGGGGCGGCATGATTACGCTGCCCGCAGGCATCGGATATTACCAGCTGCTCACCGCGCACGGCGTGTTAATGGCGCTTATTTTTACCACCTATTTCATCATCGGGTTCCTGATCTCCGGCGTGGCGAAAACCGCGGGCGGCCAACTGCTGCCGGGAGTCCGTAGGCTCGGCTGGATCGGCTTCTGGCTTATGTCGGTCGGCACCGCGATCGGCACCGTCATGATTCTGCTCAATCAGGCGACGGTGTTATATACGTTCTATGCGCCGATGAAAGCTTCGCCGCTGTTCTACATCGCGCTTGCTCTAGTCGTGATCGGCAGCTGGATGAGCGGCTTAGGCATCTTCACCCAATACCGTTGGTGGCGCAAAAACCATCAAGGCAAAATGTCGCCGCTTTTCACCTTCATGGCCGTCGTAACGATGCTCTTATGGATCATCGCGACGCTTGGCGTGGCCGCAACCGTCGTATTGCAGTTCATTCCGTGGTCGCTAGGTTGGGTCGATACGATCAATGTCATGGTGAGCCGGACATTATTCTGGTATTTCGGCCACCCGCTCGTATACTTCTGGCTGCTGCCGGCTTATATGTGCTGGTATGTCGTCATCCCGAAAGTCATCGGCGGCAAAATATTCAGCGACGCGCTGGCGCGCCTGTCGTTCCTGCTGTTCCTGCTCTTCTCGATTCCGGTCGGCTTCCACCACCAGCTCATGGAGCCTGGCATTTCCTCGACGTGGAAATACATTCAAGTCGTGCTGACGTTTATGGTTATCGTGCCGTCGCTCATGACCGCGTTCTCCATGTTCGCGACCTTCGAGCTGTACGGCCGCTCCCAAGGGGCGAGAGGCTTGTTCGGCTGGGTGAAGAAGCTGCCATGGAAGGACGTCCGCTTCTTCGCTCCGTTCATGGGCATGCTCGTCTTTATTCCGGCCGGCGCAGGCGGCATCATCAATGCGAGCAACCAGATGAACCAGGTCGTGCACAATACGCTGTGGGTGACAGGCCACTTCCATCTGACCGTAGCCACAAGCGTAGCGCTGACGTTCTTCGGCGTGACGTACTGGCTCATCCCGCACATCACCGGCCGCGTGCTGACGCGCGAGCTGAACCGACGCGGCATTGTGCAAACGGTCGTCTGGCTGATCGGCATGCTGTTCATGTCCGGCCCGATGCACACCGTCGGCTTGCTTGGCGCACCGCGCCGTACGGCCTTTACGACGTACAACGATAGTCCCGAAACCGTCATGTGGATGCCGTATTATGTCGCGATGGCGATCGGCGGCACGATTCTGTTCGTCGGGGTCATCCTAATGATCTGGAACGTGATCTCCTTGCTGCGTTCGCCGAAAGGCGTTACCGAATACCCGGTCGGCGAAACCGCCGAAACGGCGGAAGCGACGCCGAAGCTGTTCGAGCGTTGGGGCGTATGGGTCGGCATCCTCGTCGTGCTCATCCTGTTCGCTTATACGATTCCGTTCGCGGATCTGCTGAACGGCGACGCGTTCGGCTCGAAGCCTTGGATTACTTGGTGATTATGTGGCAAAGCGCTTCTCCCGTTCATGCGAACGAGCGAGAGGCGCTTTTTACGTTAGGCCGCTGTTCTACGGACTCTTTCACCTCGGATCAGGACTATATGTGATTTTTTACAAGCGTAAATTGCTTTGAATCGTACATATTCACCTTAGTTTTGTGCATTGTGGTGGCCTAGCGGTTTCAGTATAATGCAGAGGACTATATCATAATCTTCGCGTGGATTTACTAGGGAGGAACTTAGGATGAGCTTGAACGATATCATTTATAAAGCCGCCAATGTGAAGCCTTCGGAGCGTCAGCTCGCTCTGCAGGACATGGAATTTTATTCGTTTGTCCATTTTACCGTCAACACGTTCACGGACGAAGAATGGGGGCATGGAACCGAGAGCCCTTCGATCTTCAACCCGACCGAATTCGACGCCGATCAATGGGTACAAGGTTGTCTTGCCGCAGGGATGAAAGGGCTCATTCTGACGTGCAAGCACCATGACGGCTTCTGCTTGTGGCCAAGCCAATATACGGAGCATACGGTCAAGAACAGCCCATGGAAAAACGGGCAAGGCGACATCGTGAAGGAAGTCGCGGATGCTTGCCGCAAAGGCGGCATCAAGTTCGGCGTTTATTTGTCGCCATGGGATCGCCACGAGCCGACCTACGGCGATTCGCCGGCTTACAATGCGTTTTTCGTGAACCAGCTAAGGGAGCTGCTGACGAATTACGGCGATATTTTTTGCGTCTGGTTTGACGGCGCCTGCGGCGAAGGCCCGAACGGCAAACGCCAAGTGTACGATTGGGACGCTTATTACTCCGTCATTCGCGAGCTGCAGCCGAACGCGGTGATCAACGTGTGCGGACCGGACATCCGCTGGTGCGGTAACGAAGCGGGCCATTGCCGCAAATCGGAATGGAGCGTCGTGCCGGGATCGCTTAGAGACAACGAGAAGATCCATTCCGAATCCCAGCAGGAGGACAACGCCGAGTTCGCGAAGCGCTACAGCTCGGAAGACGAGGATCTTGGCAGCCGCGCGATTATTCAGCACGAGAATAATTTGATCTGGTATCCGGCGGAAGTCAACACGTCGATTCGCCCGGGCTGGTTCTACCATGCTTCACAGGACGACCAAGTGAAATCGCTGGAGCAACTCATGCACGTTTATTACGGATCGGTCGGCGGCAACGCGTCGTTCCTGCTCAACATCCCGCCGGACAGGCGCGGCCTGTTCCACGAAAACGACATGCAACGGCTGCAGGAACTGGGTGATACGATCCGCCGCATTTTCAGCAACGATCTGGCGGCGGGCGCAACCGTCACCGCTTCTGAAACGCAGAGCGGCCATGAGGCGGCCAGCATCGTCGACGGCAATCCGGACACGTATTGGGCGCCGAACGAAGGCACCGAGCAAGCGACGATCGAAATCGAGCTGGCGCAGGAAGCTTCGTTCGACCATATCGTGCTGAAGGAACACCGCATGAGTCAACGGGTCGAAAGCTTCACGATCGAATACAAAGCAGGCGGCGAGTGGAAGCCGCTGCTCTCGAACACGATCATCGGCCGCAAGCGCATCTGCAAGTTCGACGAAGTTACGACCCGCAATCTCCGCGTAAACATTACGGCATCCCGCTGGTGCCCGACCTTGGCCGCGATCGAAGTGTACTCGAGCAAATAAGCGAGAAGAAGGACCGAAAAAAGAGCCGAAAGGCTCTTTTTTTGCATGTATCGGAAAGGTCTAGTTGTCAGTGCAGCTTCGAAGCCAGGCTCCGCTTTGCGGGGGGTTCTTTTGCGTTCCCGGAACAATGGCCCGGTGCGGAAGATTGCGTAATATTATCCAAAAATCGCGGACAATTAACAAATTTATTGAAATCGAAAAAAAGTATGCTAAAGAAAATAGGTTGATTATTCAAACCAGTCGGGGAGGTTGATCATTCTCGTACTATATTTCAACAATGCCGAACAAAAATCCCAATGTTCCCTTTTGCAACCCTTTATACTTAAGAATAACAGGTGATGGAGGTAATAAGCCGAAAGGAGTGTTTCCATGATTCCGTTCGTTGCCAAAGCGGAACAAGTGCTGTACTACAACGGCTACCGGTTTTTTTATTCGGGGCGGGAAATGAGCAGCAATCTCCCTTGCAAAATATACAGCATCAATGAAAATTTCGAGTCGGTTACGGAAGATTATTACCACGACTATATTCAAATTTTGTATGTGAGCAAGGGGGAACTCATCCATTGCGTGAATAACGAGAGGCACAAGATGGTGAAAGGAAACCTGTTCATTATTCCGCCTTTTTCGGTACACCGCATCGAAACGACGCCAGGCAACGGGTACGAGATCATCGGCTGTGAATTTATGCCCGATTTCATCAACGACCGCTTTGGGCAATTGCCATTGCAAAACGATTTTTTCGACTACGCCTATCTGGAGCAGTTTCTGACGACGGAGGACAAGGTCAAGCCCAAAATTACCTTAACGGACAACGTCGACTACCAGGTCAATCAATTGCTGCGCGAGATGAACCGGGAATTTAACACGCGCAAGCCGTATTACGAGCTGATGATTAAAGGCAACCTGCTGAAGCTATTGTCCATTATCATTCGGGCCTACCGGGAAGACGAAGTGCGGGAGATGATCGATAAGTCGGATAAATTCCGGCCGCTCATCGCCGCCGCGATGGATTATATTCATCAAAACTATAACAAGGAGATCCGCCTGGATCACGCATGCAAGATCGCTTTGCTCTCGAAAACGCGTTTTTGCGACTTGTTCAAGCAATTTACGGGCAGAACGTACAACGATTATTTGATTGAACTGCGCATCGAGAAAGCAACCGAGCTCCTCACGCGATCGGATCTATCCATAACGGAAGTTTGCTTTCAGGTCGGACTTGGAGACGTGACGTATTTCTCGCGAATGTTCAAGAAGTATACGGGCGTGTCGCCTTCTTACTATAAGAAGCAAGCTGTCAGAGTCAAAACGAATTGCGAGGCGAAGACGGTTGGTCAACAATAGTGAGGCGTTCAGTGAATATATTCCCCAGGGGAGGACGATATGTATTCGTTCCTGAAAGGGACGTTCAACGGGACATGATTGATCGGCAATCATGATGAATCAAGAAAACGGCGTATGCCGTTTTTTTGTTTTAATATCTTCGTGGAGGGGGCTTCGAATAGGAGCTTTTTTTATCCCGAATATTTCTTTACCCATGACTGTCTCCACTCTAGGAATGGCAAGGGCTGAAGTTCCTCTAAAGTTTTCCCGTCCAATGACCAGTATCCGCCGTCGGAAACATCGTCATGGGGAAATGCTGTGAGACAATTTGTTTCTCCGACAATTCGTGACGTTCCGTACAACCTAGAAGGAAAACAAACAGTAGGATGGAACAGAAACGCTTCAAACGATCGCCCCCCGATACAATGCTTATGTTTTAACAAACGAAGCATCTTCAAAATAGGTTGCGAATATTTGGAAATACAGAGCGTGATGCCGTAACCGTTTCCTCCTCCCGATCATACATTGGAAGAGTGATCTGCATATTCCATGAGCAATATATAAGTTTTTTTTATGGAAAACCAAAGGTTTTGTAATAATATCAGATCTTTGAAAGACTTCTTTCCAACAGGCAAAAGCAAGTTTCGGCGGCTTACTTAACAAAGGAGGAGCAAGAGGATATGACATTGCAGGAATGGATCAAGGAGAATTTAGACAGGATGGGAGAAAAAAAACCGCAGCAGCTGCGGAAAGTGATCGAATCGATTCAGTTCACGGATGAATTCATCCAAAAATCCGTCACGGAACCGAAGGAGCTGCCATACGGGAAAAATATGCTGCTCAAGACGGACGATATCGAGGTCGCCGTCATCCACCTTCCCGCTTACGGAGAAACGTTCGTGCACGATCACGGGGAGTCGATCGGCTGCGCGATGGTGCTGGAAGGAGAAATGATCAACACGGAATACGCGCTGAACGAGCGCGGAATACCGTCGGTCATTTGCGAGAGGCGGATCGGCAAAAATGGGTTCTTCTACGCTACGAAGCATCAAATTCATAAGATGAGCAATCCGAACCGCAGCAGGGCGGTCAGCTTCCATATCTATACGCCGAACTTGAACGGCTCCCGGAAATATGACATGGCCGAAGCGCTGGTATATTCGATCTGAAGAAATGGGATCGGCATGGCCGGCATCGCCGGTTGCATAGCATAGCCCATGATGAACGATGGGACGACGGAATGCGGGTATTCCCGTGACGCATCGTGGCACTTTTGTCTACGGCCGCACGGCCTTGCGGTAATCTGAAGGGGTGAACCCGACCCGGTTACGGAACGTCCGGCTGAAATAGTGCAGCTCCATGCCGACTTCGGAGGCGACTTGCGTAACCGAAAGTTCGGTGCCGAGCAGCAAGGACTGCGCCTTCTTAATGCGCAGCTGATTCAAGTATTGCAGCGGAGGGATGCCCAGCATGCTGCGGAACAATTGGCTGAAATAATTCGGATGCAGGTGGACGATCTTGGCTAGATCGTCCATCGCAACCGGTTCCGCCAAATGTGCCTCCATGTAACGGACGACCGATTCCATCTTGTCCAGCGTCAGCGACCCTTCCAAAGGAACATGTTCCATGCCGCCCTGCTCGAAATAGCAGTACAACAAATCGAGCAGCAGCGCATTAACCTTCCAGACAGCGGTCGCTTCTTCTTTGTAATGATAGCGGACAAGCTCCGCGAACAGCGCCTCGATCCGTTCAGGTTCATGCATCGTCAGTAAAATAGGCCCGCGAATCAATTCAAAGATGCTCAAATCGCCGACGGCAGCGGAGAAATGGCACCAATATTTATAGTACGTATCGTCGCTGATCGTCCCATGCGCCTGCTGCACGCCGGAAGGGATAAGCATCAGATCTCCCGGCTTCGGATCGTAACCGACGCCGTTAATCGCGATTTCCCCCTCGCCGCCAAGAAAGAAATAAAATTTATGGTAGTCCGGCACATACCCTGAATTCCCCCAATGGCGCGGTACTTTGCTGAGATCGGCCATAAGGACGTTGGTTTGCATGTTGGACATGTATTGTTTTAATAACAGCGCTTGATTCATCGAGTTCATAGCGGATCTCCACGGGATTCGTTGTCGTTTCCATTATACCTTATCCCGTACAGATTCGGAACGAGCGTCCGTTTTGTTGTCGACGACGATTTTTAGCGGTTTTGTAGCAATCTTTTGAATGGCTGGAACATTTGCCGCCTTTTGGCCCCATTCAAGCGACGTCTTGACATCCCAATAGCGGTGGCACCTAATCCGCCTATGGCCAATAAAGACCAAATTGTTCTACGCCTATTCGTACCGTTAAATAATGAAGCAATCCATTGCACAGGAATCACCACCTTGTTTTTTGTTAGACAGCAGTTTTTATTGTGCATTTGAATTCGCTTCAACATTCCGGTTAACGATTCCCAACCAACCGCACAATCCAATCCTTCAAAATCACGATTTTATGGGGGAGTAAGATACGGGGGGATTTATTGGGTACATAAAAGGCTTGATATTCGACAACAATACAACAATATTGCGAAGCACTACCAACCGGAGGTCAACATTGCCGCAAATTGACGCAAATTTGCTCAAAAAAGCAGAAGCGGCAGCGACCATCGCAAAAGAAATGTTAACGTCGGCGATCGAACAATCGGCAGCCAACTGCAATCGTCCATTCTAACTTCGCAATCGCAATCGCAACAAAAAAATCAATGATCGTTGAATATAGCTGAACATTGATGCAAAATAAGACTCTAACACTTGTACGGCGGTTAGAGTCTTTTCATTGCGGGGCGAAGGGGGAATCGGCGTTGAAATTCAAGGTCATGACATTCAATATGCACCACGGAAAAGGAACCGACGGCAAGTTGGATTTGGAACGTACCGCCGGCATGATCGAAGAGAACGGTGCGGAGCTTGTCGGATTAAATGAAGTGGACCGATGCTTCATGAGGAGAAGCGCTTATGTCGATCAGGCCTCATGGCTCGCGGAAAGGTTAGGGATGTACTTTGCTTTTGGTGAGACGGTAAGTTTTCGACCTAGGAAGGGCATGACGGTTAGGCAATACGGAAACGCTTTGTTGTCCCGTTATCCGATTACGTCGGCTCACAATCATCCGATGGATTTTTATATCAAAATCATTGAAGGACGTGCCCTTCTGGAAACCGACGTACTCATACACGACCAGCCGGTGAAAGTTTATGTTACGCATCTTAGCCTGAACCCGTTGCTGCATAAAAAACAAACGGAATATATCCGAAACAAAATCAAAAACGGCCCGCAACCGGCTATTGTGATGGGGGACATGAATATGCGGCCGGGGACTGCCAGGTGGAGGCAAATGTCATCTCATATGACCGATATATGCTATGCCGCAGGAAAGTCGCCATGCTGCACTTTTCCGTCGTTTCGTCCGATCTTTCAATTGGATTACGTGTTTGCAAGCTCCGCAATCGAAATCGATACTGTCGAAGCCGTGCGGACAATCCCCTTCGCATCGGATCATTTGCCGCTGCAAGCGACATTGTCGGTTGGGAAAGAAAGCTACATACAAACATTACAGTGACTAATTCTTCATTTTGTACAAAAACAAATAAGAAATATGCATATGGTTCGGCAGCTGCGGTTGTTACAATTACTTCCGAATAGCATGGAAGAGGGGAAGCAGCCGAATGAAAAAGAGCAGAAAGGAAGGCAGGCGATTATGGTACCGTTCGCCTGCACCGCAATGGGATCACGGCATGCCGATCGGCAACGGCCGGTTGGGTGCGATGATATTGGGCGGTATCGTCAAAGACGTAGTGCCTCTGAACGAGGAAACGATATGGAGCGGCGGCCCGATGGATCGGAACAATCCGGAAGGGCCTGCTCATTTGCGCGAAGTGCGCCGGCTGCTGCTGGAGGGCCGATTAACCGAAGCGGGGGCGCTCGCCGAGGAGACTTTGATCAGCAAGCCGAAGCGGATCAAGCCGTATGAGCCGTTAGGCGAGCTCGTCATGGAATGGGATCGCTTGGATGATGTGGAGGCGAGCGAATATGAGCGCGAGCTGGACCTGGAGCGTGCGGTCGCATGTATGAGCTTCCGCGCGGGCGGAGTGTCGTACCGCCGCGAATATTTCGCCAGCGCCGCGGACGGGGTCATCGCGGTGCGGCTCACCGCCAGCGAGCCCGGCGCGCTAACGTTCCGCGTCTCGCTTGCGCGCGAACGCGATGCCGCCTGCACCGTCGCCGGAGCCTCGCGGCTTGCCTTGCGCGGCCGCGTTGACGGCGGCGCCGGGCTCGCCTTCTGCGCCGAGCTGGCGGTCGCCGCGGAGGGCGGCACCGCTATAGCCGCGGACGGCGCAGTCGTCGTCTGCGGAGCCGATGCGGCGACGCTGCTACTGAGCGCGGCGAGCGATTTCCGCGGCGGCGACCCGCAAGCGGCGTCGCGAGCGACGCTGGAGCGGGCCGCGGCGCAGCCGTACGCGCAGCTGCTGGATGCGCACGTGCGCGATTACCGCGCGCTGTATGCGCGGTGCGAGCTGCGGCTCGGCGAGCTTGAAGCCGCGTCGGGCATCGGCGCAGGTCAGCCGGGAACCGGCGGGCAGCCCGCACAGCTGCCGACCGATGAACGGCTGCATCGGATGCAGCAAGGCGGCGAGGATGCGGGGCTGGTCGAATTGTACTTTCAGTTCGGCCGCTACCTGCTAATCTCTAGCAGTCGACGAGGAACGTTGCCCGCCAATCTGCAAGGCATTTGGAACGAGAGCATGACGCCGCCGTGGGAGAGCGATTTCCACCTGAATATCAATTTGCAAATGAATTACTGGCATGCGGAGACGTGCAACCTTGCTGAATGTCATGAGCCGTTGTTCGATTTTATCGAAACGCTTGTCGAACCGGGCAGGCGAACCGCAGAAGTGCATTACGGCTGCCGCGGCTTCGTTGCGCATCACATCACCGATATATGGGGCTTTACGACGCCGGGAGCCGCCGTTCGCTACGGCCTCTGGCCGATGGGGGCGGCGTGGTTATGCGCGCATCTGTGGGAGCGTTATTCGTTCTCGCGGGACGTTCGGTTTCTACGTGACAAGGCGTACCCGATCATGCGCGAAGCGGCGCTGTTCTACCTCGATTACCTGCACGAAACGCCGGAGGGGCTTTTGCTTAGCGGACCTTCGATTTCGCCGGAGAACGAATACATTTTGCCGAACGGCGAGAAGGCGGTTGTATGCATGGGCCCGTCGATGGACACGCAGCTCATCCGCGGCTTGTTCGGCCAATGCATCGAAGCCGGCGAACGGCTTGGGTTGGACGCGGAGCTGCGCGCGGCGTGGTCGGATGCGCTCGGCCGCCTGCCGGAGCAGGGCATCGGCAAGCACGGCCAGCTGTTGGAATGGTTCGAGGACTACGAGGAAGCCGAGCCCGGACATCGGCACATCTCGCATCTGTATGCGCTGCATCCCGGGGATGCGATAACGCTGCGGCATACGCCGGAGCTGGCGCAAGCCGCGCGGCGCACGCTGGAGCGCCGGCTTGCTTACGGCGGCGGCCATACGGGCTGGAGCTGCGCGTGGATCGTCAACTTCTGGGCGAGACTTGCCGACGGGCAGCAAGCTTATGCGAACGTATTAACGCTGCTGCGCAAATCGACGCTTCCGAGCTTGCTCGACCTGCATCCGCCGTTCCAGATCGACGGCAACTTCGGCGGTACGGCGGGTATCGCCGAGATGCTGCTGCAGAGCCACGCCGGCGAAATCGAGCTGCTGCCCGCGCTACCGGAGGCGTGGCAGGACGGCGAATTTACCGGCCTGCGCGCACGCGGCGGCGCCGAGCTCGATCTCGTCTGGCGCGGCGGCCGTGCCAGACGGCTCGTCCTGCGGGCGGATGTCGACAACGCTCATCGTATCCGCATACCGCAAGGGCAAAAGGTGGTCAGCATTTTATGCGACGGCACCGATGCCGGGATTCCGACCGAGTCGGAGTGCCGTAGGCTAATCGTATTGCCAGTNCGACAACGCTCATCGTATCCGCATACCGCAAGGGCAAAAGGTGGTCAGCATTTTATGCGACGGCACCGATGCCGGGATTCCGACCGAGTCGGAGTGCCGTAGGCTAATCGTATTGCCAGTGGCGGCGGGACAGCGTTTTGAGCTTGCTTTTGCGTAGATGATACTTTTCAAGGCCTTTCCCGATGGATGCGGGAAAGGTTTTCTTTTTGTCGGGATCGGGCGTTACTCCTTGGGATTGTTTTTGTATATTACATTCTTCCCGTACTTCTTGATCAATGAAGTCTGATAAACTAAACGAACAATCGACTTAAGGAGATCCGATTCCGCATGATACCAGCCATTCAAAAGCAGTTCACCGAGCAAATACGGCTTGAAGCGATACAAAGATACGGCATTCCGGCAGATCAAGTCCGTTCCGTTGGCGGTTTTGAAAGCTTTGTTTACGAGTACAGGAAGAACGGCAAATCATATATTCTCAAGATCACGCACACTCTGAGAAGGTCGATTCCATACATTTTAGGCGAAATCGAATGGCTGAACCATTTGGCGGACCAAGGACTGTCCGTTTCCCGAGCAGTTCCCTCAACGAGAGGTCAAATGGTAGAAGAGATCCCGGCGGGACAAGGCTCGTTTCTGGCGATTTCTTACGAAAAAGCGCCGGGAACACCGATCACAGCCGAAGTTTGGGATGAATCGCTTTTCGAAAAATGGGGGGAACTACTGGGGAAAATCCACCATGCTACCAAGGAGTATACGTTAAGTTCCCCGGCGTACAAACGCCAGGAATGGGAAGATGAAGAACAACTCAAAGCCGATAAATATCTTCAGCCCGGCGACGTGATGAAACCTCTTGTAAAGCAAAGAATGCAACGGCTTCATGCCTTGCCTAGAACGAAGGATACTTACGGGCTCGTCCATGCGGATATCCACAATCGAAACTTTTACTTGCATGAAGGAATCATCCATCTATTTGATTTTGACGATTGCAGCTACACTTATTTTGTTAACGATATCGGGATTGCGTTATATTATGCATTGTGCTTCCCTCCCAGGGAATTCGAGAATAAAGCGGAATACTGCACAACGTTGTTTCGCTGTTTTATGAAGGGTTATTTGGGAGCGAACACGGTGACTGAAGATGAGATCGCCTATTTGCAGGATTTCATTAAGCTGCGTCACACGCTCAACTATATCATTTTTCACCAAACCAACGATGTAACCCGATTGAACGAAGAAGCCAGCCGGTTGCTGAAACAGCATCAACGTGAAATTGAAACGGAGGATCCGATGATACCGGTCGATTTCGTGCACGAGTTTCGGGACATTCAATCCCGTTTCGCAAATATCTAGTAACCAAACAAACAGAGAGGGACCGGCGCATTGCGCTGTTCTACTCTTTCACCAAACGAAAAAGCCCGGATTCAGCAAAAAAGAAATAAGGACTATCGTAAAGCCGCGGGAGAACGCGGTTTTTTGTTTTTGGTCGGAAAACGGAGGTATAGAACAACTGCCTTCAACCAGCAGTTGAATACATACAACTTTGCTTATGTTGTCAGGCAATACCACTTATGTAATGATGAAAGCAATACATTACATTAAAGAAGGTGGCCGCATGCAGGATGTCAATAAAGTGAATGAGCGCATAAGAACGCTACGAACCGAACGAAACTGGACGCAGCAAGAACTGGGAGATTTATTGGGCGTTACAGCACAAGCCGTTTCCAAATGGGAAACCGGGCTTGCTACCCCGGATATTGCCCTACTGCCGAAGCTTTCCGCATTGTTTCGTTGTTCGATCGATTCGTTATTCGGAACTGAAAAAGTGATCGGCACGAGAGACATCGTAACCAGAGTTGAAGGTAGGCCGGGAGTGCGCTGCTCTTTTTGCGGCATGCATCAGGATGATGTTTGGCGACTTATTAGGGGACATGGAGCATACATCTGCTCGGAATGCGTGGAAATGTGCGGAGACATTGTGAGCAACATGAAAAAGGAAGAGGGGATCCGATGAACAAAATCATGTATACCCGTTCTGGCGAATCGGGAAATCCACGTTGGCCCGCAGCGGCAACTTGAATAACTTGACAGGTGTGGTAAAATAGTAAAGAAGAAACAGTCCGTCACATCCAAACATCATCGTTCTGGAAGGGGGATGTACAATGATCAAAATTGTACTCATCCGTCACGGACAAAGCGTGTGGAATCTGGAAAACCGGTTTACCGGCTGGACCGACGTCGATTTGTCCGAGCAAGGTCTGAAGGAAGCGAGGCAAGCGGGCGAAATTTTGAAGAATAACGGGTATGCGTTCGATGTAGCCTTTACTTCACTTCTCAAAAGAGCGATCCGCACGTTATGGATTGTGCTGCACGAAATGGATTTGATGTGGATTCCCGTACATAAATCGTGGATGCTGAACGAGCGGCATTACGGCGCGCTCCAAGGACTCAACAAAGCGGAGACGGCCCGGCAGTACGGCGATGACCAAGTTCAGCTGTGGAGAAGATCCGTTGACACTCGGCCTCCCGAGCTGGAACCAAACGACGCTAGATACGAGGCTTCAAGCCCGAAGTATAATGGCATCAAGGTTCCGCTTACGGAAAATCTTCTCGACACGGAGCAACGCGTCGTGGCCTACTGGAACGAACATGTCGTACCCGTTCTGAAACAGGGCAAAAAAGCGATTGTCTCGGCGCACGGCAACAGCTTAAGAGCATTGATCCAATATTTGGACAACGTCTCCGGGGACGGCATTGTCGATCTGAACATTCCGACCGGCACGCCGCTTGTCTACGAGCTTGACGACAATTTGAAGCCGATTCGGCATTATTATTTAGACATGGACGGGGAAATCCCGGAAGGCGTTATTCCGAAGCATTTTTAAATAAGGTGGCATAAAAAACCAGTCGAACACATCTTGGATGTGTGTCGGCCGGTTTTTTTTGTTATAAAAAAATGAATGTAGGAGGTTATTTGCATGTCATCTTTATCCATCGAAAGCTTGATACAAATGAAAACCCCGGCGATTGGCTTGCCGCCGCGATTATCGCCGGACGGGCGATGGTTGTCGGTCACGCTTTCCTCGTCCAGGCCCCACTCGGGTTCGAAAGGAGTTTCGTCGGTAAATGCCGGGTGCTCGCAATGGCTGTACGACTTACGGCAAAAAACTGGATTTGAAATCATCCCTGATCCCCATTGCAGCAGTTGGTCCGGGGTATGGTCGCCGAGCGGGAATAAGCTCGCTTTTTATTGCGATTTGGGCGGCGAGGCAGGCATATGGATTTGGAGCGAAGAGACGGGAGCAAGGCGAGTCGGCGAGTGCGTCGCTCGCCCTTTTTATGGCTTCGAGTACCCGGTATGGACGCTTGAAGGCGATGCTCTAATCTTGAAGGCGATGCCTTCGGAAGAGGTCGATGAATCGGTGTTTGGCCCGCCATCGATAGAGCCCCGTGGAATCGATCCGATTTCGGTGTATAGATCGGAAAAGGGGCAAACGGCGGACTCGGATGCTTCGCCGCTTACGTTTGTGAACCGCTACCGGGCGGATATTGTCAAAGTCAACATCATGTCGGGGGAGATTCAAGTTCTCGCCGAAGGCCTCCACCCTATAGAAATGGCGATTTCGCCTGACGGTACGATGCTGGCCTTTGCAAGTAGGGCTGTCCAAGAATCGATGGGCAGTCAACAATTGACTTACGACCTATGGGTAACGCCGATTCATTCGACATTAACCGGAAGTCCCCGATGTATTGCGCAAGGCGTAAAAATGGAGCATCCCACGTTCGCTTGGGTCGACGACCGGTCCATCATCTACACCACTTCGGGGGCGCTCGCTGATGGGGGTTTGTGGGCGGTATCCGTCCATACCGGGGCGTCTGCTCCTAGAAGGCTGGCTTATTCGGAGAAAATACAGTTTCATCCGCATTGCCCGCCCATTCCGTTGCGAGATGGCGACGTTCTTTTGTTAGGACGGAGGCGTTTATGGCATTATCACCATCAGACGGGTGATATCACGCAGGTTGAGCCGGAGTGGGATCATCATGTGATGAACATTGTTTCGGCGCCAGTCACCATGGATGAAACGTGCGTTATCGTTCAAACTCTCGAGCCTGGAGAGATGCTGTGCGGCTTTTACCGGGTTGATCTTTTAAGCGGACAGCGGGAATGCATTTTGGAGCAGCCGCGGAAGATTTATTCGTGGATGGTCGGGGGAGCGACAATGGGCAGGGTGGATGACAAAGAAAAATTGATTTATTTTGCCGAGTCCGAAAATGAGCCGGTGTTCGCAGGCATGCTGGATATGGAGACGAAACAAATCGAGCTGGCGTGGGAGCTCAATCCGGGCATTCCCTCGGACCGTTTGAGCTCAGTCAAGCTTTTGCAATGGCAGCTCGGAGATGTGCAAGTGAAGGGAGTATTGATGCTGCCTAACAGGGTCAAAGGACCGGTTCCCGTCATCGTTCGGGTTTACGCTGGAGAGAGGATGTCGGAGCGGCTTCGGTATTTCGGATGCTCGCCCTTCTCGCTTGAAAATCATCATCTGTTGACCTCGCATGGCTATGCCGTATTTCTACCCGAGGTGCCCGTTACGGGAGACGAACCTGCCGACGCGATCGCAAGAGGGTTAGATGCCGCGATGCAGGCGCTCGTATCGCATGCCGAAATCGATTCGGAACGAATCGGCATCATCGGTCATTCGTTCGGCGGATACAATACGATGGTCGCGATTACCCGTCTACGCTGGTTTAAAGCGGCGGTCGTTTCGGCCGGTTTTGCGAATCTAATCAGTAAGGCGACACATTTTGATCCGCGGGCGCAGGATTATTTTTTTGGATATGTGGAAGGCGGGCAGCCTGGCCTTCAAGAGACGCTTTGGCAAAATCCCAAAAAGTACGTACGCAACTCGCCGATCTTCGAATTCGATCGCATTCAAGCGCCTGTGCTCATCCTGCAAGGAACGGAAGACGAGGTTTGCTCGGCTCAGGCGGGACCGATGTATGCCGCTCTACGCAGGCTCGGCAAAACCGCCGAATACGTGCTTTACCACGGGGAAGGCCATGCCCCGATCGGGTGGAAGGAGACAAACAAGAAAGATTATCTTCGGCGAATCTTAGATTGGTTCAATACCCATTTGTGATTGTTTCGTAAATGCGACGGGCATGCATCGTACCCTAGGGGAAAGCGAGCGTTTCAGATGTGCGCTCATGACAATATCGTGTTACCCGAGGCAAATATATTGTTATATTCAGCCCCCGGAGGCGAGGTTATAATTTGGTTGGAAAGTTGTACCTGTCTCATCAAACCATTTATTAGAGGAGTCCGAAGGAGGAGTTTTTTCATGAGCGTGAAACTCGGATTTATCGGGACCGGCGGCATTGCACATGCCCACTTGAACAACTTGGCGAAAATGGATGGCGTGACGGTAAGCGCTTTCTACGACGTTGCCAAGGACCGCGCCGAATCGGCCGCAGCGGCTTGGACGGATGCGAGAGCCTACGACAAAGTGACGGATATGCTTGACGATCGGAAACTTGATGGCGTTTACATATGCGTGCCGCCGATGGCGCACGGAGAAGCGGAGTCGCTCGTCGTCGAGCGCGGACTTCCGTTTCTGGTCGAGAAGCCGCTGGGCATCGACAACGAAGTGCCGCGGAGCATCGCGGCGGCGGTTAGCGCGAAGAAGCTGATTACGTCGGTCGGCTACCACTGGCGTTATTCGTCCACTGTGCAGCAAGCGCGCGAATTGCTGAAGGAGCGCACGCTCGGCATGGCGCTGGGCTATTGGATGGGTGGCATGCCGATGGTTCCATGGTGGCGTAAGCAGGATGGCTCCGGCGGGCAATTCGTCGAGCAAACGACGCATATTGCCGACCTGCTCCGCTATTTGTGCGGCGAGGTAACGGAGGTTTATGCGGCGGAAGGCCGGCGCGTTATGGCAGGCAAAGTGGAAGGCACTACAGTCGCCGACGTGGCGACCGTTACGATGAAGCTGGCAAGCGGCAGCGTGGCGACCATCTCGAATACGTGCCTGCTGCCGATCGGGCATCACGTCGGGTTGGATTTGTACACGGATGCAGGCGTATTGGAAATCCGCGGCGATTCCTTGAAGGATATCGTTCCGGGGGACACAAAAGAAGTACGCAACGACAACAATCCGTATGCCGTCGAGGACGAAGCGTTCGTGCACGCCCTTCGTACGGGAGATGCATCGCGTATTCTATCGGATTACGCCGACTCGCTGAAAACGCATGAATTAACGATCGCGGCCAACGTCTCCGCTGTAACGGGTCAACCGGTACGGCTGGGTTAACGGCAAACCATTGTACGAAGAGGAGGAACTTCTCATGAAATATTCGCTTTGTATCGGCGCATATCCGGGCAAGGACGCCGTTTACCATTTGGAGAAAATCAAGGAGCACGGCTTTCACGGGCTTGAATACTACGGCTGGTGGGACCTCGACCTAGCCAAAATCGCCAAGGAGCAGGAACGTATCGGCGTGGGCATTTCCGGCACATGCGCCCGTTACTTCAACCTGGTGGACGCATCGCTGCGCGAGCAGTACATCGACGGCATCAAACAAACGATCGAGGCGTGCAAAATATTAAACGTCAAATCGATCATTACGCAAACGGGCAACGAAATGCCGGGCGTGCCGCGCGAAGTGCAGCGGGCCAACATGGTCGAGACGCTCAAGCAAGTTGCGCCGCTGTGCGAGCAAGCCGGCGTCGTCCTGGAGGTCGAGCCGCTCAACGGTCTTGTCGATCACGTAGGGCACTTCCTGCAGCGCAGCGACGAGTCGGTCGATGTCATCGACCAGGTCGACAGCCCGCATGTGAAGCTCGTGTTCGACGTATACCATCAGCAAATTACCGAAGGCAACGTCATCCGCAATGCAACGAATTATATCGGACGCATCAACCATTACCACATCGCCGACAATCCGGGGCGGAAGCAGCCGGGCACCGGCGAGCTGAATTACGTCAACATTTTGCAGGCGATCCGCAATACCGGATTTGACGGTTTTATCGGCCTCGAATGCGGCTACACGATCGACACGGACGAGGCCATCGAGCAATTCAAACGCGAGATCGCATCCAAGGTCGTTTAATGCACTCATATAACCAAGACTCGCCCGGCGAAATCCGCGGCGGGTCTTTTTTTACGATGGCGGGGCAGACTGTGAATAATAAATACAATATTTTACAAACAACTAATAAAAATATCTACGATGAATCTCTTTTGTCGATATCCCTTTCGTTCAGGAAACTATCTGCAGTGAATCTCTTTTGTCGAAATCCCTTTCGTTCAGGAAACGGAAACGTAACATCATTAGATTTTCAGGTAAGCGAAAAAATGTACGTTTCATACTCTGGACCCGTACAGCGAGGTGTGTGTGTCGACACTGGGCAACCTCTAAGATTGCCGAGGGGGGGTTGCTCAGAATTACGATGTAAAGTCGCATCATGAGATTTGACTTGGGACTAAGAATGCTCACTATGTCCATGGAAGATTCCTGAGTCAAGGGGATATCGACAAAAGGGGGATCTTAACTGCCCTTCACAAACCGTCTGTATAAAAATGTAAAACATTCCTTCTGAGCGAAGGGGATATTGACAAAAAGATCTTCCCCCAAGACTTCTTCGCTAGCAGATCGCTCGCGGAATAAATGGACCCCGCCGGCAGATCGCTCGCGGAATAGAATGAACTCCGCCGGCAGACGCTCGCGGAATAAATGGACCCCGCCGGTATATGCCGGACGGGGACTTTGTCGTGCTATCGGTTTAAGAAGCCACTGCGGTCGCGAGCGTGATCCGAATCGACAAGAGGCAGTCTCGCTTCTCCAGTGGGACAAGCTCGATCGATTATTCGGCCTGTTATGTTTTTGTAATGTCGCGTTTCGCATTTTTATTACATTGCAACGGGGGACGAAGTATTCTGGATTCAGGCAAGAAATCAAGATGTTCCTCAACAACAATCCACCATACAGAAAGCGAGTGTCGAACATGACAAAAAACAAGCAGGTCAGAACCAAATCCATCGTCGCGGCAGCCATCGCCGCAACTTTCGTATTGTCGCCGCTAGCGGCTAATGTATCGTATGCGGCGGCGGGCTTTACCGACTTGCAGCAAACGGGCAAATACGAATCGGCGATCGTCGAGCTGGCGAAGCAAAACGTCGTTTCCGGCTACAAAAACCGGTTCCAGCCGAACAATACGGTAAACCGCGCCGAGTTCGCCAAGATGGTTTCGCTTGGACTAGGCCTTGATTTGTCGAAAGGGCAAGGCGTTACGTTAACCGACGTCACGAAGAAGGACTGGTATTACAGCTATGCGACCGGATTAATCGGCAACGGGGCCATCGCGGCGGACAAGGGAGCATTTTCGCCTAAAGCTTCGATCACCCAAGAGCTGTTGGTTAAAACGGTAGCCGCTGTACTCCAGGTGGATGCCGCTGAATTGCAGGCCATGCTAGGAGAAAATTATGCAGCCGACAAAAATGCGACTCGTGCGGAAACGGCCTACATCATCTATCAAGCGATGCAGCTGAACAAGTCCATCCACGCAGAAGTAACCAACGTTAAAGTGTTGAACGCCATTACGCTGGAAGTGACGTTTTCCGCGCCGTTAACGAAAGCGGATGTCGATCTGGCGCAAGCGAAGCAAAACTTCGTATTCGACAACGGCATGGCGATTTTGAACGTGCCGCAGCTGAAAACGGGGGCGAAAGCAACCTATATCGTACCGACGACGCCGCATCAGGCCGGTACGGAATACACGCTGACCTACAAAGGGAAGAAGGCGGCTTCGTTCAAAGGAAGCGACGTGAAAATTCCGCTCCGTTCGGCGGCGCAAACGACAAACGATACGATTCAGGTGGAATCCCGTCTGGAAGATGGCGTAACGGATTACGGCAACGTGATTCAAGCGTATGCCGGTACTCGGGGCGGATTAGAATTCGCTTTGGATGAAAATAATATGTACAAAGGCAAAAAATACGAAATCCTCTCGTCGATGCGCGACAAAAAGGTGACCGTCACGCCGGAGGGCGGCGAGCCGATTATCGCTTCGTACGTGCCGTTCACGCAAGCGACCGACGGCCGTCAAACGCCGAAATTCCGCTTGCCGGCCGGACAGACGCTGAAACCGGGCGTGAAATATACGGTGACGTCCGAATGGGCGACCATTGCCAGCCCGACGTTTACGGCGAAAGAAATCGCGCCGCTCGTCATTCAATCCGTGGATGTGGTAAGCGAAACGACGCTGACCGTAACGCTTGCGCAGGACCCGCAAGACGAGCTGTTCGGCGGACGCAGCATTACACTGACAGCGCAGGACGGCACGAAGCTGACTGCCGCCTACAAGGTAACGACCCGCAAGGGCGCGACGGGCACGTTCGAGCTGACGAACGGCGGCAAGCTGACGCCAGGTGCGACCTATACGGTTGAGCCGGTCGGCGGCTGGGCGACCGCGCAGCAAGTTACCGTAACGGGGAAATAACACGCAAAGCAACGATATATGGAAAAGCCGTTCAACATGCGAATACGCTTGTTGAACGGCTTTTTTCTTGCAGGAGGCGAGCCAGAAGCGGCGTTCAAGCCTCCAGCATGTAGCCGACGCCGGGATAAGTCACGATCGCTTGCAGCGTCGGATCGGCCTGCTTCAGCTTCTGGCGGATGCGCGCGATCGCGACTCGCAAATATTCGACGTCGTCGCGGTATTCGCTGCCCCATACTTCGCTTAGCAGCTGCTCGTGCGTCATCACTTTGCCGGCATGCTGAAGCAGCAAAGCGAACAGCTTATATTCGGTGTCGGTCAGCTTGATTTCCTCCGCGCCATGAAAGATCCGCCTCTGCGCCAGGTTGACCGTTAGCGGCCCGACCCCGATTTCGCTCGCCCCGAAGCCGGTCGCAGTCTGGCGTCCGTCCGTTCTGCGCAAGACGGCATTCACGCGGGCGAACAGCTCGTCCAGCGCAAACGGCTTCGTCAAGTAGTCGTCGGCGCCGAGATTCAGCCCGGTGACTTTGTCGGTGGCGTCGCCACACGCGGTCAAGATGACGACGGCCGCACTCGAAAATTCGCGCAGCCGGCGAAGCGTCTCGAGTCCGTCCATCTGCGGCATGTTCAGATCGAGCAGGATGAGATCGGGGTCGAACAGGTCGATTTGCTCGAGCGCCTGGGCTCCGCTTGCGCAAGAGATCGTTTCGTAGCCAAGCGATTTCATGTTGGCGGAGATGAACCGGACGATTTTTGGCTCGTCGTCGACGATCATGATTTTATGTTTTTTCATCACGCTTCCCCCGTATTCATATCGTAAATCGGCACGGACACGGTAAAGACGCTGCCTTTGCCTTCCGTGCTCTCCACCGTGATTGTGCCCCCGTGCGCTTCCATGATTCCCTTGCAGATCGCAAGACCGAGACCCGTTCCGCCTGTTTGGCGGCTTGCCGAGACGTCGACCCGGTAGAACCGGTCGAAGATGCGGCCAAGATGCTCCGCGCCGATGCCGATGCCGTTGTCTTGAACGCGGACGGCGACAAAACCGTCATTCACGGCGGCTGAGACGCGTATGACGGGAAGGCTCGCATTGTAACGGATCGCGTTCGTGAACAGGTTGACGAAAACTTGCTCCAGCCGGCTTTTATCCGCGTCGATGATCGGGAGCTGTTCGTCCAGCTCCAATTGGAGCGTGGCATTGTCCGCGATATCGTGCGGCAGCCGCTTCCAGGCGTTCTCTACGATCGGTGAAAGCCGCGCAGGCCCGCGCTGGATTTGCAGCACGCCGGCCTCGATCCGGGAGATGTCAAGCCATTCCTCGATCAGCCGCTGGATGATGGCGGTATCCTCACGAATGCCCTCGAGCAATTCGCGTTTAAAGATCTCGTCCCACTCGGCGTCCGGCCGCAGCAGCGTTTCGACGTTGCCGCGGATGCTCGTCAGCGGCGTCTTGAACTCGTGGGAGGCGAGCGAGATCAAGTCGGTTTTGAGCCGGTCGACCTCGTGCTCCTTCGTCATGTCGCGCCAGACATACCCCCGTCCGAACACGCCGTTTTCGCCCTTTACGAAGAAAGTCGCGCCGTAAATATATTTTTCTTTGCCGTCCAGGGTGCGAATCCGGAACAGAGGCGCTCCGTTCTCTTCCTCAGGCGCGATCCGCCTGTCGGCAATCGCCCGGAACAGGCGCTCCTCGTCCAGCTCCGCAAGGCTGTCGGCCGGGATGCCGAAGATGTCGGCGAGCCTCCGGTTGGCGTAGACGACCTGCTTGGCGTCGTCGACGAGCACGATCGCGTCCGACATGCTCTCCAGCACGGCTTGCAGCGTCGCATGCTCTTGACGTATGCTGCGCAGCAGCTGTTCGTTTTGCCGGGTGCGCTCCTCGACCCGCTGCTCCAGACCGGCGTTCAGCGACAGAAGCGCCTGGCGATGCTCGCTGATCTGCTCGGCCATCCGGAAGAACCGGCCCGCCAGCAGGTTGAGCTCGTACGGGGAGCCGCGCGATCCGATGCCGTTCCGCTGCTGCGGCGCGGCAAAATCGTTGTTCGCGAGCCGGTCGGAATACTCGACCAGCTCGTGAATCGTGCCGTTCAGCCGCTTCGCCAAATAGGAGCCGAGCGCGATCGTCACGAGCAGCGTCAGCAGCAGCAGCGCCGCCGCCGAGGTCAACGTCTGCATGAACGCGGCATTGACGGAGCCGTAGGAGCGGGCGACCCATACGGTCCAGTTCAGGCTGTCGACGGCCCGGTACGTAACAAGCTCGTCCCGGCCGTAGACGGCGGAAAGGAACTTGCCCGTGCCGGTCCGCTCCTGAGCCGCTTGCCGTGCCGCCGGTTCCTCCGACAGGTCGGCGAGCGACCGGACCAGCGCCCCGTCCGGATGGTAGACCGGCCGTCCTTGGCCGTCGAGCACGACAGGGTAGGCGTCCGGGCCGTAATCGTATTTGACGACGAGCTGCTCCAACTGCCGGATGTCGAGAATGCCGACGACGTATCCGTCGTGGCGCCCTTCTTCGCTGTAGAGCGGCGTCGTGATCGCAACGATCGGGTCTTTGCCGCCTTCTCTCCCGAGAAAGAGCGGCGATATGATCGTCTTCGGCCCGCCGTCGGTGCTAGACTGACCGACGTCCCGGCCAAGATCGGCGCCGATCAGCGATTGCCCCGCGGCGTCCGTTTCCGGCGAAGCCGCCGTTACGATGCCGTCCCGGCCGGTGACGTACAGGTTCCGGAAGCCGGCCAAGCTTTGATGGACAGATTCGAGCTTGAGAGTAATGCCCGGCCTGTCCCGGTAAGGCGTGCGGGAGGCGCTGATCGTCGTCGCCAGCGTTTCGACGGCGTTGCGGCGGTATTGGACGTACGTTTCGACCGCATCGGCCAGCCGTTGGGTGGCGTTCATTTGCGTAATGTTATTTTGCCGCGTAAAATCATAAATCTGTTTGATTTGAATGGCGCCCAGCACGAGAACCGGAATGATCGCGATGACGGCGAAAGCCCAGGTGAGATGGGTGCGCAATTTATAATGCTTCATGAGGCCCCTCCGTTGCGGATATCAAATAAATGTTGATTGTGCCGCATGTTGTTTTATAATTATAGGCAATCTTGACGACGAGGAACGGTGATCGCAAGCATGTCCGACCATATACAAGGGGTCAGGTACCGATGGATCGATTCGCTCAAGCAGCGGTTGATCGTGATTTTGTTATTTATTTCAATTGTACCCATTTTATTGATTAGCTGGACTTCATATTTGTCCTTGAACTCCTTGCAGAACAACAAAGTGCGGGGAGGCATCCAAGACAATCTCGTGAAAGTGAAAATGACGCTTGAGAATAGTTTAAGCAATTTGAAGCATGTATCGCAACAGTTGGCGCTTGAAGGCAAGGTCGGGCGGAGCCTGTACAACTCTTTGACCGCAAATGGCATTCTCGACCGCAAGTTTGCGGAGAACGAAGTCGGCGAAGAATTGAGCTTTATTTTTTCGACGAATCCGAATATTTCGCTCATGGTGTACTTCAATGCCGATTCGGGACAATATATGTTCCAGAATTATCCGATCCGCAGCAAGTTCGCGATACAAAAGCTGCCCGTTCTGTCGCAGCAGAAGGATATGACTTATTATGGCCCGCACCGGACCGGGAGCGGCGTCGACGACCATTTCGTGCTGTCTTTGTCGCGCAAGGTCAATCTGTATGAACTGAACGATATTTATATTTACATCGAGTCGAACAACCAGGTTGTCGAGCAAACGTTTCAAGATACGCAATCCGGCATGGACATCGATTACGTACTTGTAAACAATTCGGGCGAGGTCGCTTACAGCGAGAATAGAGAGCGCTTTCCGGTCGGCTCGTTGTATGGGGAGCAAAGCAAAAAAACGATCGAGCAAGCAGGTTATTATGCCTTCGAGGAGCGAAGCGAGCTCGGCTGGACGATTGTCGGCCTTATACGGAAGGAGCTGTTCGAGAAGGAGGCGAGGACATGGTTCGCACGAATCGTCTTGTTCTCCTGCGTGACGCTTGGCATCAGCTTGTTGTTCGTTTGGATCATTTGGCGTACCGTATATAGGCCGTTAACGCGAATCGGAAAAGCGGTTCTATCGCTTGACAACGATCGTCCGACGGAGCCGAAATTAACGCGGCTCATCGAATTTGACGTGATCTTGAGTCAATTTACGTACATGCGGGCTAAAATCGCCGAGCTGATGAGCGACATCCGCGAGAAGGAGAAGCGCAAGGCAAGGCTGGAGGTTGATAAGCTGCTGCTGCAAATCAACCCGCATTTCATCCATAATACGCTGGACACGATCCGCTGGATCGCCCGCATGAACGGCCAGGACGAGATCGATCGGCTCGTTTCCACACTGAATCGACTCGTTTATTACAACCTTGGCAAAGGCGAAACGTCCACGCTGCGCGACGAAATCGACGCGCTTAAAGATTATGTCAAGCTGCAGGGCATTCGCTACAACTTCACGTTTAACGTCCGGATCGATGCCGAGCCGTCGGTGCTTGCGCTGCACATTCCGCGTTTTATTTTGCAGCCGATCGTAGAAAATGCATTGTACCACGGCGTCGGAGACGACGGCGTCATCAAGGTGGAGGTCGGACGCCAAGGGGAATCGTCGATCATGATCAAGGTGACCGATAACGGAGTCGGACTCGCCGAGGATGAGATCGAACGGCTATTGAGCGAATCCGAAGGGGAGCGGAAGAAGTCCGGCATGGGGATCGGCGTGCAGTATGTGCTGCGGATGCTGCGGTTCCAGTACGGCGAAGAAGCGGAATTCCGCATCGAGAGCGGCAAAGGGGAAGGAACGGCGATGATTATTATTTTGCCGGTAACGGCCGGCGACGAACAAGGAGGAGATCGGGCATGAAAGTACTGCTCGTTGAAGACGATCATCTGGTGCGCAAAGGGCTTCTGCTCATGATGCCGTGGGCGAACTTCGGCATGGACGTCGTCGGGGAGGCCGCCAATGGGGAGGAAGCGGTTCAATTTATGCAGGATCACGAGGTGGAGCTGCTTATTACCGACTTGGCCATGCCGAAAATGTCCGGCATCGACCTGATGCGGCATGTTCGGGAGCATTACCCGCATGTCTGGATCGTCGTGCTGACGTTCCACCAGGATTTCGAATATGTGCAGGAGGCGCTTCGCCTTGGGGCGATCGACTATATCGCCAAGGTGCAGCTGCAGAAGGAGCAGATGAGCGAGGTGCTGGCCCGGATTACGAACCGGATTCGCTTTGAACGGAATGGCAGGATGGCGTTTGCAGAGGTGCAGGCTCCTGTTCGCGCTCCTGCAGTTGAACCGGACATGGCATCGTGCGCTGCGAACGGGCGCTTGTTCGGCATCCTGCCCAATCCGCGGAGTCGGGGCGATCAGGCAATGCTCAAGCCGGAAGCGGAGGAACGCGATACGCTCATCCCGCTTGATGAGGACTTCTGGCTTTATGCGGAGCATGAGAGTCGCCCTGGCGATGTGCTGCCGTGGTTTCAATCGGAACGGAGCTACGAGCAGTGGTTATGGATCGAAGTGCTGGACAAGGACGTAAGCATCGGCGATCCTTCGGTGTCCGGCAAGCTGCGGAAATATCGCGCAGGGGCGTTCTGCTACGACTACAAGCCGGGGCAGTCGGCCTACAAGGTGCTGCTGCAGGATGCGGCGGAGCAAGCGCCGGCCGATGAAGCATCGGTCCGGGAGCTGCGCGACCTTGCATCGTCTCTTCAATGGGTGACGGACGACACGTTGTTTCAACACGCGATTGAGCGGTTCGAGACGCTGCGGCTTCCGCTATCCAAGGTGGAAGGGCTGTTCCAGTTCGCACAGTCGAAGTGGGACGTCTTCGCCGACACGTCGTCCGTGGGGCGCACCGAACCGGCGTTATATTGGGCCGACTGGAAATCATGGTTCCAGCACGTTCGGACGTACTTGCAAGGCAGGCTGATGAAGTCGGCGTATTCGGACGAAATCGTAACGAGCGTCATGAAGGCGGTCGACCTGATCGAGCGCGATTTGAGCCTTGAGCTGACGCTGAAGGATGTCGCCGGCGAGGTTCATTTGAGCCCCAGTTATTTCAGCCAATGCTTCCGGGACATCGTCGGGACGTTCTTCAACGATTACGTGCGCAGCATGCGCATAAGCCGGGCGCAGACACTGCTCAAGGAAACGAACAAGCCGGTTTATTGGATCGCTTCTCAGGTCGGTTATCCGAACGAAAAATATTTCAGCAAGCTGTTCCGCGAACAAACGGGGGTGCTGCCCAGCGAATACCGGGCGGGCGCCAACTTATCAAAATAACATGGCTCTGCCGAAGCGGAGTCTATTTTTCATCGTCTGATCGGTACATATTTGATCGTTTATTTCGAGGTTTAGCCGGCATTGCGCGGTATTGTGCGGCATCGTGCGAAGAAAAACAAATCGAATGTGCACCTGCCCGGCAACCGAATGAATCCTTCGCCGGGACAATTCCGGACTACAATGAAGTTGCAACATTACATTCACCGTTAAGGAAGGGGTTCGGTCATGAAAGCAATGAGCAAATGGTTGACGGCGGTGCTTCTGGTGACCATGCTGTTCGTTACGGCATGCGGCAAAGCCGAAGAAAACAAAAACGCGGATCAGAAGAACGCCGACGCGAGTCAAGGTACTGATGGCGGAGGAACGAAAGCGGACGAAAGCTCGGTCGTTGACGGCAAAATGAAAGAGCCGGTCACGATGACGATCGCCAAATCGGTCAATCCGCAGGATAAAAGCTTGCCGGAGGGCGATACGATCGACAACAACGCCTTCACTAGGTATCTCCAGCAAAAAACGAACGTCAGCTTCCAGGCGACGTTAACCGGCGCAGCGGGCGATTCGTACAATCAGAAGCTGCAGGTGGCGATCGCGAGCGACGATATCCCCGATGTGATGATCGTCAACGAGATGCAGCTGAAGCAGCTGGTCGAATCCGATATGGTCGAAGATTTGACGGATGTTTACGACAAATACGCCAGCAAGGTTTACAAAGATATTTATCAAAGCGGCGACAACCAGGCGCTAAAAAACGCCACGTTCGAAGGTAAGCTGATGGCCATTCCGGGTTCCGTCTTCGAAGCCGACAGCGTGGAACTGCTGTGGATTCGCATGGATTGGCTGAAGAAGCTTAATCTGGAAGTGCCGAAGACGGTCGACGATCTCGAAAAAGTCGCCAAAGCGTTCATTGGGCAAGATCCGGACGGCAACGGAAAAGCCGATACGATCGGTTTGACCGGCTCTCCTGATTTGTATTATACGCATGGCTTCGGCAGCATCTTCAGCGCATATCACGCTTATCCCGATTTTTGGGTGAAGGATGCTTCCGGGAAAGTGGTCAACGGATCAACGACGCCGGAAACGAAAAAAGGTTTGGAGAAGCTGCGCCAGTGGTACGCGGACGGCATTCTCGACAAGGAGTTCGCGCTTCGCAAAGATACGAACGAGCTTGTAGCCGGAGGTAAAGCCGGCATGTTCTTCGGCGAATGGTGGTCGCCGTGGGGCGGACCGATCGCCGACGCGGTGAAGGTCGACCCGAAAGCGGATTGGCAGGCTTTCCCGGTACCGCTTGACGATCAAGGCCAATTCAACGGCAAAATGACGAATATTTCGCCTTCGTACGTCGTGCTCAAAAAAGGCTTCGCTCATCCGGAAGCGCTGATGCTTGTGCTGAACGCCAACTTCGACGACGAGTTCGTCAACATCAGCAACACGCTGAACCCAAGCTACGAACCGATTCGTCTTGTCGTCGACTGGTCCGATGCCGTAACGCGCCGGACGGCGCAATTCCGCCAATATTTCGAGGGCAACACCGATACGTCGCAGTTCGATATGGAGGCGCTTCGCCTGCTTGACATCGTGAAGAAATATAAGGAAAATCCGACCTCCGAGCTTGAAGTGTGGCAGCCGTCGCACTCCTATCTAGTCGGCGGCGGAGCCTTGCTTGAGCCGATGAACAAGATTCGCAACCTGTATTACGGCAAAACCAAATCGATGGAAACGAAATGGACGTCGATTTCGAAGCTGCAAACGGAAACGTTCCTGAAAATCATTATGGGCAACTTGCCGCTCGAAGCGTTCGACGACTACGTGAGCCAGTTCAACAAGCTGGGCGGGGACGTCATTACGCAAGAAGTGACGGATGCCATCAGCAAATAAATCGAAAGACATGGAGGCGCCGGGCGTAACGTCCGGTGCCGCATGTCCGACGTTAACGGGTCGGTGAAATGATGAAAAGAGACAATACGGCGTTACATTACCATGTCATGCTGCTGCCAGGCATCGTTTTATTGATTCTGTTCAGCATCGTGCCGATGTTCGGCATTGTCATCGCGTTTAAAGACTTTTTGCCCCGTCGCGGGATTTGGGGCTCGGAATGGGTTGGCTTCGAGCATTTTCAATTTTTGTTCAACCTGCCGGATTCCCGGACGATCTTCGTAAACACGGTGTTTATCGCCTTGATGAAAATCATTGCGGGCATGATCGTACCGCTCACCTTCGCCTTGCTGCTGAACGAAGCACGCGTCAAATGGTTCAAGCGGAGCGTGCAAACGCTCGTTTATTTGCCTCACTTCTTGTCCTGGGTTATTCTCGCGAACATCGTCGTGGACATGTTCTCGACGCAAGGCATTATTAACCAGCTGCTCGGCGTGTTCGGCGTGGAGCCGATCATGTTCATGGCGAGCAACAGCTGGTTCCCGGCAATCATTGTCGGCAGCGACGTCTGGAAGGAATTCGGCTTCGGCACGATCATTTATTTGGCGGCGCTCACCGGCATCAACCCGTCGCTGTATGAGTCGGCGGTCATCGACGGAGCGACTCGCTGGCAGCAAACGCGGTATATTACGCTGCCGGGCTTGAAATCGACGGTCGTCCTGCTGGCTACGCTAAGCTTGGGGAACGTGCTGAACGCAGGCTTCGACCAAATTTTCAACATGTACAATCCGGTCGTATATGAATCGGCCGATATTATCGATACTTACGTGTACCGTGCCGGTCTCGTCGATGCCCAGTACAGCTTGGCAACGGCGGTGGGCTTGCTGAAATCGGTCATCAGCTTCATTCTGATCATGGTCTCTTACGGCTTGGCGTCCCGATTCGCCAATTACCGCATTTTCTAATCGCAAAGTTGGTGATTTGATGGTTATCAATCGAACATTATCGTCCCGCATTGCCGACACCGCCATCGTGCTCGTCCTTGCGGCCGTTTCCTTATTATGCGTCGCGCCGTTATGGTATACGATATCCGTATCGTTCAGCGACAAGTCGGTCGTGGCGGCGGGTATGGTCACCTGGCATCCCGTCGAGTTCACGCTAACCGCTTACGAGAAGCTGCTCGCCGACAACCGTTTTTTCCATGCGTTCGGCGTGTCGCTGGAGCGGGTGCTGCTGGGAGGCAGCCTCAACTTCATCCTGACGGCGCTCATGGCTTATCCGCTGTCGCGCAGCACGAAGCAGTTCCGGATGCGAAGCGTCTACATGTGGTTTCTGATCGTGACGATGCTGTTCAGCGGAGGATTAATTCCGTGGTTCATTACGATCAAATCTTACGGGCTGCTCAACACGATTTGGGCGCTTGTGCTGCCCACGGCCGTGCCCGTGTTCAACGTCATCCTGCTCGTCAACTTTTTCCGCAGCATCCCGAAGGACCTGGACGAGGCGGCGCTCATGGACGGAGCGGGCCCTTGGTACACGCTGTTCCGGTTGTACTTGCCGCTTTCCGTTCCGGCTCTGGCGACGATTACGCTGTTCAGCATCGTCGGGCATTGGAACTCGTTCTTTGACGGCTTGATCCTAATGACCAAAGCGGAAAACTATCCGCTGCAAACGTACATCCAGCAACTCGTCGTGCAGGTCAACATTAGCAGCTTGACGACCGAGGAACTGAAGATGATCGGACAGCTGTCGAACAAAACGCTCGATGCGGCGAAAATCGTCATTTCGATGGTACCGATCCTGCTCGTTTACCCTTTCCTGCAAAAATATTTTATCCACGGCATCATGCTAGGTTCCGTGAAAGAATAAGAAAAGAGCTTCTGACCGAAGCCCTTTCGACGACGAACCATTAAAAAAGCCGCTTGCGCGGGCGTAATGCCTGCGAAGCGGCTTTTTTTGGAGGTTTCTGCGGAACAAGCCAAGCATAAACTTCAGAGTCACGACTCCTCACGCACCTTAACAATAACTGCAAAACATGCCGTTAATTTTGGCCATCTCGGCCGATTTGGGGCAATTAACTGGAAAACATGTATCTATTTTCTGGGGAATAGGAGATTCCGATGGAATATCGTAAATTTACATACATGTTTTCCAGTTATTTTTGTCCACCCTCTGATCTATCACGAATTAGATGCATATTTTCCAGTTATTTTTTCAATCGAATCACGGAAGGATGGTCCTTGATCAGAACTGGTAGCACAGGTAGCTGAGCGTGCCGAACTCGTAGCTGCGGTGGATGACTTGCGGCTGCGACGCGCCGGCCCCCATCGCGATGAACAGCGGGACAAAGTGCTCGGCGCGCGGTACGGCCATGCGGGCGTGCGGCGCCAGCGCATCGTAGCGGAACAGCGAGTCCAGATCCCGGTGCTCGATCCGGTCGATCAACCAGTCGTCGAATTCGACGGACCATGGCTCCGGCGTCGTTTGGCCCCATTTGATGATGCGCAGGTTATGGACCGTCACGCCGCTGCCGATGACCATAATGTCTTCCGCGCCGAGCTCTCGCAAGGCAGCTCCGATTTCATATTGCTGCTGCGGAGGAAGATATGGATTGACCGAAATTTGCACAACCGGAATGTTCGCTTCCGGGTACATGCGGTGCAGCAGCGTCCATGAACCGTGGTCAAGTCCTCTTGTTGCGTTCGTCCGGGAAGGGATGCCTTTGCTCTCCAGCAGCTTGCCTACTCGTGCCGCCAGCTCCGTGGAACCTTTGGCGCGGTACTGGATTTGATACAATTCGTCGGGGAACCCGC
Organism: Paenibacillus sp. sgz302148; assembly: GCF_056120465.1. Classification (NCBI taxonomy): domain Bacteria; kingdom Bacillati; phylum Bacillota; class Bacilli; order Caryophanales; family Paenibacillaceae; genus Paenibacillus; species Paenibacillus sp. sgz302148. The sequence goes on from NZ_JBVYOJ010000010.1 coordinate 263,022, forward strand.
CGAAATCGTAAATCGTCTCGTACGTATCATCCGTGGACGAGATCGTGGTCGTTTCGTTTTCCCAATGGGCCGTGAAAATAACGATCGCTTTGGGCGTATATTGTTTGGCGAGCCGGGTAAGGAATTCGGTATATTCCGAGTCTTGGATGGCCAGCATCGGGGAACCGTGGGCCAGAAACAATGCAGGAATCATCTTTTGTTACCTCCTTAAAATATAGTTACTAAATTAATGTAAGTATATAATTACAATGTTCATTCGTCAAGTTATTTGTTCCTGCGCAACCGATCGTCTGATACCTTCGTCAAATATATATGTAAAATGTTGTATACTCCATCGGTTGGAGGTCGATATGATGAAGGTGTTCCGTTATACGGCAGCGGCGGTGGCGGCAGCGTTAATCGGCGCGGCAATGGCCGGATGCAGCGGAGAAACGGCAATGAAACAAGCTGCGCCGGTTTCTCCCGGGGCGAAGGAGCAAAGCTTGAACGGCGAACCGAGCGGAGCTCAGACGAATCGGGGTGCCGGAGCCGATCGTGGCATTCAGGAGTCCGAACATGCGCAGGTCGTTAAAATGAAGCCTGTCGAGCTGCCGCTGGAACAAGCATTACAGCTTATTATGCGCGATATTCGCGGAGGTATGAATAAAAGCAGCATCGACGCCGTCATCGGTTATGCCGGCTATTCGTTTCAGAAGGATTGGTTCGACGACGGCAAGCTGATCGTACGCCCTTATTCGCGTTATGATTTCGCCAAAGCCGGCTATACTTTTACGCCTTCGGCGGACGGAGAAGGGTATACGACGGATGCGGATTACGAAGGCTTGCGCCAAGGGGAGGTGACGGTGCAGCTGTTCGTGGAGTGGGTCGATGAAAAAGCAACCCGCTGGATCGCTTTGTACCGGGACGAGCAAGGCGTCATTCAATCGTACGTATCCGGTGATCAGCCGGACGCTAAACCACTCGCGTCGGAAGACAACAAGTTAGCGGAGCAGTACGGAATCCGTATCGGCGATACGGTCAAGCCAACGCGCGCGGCAGCGGCGCATGTTGCGCCAATTGCCTTGGGAGAGGACGTCATCTTCATGGCACAGCCTCGCAATACGTACCGGGTCACGGCATTAACGGAGCATTTTGCCCGTATCGAAAATCAATACAAACTTGGCTGGGTGCCGATTTGGTATTTGACACCGGAAGCGGCCAAAACAATGGACGTATTGTCGGCGGCGGAGTACATAACGAAAAAAACGGCGCCGTTAGCCCTGTATCCGTATGACTACGCGATGATAGGTAAAGTGAGCGAAGGCGAACGGGTGCATGCGTTGAAACGATACGGCGATTGGCTGAAGGTCAGCGTAGGTTATGGTCATGAATTGCAAGAGGCATGGCTGCGTGCAAGCGACGTCGAAGCTGCCAAAAATCAGCCGAACTCTACGTCATATATGAGAGCGGCGGTGCTGGGCAATATAGGACTCGGCGATCCGCAAGCGAAAGTGCGGAAGCTGCTGGGTGACCCTGAAGCGACCGAATACTCTGAAGCGGTAAATTCCTCCGGCGATCCGCTGAGAGTGCTGAAGGAGTGGCGATACGGTAAAGGCTCCGAGCAAGCCGTCGTTACGTGGAAAGAGGATGGAACCGTGTATCGGGTGAAGTACTTGGAAGCGGCAGGAGGAATACAGGACGGCGCAACGGAATACTTGCTGAACGAAGAGGGCTTAATTAGCTTTGCTAAAACCGACAAGACACTATCACCCGTGAAGCAACTCCCGGAAGCTTGGCGCTTCCAGAGTGAGCTTGCCTACAACTTTTTGCTTGGCCGGGCGGGCGATAGTTTGATCGTTCTCGCCGATGACGGCGGCTTCAGCGGCATGCATTACGATAGCAAAATATACGCCTTGGATGCTGCGACCGGGAAGAAGCGTTGGGCATTCGATGCCGGTCCGGAATTGTTGGACGCATTTATTTCCGGCGACCGGAAGCATGTCATCGTGTACAACAGTAAAGGAGGGATAAAAACGATTGCCGCTAAGAATGCCACAACTGGCAATGTGTCGTGGAGCAGAACATACAACTCTCAAGATCCGAAATACAACGGTTACGAGTTGATCGTATCCAAGGCCGCTGGTGTTGTTGTAATCGAAAAACGCCACTTTGAGCGGGCAGAAGATGCGCAACTGCTTGTGTACCGTGAAACGGACGGCAAGCTATTATGGAGCCGGAAGCTGGGTGCGGGCGAAACGCTGATTCCCGATCGACTGTCTTCCCCGGTCATTTTGATCAATGAAGGCCTGGAGAGGGGACTCGCGGCTTACGATCCCGCAACGGGCAAGCGGAAATGGCGCCATGAAGAACAGGTCAATAGGGATACATTGTTGTATTCCATTAATTTCAATGTAAGTTTTGCCTTTGACGAACGGGATTTGCGGCGGCATAAGCCAGCCTATAGGTGGTTGCCATTTGGGCTTGGCCTCTCCCGCGTGGACTTGAACACCGGGATAGTCTCGGCTGCAAAGGTTCGGCTGAACGATAACCGGCAGGTGATCCCGCTGACCGAGAAGTTGTTCTTGCTGGTGGATCGGGAGGATAACGGCAACGATTCTAAATTTAAGACGTCTCTGCTGGATCTGCAAACGGGCAAAATCTTATGGCAGTTGGACGGCCGAGTGAATGTCGGCAGCTTGACAGGTGACGTTCTGACTGTCGCTGTCGATGGACAAATTCGCACGCTGAGCGTCAAAACAGGCCAACCTATATCTTCGACAATGAGCCCCGGCATCAAAAGACCATATCAGCCATTCTCCCAACCGGCCATAAGCAGAGGCAAGCTGCTGTTTTCTGTTGAACAAGCGCTCTATGAAATCGATCCGCAAAATTTGACCGCGGCCCGCATTGCCGACCATCGGTTCGACTATCTCGATACACAAGGGCGCTTAAGCACGTTCGGCTTCGTGACAAGCATGGAGGATGGCGTATATATCGGTTCTTCCAACGGATTTTTCAGCAAATTGAAATAGCGGGCAACCGCGGCGCTCCGAGCGTTATTTTACGGAGGTATCGCCCGGTAGCGTCTGAATGCTGACACGCGTCGGCCCAAGCATATGAAGCCGCTTCAACTGCGTCGCCATGTACCGTGGCGAATAAGGCATGTCGCTTTCCAGCCAATGCTTCATGAGGCCGATATGGGCGGACGTCGCATAGCGGATGATGAGCTCGCGCGGCAAGCTCAAGTTCTGCTCGCTCGGCTGGGTTAACGATAGCCGCTCGAACAGCGCGTCCTGAATGACGTGTTCCATGCGGCCCGCAAACCCGGGAACGCCGTTCGGACCTAGCATCACTTTATAAAATTTCGAGTTGGCGGCCAAATGCTCGAACTGGCGTATGAACGATTGTGGCGGGACATCCGCGTCCATATTGAGCTGGTCTGCCGAAAAATCAGGGGGCAGCTGCATCGCTTGTTCCAATTGCCGCATCATCCCGTCGACGGTTTTTTGAAGCAAATCAAATTTGTCCTGATAGTGCAAATAAAACGTTGCCCGGTTAATCGCGGCGCGCGCCGTAATGTCTCGTACGGTCGTACGATCGAAGCCTTGTTCTTCCATAAGGGAGATCAAGGCTTCTTTGATAAGCTGGTGCGTCCGTTGAACCCGCAGGTCTGTCGTCGTTTCCTTGGTCGACATAACGGTCTCCTTCGTCTAACATTTTGGTTTACAACGACAAATCACGACGATCTGTCGAATATGCGACGGATTCGGAATTATTGCCGGTTGCCGCTTTCCGCCATGACGCTTAACATAATCAACGCAGCATTGCAAAAACAACACAGTGTCGATTATATGCGGAGGTGGCGATTTTGTCGATTGAAAAAAGTAAAGCCAAACGGATTACGGCGGGGCTGCTTATCGGATTGGTTTTGGCTTCGTTGGACCAAACGATCGTAGCTTCGGCGATGCCGACCATAGCGCAAGAGCTAGGAGGTCTGTCGTTGTACAGCTGGGTATTTTCCGTTTACATGCTGGCTTCTACGGCCGCGATGCCGATCTACGGGAAAATCGCCGATCTGTTCGGCCGCAAAAGGATTTTCCTCATCGGCCTGCTGCTGTTCCTGATCGGGTCGCTGCTCTGCGGCTTGGCCGGATCGATGATGGAGCTAGTCGTGTTCCGCGGCGTGCAAGGATTGGGGGCAGGCGCGCTCATGCCGATCGCCTTCACGATCATTGCGGACATCTACCCGCCTGAGCAGCGGGTGAAGTTTATGGGTTTGTTCAGCACCGTGTTCGCGGCGTCTACGATTTGCGGCCCGGCCATTGGGGGCCTGCTTGTCGGCTGGAATTGGAGCTTGATTTTCCTCATCAACATTCCTTTTGGCGCAGCTGCAATTCTGATCCTAGCCCTATCGCTCGAAGAAAAGCGGGACGCCGCCGGCAAACGCCACATCGATTGGTTCGGCGCAGTTACGCTTACCGGAGCGATTGTCGCTTTGCTGCTAGCCCTAGTCATGGGCGGGAATGAATACGCATGGGATTCTGCGCCGATTGCAGGACTGTTCGCAGCAGGAGCGCCGCTTCTCGGAATATTCATTTGGGCGGAAACGAGAGCGAAGGAGCCGATCATCCCGCTTCGGCTGTTCGCGATTCGAACGATCTCGATTAGCAATATCGCCGGATTTTTCGTCAGCGCGGGCATGTTCGGCGCCATTGCGTATTTGCCGCTGTTCGTGCAAGGCGTCATCGGCGTGAGCTCGTCCGTGACCGGGTACATCCTGACCCCGTTTATGCTCGCGACGGTGGTCACCACGATGGGATGTAGGCGATGGATGACGAAGGTCTCGTATCGGGCGATCCTCGTACCGAGCTTGGCGCTTACATTGGCCGGGTTTCTGCTCTTCTCCCAGATGAGCTTGGACACGAGTCGGCTCGAAATCGTCATATTCATGATCGTTGCGGGACTCGGCATGGGCGCCGTTTTTCCCACGCTTGGAACGGCGGCGCAGCATGCGGTGGACTGGCATCAACGCGGGGTGGCAACCTCCTCGAACCAATTTTTCCGCTCAATCGGCGGGACGCTTGGGGTCAGCGTATTGGGAGGGCTCATGACGCGGAGCATGGCTTCCGGACTGCAGCAGTCAGGCGCATCAGGCTCCGATTCGTTGCACGGCTTATCGAATCCGCAATCGCTGTTGGACCAAGGGCTCCGCTCATCCCTGTCCGCAGCGGATTTAAAGGTGCTCCAAGCGGTATTCAGCCATGCGCTAAGCGAAGTTTTTCTCATTGCAGCCTTATTCGTTTTCGTTAGTCTGCTGGCCGGTGCAGCCTTGGGAAGCGCAAAATTAGCCCAAGCGGCGAAATAAGGAAGTCGCAAAATGATTATAGCGAAAAATTACCAACCTAGCCGACCCGGTTGCGGTAAGATTAAGAAGATGATGACGATGAACATGAGTATCATCGATGTTAATTTCATTTTGGAGGCGTTAGGATGAGGTACAAAGTCGAAAGAGGGCCCATTTCATAGGGGAAAACGCATCGTTGGCCCGGTAAACTGCGCGATTCCCCTAGATGAAGGGGAATATGGAGTTGAAAAGATCAATTACAGGCAATTTTTCGAAATCAATCGTTTGGCTTAGCTTTCTCGCATTTTTCAGCGTGCTCAACGAAACGGTATTTAACGTTTCGCTGCCCGATATTGCGGCGGAGCTCGGCATAACGCCTTCGGCGGCCAACTGGATCAATGCGAGCTTTATGCTTTCCTTTGCCGTCGGAACGGCATTATACGGGCAAATTTCGGACCGAACCGGAACGAAAAAACTGCTCGTGATCGGCCTGTTCGTTTACGGAGGAGGATCGCTGCTCGGCGCTTTGCTGCATGCCTCCTACGGCTTCGTGCTGCTTGCGCGATTTGTCCAGGGAGCGGGGGCATCGGCCATCCCGGCGCTTATCATGGTGATGGTCGCGCGATATGTCGAGCCGAGCCGACAAGGCAGAGCTTTCGGCATGATCGGATCGACCGTTGCGTTCGGCGAAGCGGCAGGGCCGGTCATCGGAGGCGCCGTGTCGGACTTCATGCATTGGTCCTTCCTGTTCGTGCTGCCGCTCATGGCGCTGCTGTCGCTTCCTTTCATCCTTCGTTCGTTGCCCGAGGAACCTTCGCGGAAAGGGCGATTCGACGTGGTAGGTGCTTCGCTATTGACTGCCGGAATCGTGGCGTTTACGTTATTCGCGTCGCTGTCCCATTGGCTATTCCTCGCCGCAAGCACGCTGATCTTCGGCGGATTCACATGGCACATCTGCCGTGCAAGCTCGCCTTTTATCGAGCCTGCCTTGTTCAATAGGAAAAAGTATATCGCGGGCGTAGCAGCCGGCGCCGTCCTATTGGGAACGGTGGCGGGTTACATTTCCATGGTGCCGTACATGATGAGAGACGTGCATCAGATGGCGACAAGCGTCATCGGCGGCGGCGTCCTGTTTCCCGGCACCGTGAGCGTTATCTTGTTCGGCATCGTCGGAGGGACGCTCGTCGACAAGCTGGGATACCGCTTCGTGCTGCTGATCGGCGTTGGCATGATCGGGGCTAGCTTGCTTGGTGCCGCGTTGTTCGCGGATCGAACGCCGTGGCTAATTTCCGCAGCGCTCATCGTGACGTTCGGCGGGCTTTCTTTTGTGAAAACAGTCGTTTCCGCAAGCGTCGCCGAAGCATTGAGCCCCGAGGAAGCCGGCTCCGGCATGGGCTTGCTGAACCTTGCCTGCTTCTTGGCGGAAGGGATCGGCGTTGCCGCCGTCGGAGGCTTGCTGACGAGGCGATGGCTCGATTTTCCGGCGCTCCCAAGCGTGACGGATGCAGCCGCGATGCTGTACAGCAATATGATGCTGCTGTTTATGGCGGTTATTTTGATCGGTGGCTTTGTATTCGCCATCGTGTATGGTCGGCGAAGTGGAAGCATAACAAACGATTCGCAGCAAGAAGGTTAGTATTAACGTCAAAGGTGCATGAAAATATTTATATCCGAGTTGTTGCGCGTTTAAAACGACTCGCATAGTCCCGGATTCGGCCCCGCCGAATCGGGGCTTTTTTTCATGCGGCCACCTGTGATAGACTCCAGATGTAAACGATTACGGGGATAGGGGGGACGCGGTATGCTGAACATGCTCGTCGTGGACGACGATAAGTTCGAACGGGACGGGGTCAAGTTCCTGGTCGATAAATACGGCTTCGACCTGGCAATCGCCGAGGCGGACAGCGGAGAGAGCGCGCTTGATTATATCGAGAGGCATGAAGTCGACATTTTATTTTCCGACATCCGGATGAAGGGGATGGACGGTCTCCAGCTGGCTGAGAAGGTGCGGGAGATGGGACGGCCGATCAAGGTCATCTTCATGAGCGCTTACGGCGAATTCGAATATGCGCAGCGTGCGATCGATCTAAAGGCGATCCGGTATATTCTGAAACCCGTACAGGTGAGCGAGTTTATTAAAGTCGTATCCCAGGTCATCCAATTGTGCGAAGAAGAACGGCAAACGAAGGCGCAGCAGGAACGGCTGGAGGAATCGTACCGCAAGGAAGTGCGCTACGAGAAGCAGAAGCTGCTGACTGACCTCATCATCGGCAAAACTGAGGTGGAGGAGCAAGAACACGAGCTGCCGATCCCGGTCGCCGGGTTCGACGGGTACCGTTACGTACGCATGCTGATGCTCGACTCACGCGGCCGATTTTTCGACCGGCTCGATCTTGATTTCGAACGGCAGATTTCGGGCTTGATCCGGCGCGGCTTCGACCTGGTTCATCTGAACGAATTTCAGAGCTTGCTGCTTGTGGAAGCTTATGAGGAGGAATCGAAGGAAACGCTGACGGAGCTTGGCCAACATCTGATTCGGTGGTTCCGCGAAATGTACAGCCGCGACATGACAGTCGTCGTCAGCGGTTTGGTTGAAGATGCGAAGCAGCTGTACAAGGAATATAACGCGATGGAAACGATGCTCGAAAACAAGTTTTTCTTCGACGAAAGCACGGTACTGCTGGCGAACAGGGCCTCATTCGCTTCAACCGACATGACGACGGCAGTGACCGAAGCGCTGGAGGAGCTGGTGGGTAATTTGCAGCGCAACCGTTACGATATGGCAAGACTCCGGTTCGACCAGTTGTTCGATATGCTGCAGAACAGCGATCATTTTTCCGTTATCTACGTCAAATACGTCTGTACGGAAATCGTCAAAGCGATTTTCGACGCTTCCGCCAAGAAGAACGCGAATCAGTTTAAGGATAATTTGGAAAAAATATATAGAACGACAAAACTGAGCGATTTGCGCAAAGTCGTGCTGTCGATCTTGGAAGAGAACGAGGTGCCCGTTGAATCGGCGGGGGACTCGACGTCCAAGGCGATCGAAGAAGTCGTCAGGACGATCGAGCGCGAGTATGCTTCCGATTTGTCGCTGGATTCACTCGCGGAAAAAGTATTTTTATCGCCCAGCTACTTGAGTTATTTGTTCAAGAAGCAAAAAGGAATCAGCATCAACAAGTACATTACGCTGTTCCGGATGGAGCAAGCGAAACAATTGCTGCTGACGACGAACCGCAAGATCGTCGACATCGGCAAAGATGTCGGATACGTCAACTTCCCGTACTTCAGCTCGCTGTTCAAAAACCATTACGGCAAGACGCCGTCCCAGTTCAGGGAAGAGGCTTAACGCATGCAGCGGGCGATCTATGGGATGTTTAACCGGCTGCGGTTCAAGCATAAGCTTTTTTTATCGTATTTGACCGTGATCCTCATTCCGGTTCTGGTGCTGGGCATCTATGCGTACGACCAGTCGAAGGAAATGCTGAATTTGCAAGCGCTTCAAGGCATCGATAAAAACTTGAATACATTGTCTGAAAGCATGAACAACTCGATCGAACGGTACAATCGGACGATCCGTTCCATCGTGTTCAACAAAACGTTTCAGAAAATCGTGGACAACGATTATCTCGATCTTGTCAATTTGTCCCGCGATTTGAAGGAATATTTGACGCCGTATTTCACGATGATGACGAATTTGGACAATGATATCGAGCAAGTTACGTTCTACACGCAAAATTATGTACCCGAGTACGGAGAATCGGTGCTTTCGGCTGAACGGGTAAAGCAAGAGCCGTGGTACGCCGAAGCGATCAAAGGAGCAAGCAGCGAAAATCACTGGTTTTACGACGAAAATTTGTTCGTGACGGGGATGTTTCCGAATTTGTTTACCGCACATCGCAATATCGTATATATGCAAATTAACGGAGAGAGCTTCTTCAAAAACGTGGCGGACATGGCCGGCGATTACGGGATCGTTATCGCGGACGCACAAGGTCGGACAATTTATGCCAATCCGAATGCGGCGCGGGCGTCGGCTTTCGAGTCCATCCCCATGCAGCAATTGAGCGAAGGAACGGTGCAAATCGGGGCGACGGATTATTTGCTCGTGAAGAAGAAGGTGCCGCAGGCGAATTGGACGATTTATTGCTTCGTTCCGGCGGCGCAGGTGTCGCCGAATGCCGGGACAATTATTAACGCCACGATGATCGTGATCCTCGTCTGCATCGTCAGCTTGCTCGTCATTATTTCGATTTTCTCCAAAACGATGATTCGGCGTATTTATAGGTTGAACGCGATGATGAAGCGGGTCGAAACGGGGGAACTCGACTTGCAAGTGCACAGCCGGTCGAAGGATGAAATCGGCGAGCTCACGAACCGGTTCGGCAATATGCTGATCCGGCTGAACGAGCTGATCGACGAGTCGTACCGCAGCAAAATCGTGCAGAAAGAAGCGGAGCTGAAGGCGCTGCAGTGGCAGATCAACCCACACTTTTTGTACAACACGCTGTCGTTTATTAACTGGAAAGCGCTGAAGAGCGATGCGCACGACATCAGCCATGTCGTCACCTCGATGTCGAGGTTTTACCGGACCGCGCTGAACCGGGGCAACAACATCATTCCCGTGCGGGATGAGCTGGAGAACATCAAATCGTACATCGAGATCATCCAAGTGATGAGCGAATATAGTTTCGACGTGATGTACGAGATCGATGAAACGGTGTACGGCTTTACGACGATTAACCTGATCTTGCAGCCGCTCGCCGAAAATGCGATCAAGCACGGCATCAACCAGAAGCCGTCGGGGCGCGGCTTGCTGCAGGTCGGTGCCTGGGTGCGCGAAGAGACGATCGTATTCGCGATCGAGGACAACGGACCCGGCATGGTGCAGGAAACGGCCGATTCGATACTTACGCAGACGTCGGCCGGCTACGGCCTGAAGAACGTCAACGAGCGGCTGCAGCTGCGCTTCGGCGCCGAATACGGCATCTCCATCAGCAGCAAGCCGGGCGAGGGCACCGTCATGACCGTCACGATCCCGAAACTGGCCCTTGACCTACCCTCATGATCCGGCCGCCCATGCCTCGGCCCTCCGGTTCTTGGCCCCTCCCTCCTCAGCCCGCCCGCCGGGCGGTCAGGCGGTGCTGTGCATTCGTTGGCGGTGGTTTTAAAAAAATTGCAACGTAGAGTAGCAAATTTGGTATGTGCCGGAGAGTTTACGATCCGCCTTTTCAAATCGTGTTGTTACCACTTGATCCATTCATCGGAACACGATTTGAACAGCGGACGGAGGTAGATACCAAATTGCCCAAAGACTTACGTTGCAATTTTTTTTCAATTTTTTACCCCGCCACGCCATGCCCCCAACCTGATCCGCCCGCCGGACGGGCTTTTTTCAACATCATAAAATATTGAATCGTTTCGAAAATATTTGATAATTCTTTTTGCGAAACCCCGTGCTATAGTGTTGATTATCCAAACGGAAGCACTTACATGAGGGAGGGAACAACAGCAATGAACGAACCTGTGGCGGCCGTGAATGCGAAATATTCACTCAAAAAAGAAAAGCGCAAAAAATATAAGCAATATCGCGTGCTGCTAGTCATGATGGTTCCGGCGCTCATCTATTACATCGTTTTTCATTATCTTCCGATGTACGGCGTGCTGCTGGCGTTCAAGGATTTCAAAATAACCCAAGGCATACTTGGCAGCCCTTGGGCGGGTTTTACGCATTTCGAAAAAATATTCCATGACTCGTATTTTTACACCGTACTGAAAAATACGATCGTCATCAGCTTATACAAGCTGATCTTCGGCTTTCCGGTGCCGATACTTTTCGCTCTGCTGCTTAGCGAAGTAACGAATATGAAATTCAAAAAAGTCGTGCAAACGATATCGTATTTGCCGCATTTTATTTCATGGGTTGTAATGGCGGGCATTTTCTTCACGATATTTTCGCTGGAAGGTCCGGTTAACGCACTCATCAAAGTGTTTGGCGGAGAGCCGACTTTGTTCCTTGCAGACCCTCGCTATTTTCGAACGATTCTCGTGGTGACGAGTATATTCCAAGGCTTCGGCTGGGGGTCGATCATTTATTTTGCGGCAATATCGAGCATTGACCCGCAGCTGTACGAGGCGGCGGTCATCGACGGTGCGGGCCGTTTCAAACGGATGTGGTATATATCGATCCCGATGCTTGTGCCGGTCATTGCCATCATGCTGATCCTGTCGATGTCCGGCATACTGGACGCGGGTTTCGACCAAATTTTCAACATGTACAATGTCCAAGTGTATAACGTATCCGACATTATCGACACTTACGTCTACCGCAAAGGCCTTATCGATATGAACTACAGCTATGCGACGGCGGTCGGGTTGTCCAAATCGGTTGTCGCGCTCGTCCTGATCATCGTGGTCAACCGGATCGTGAAATGGATCGGCGGCAAGGAGCATGCTTTATGGTAATACGGCGGACGAAGGAAGGCGAGGGCAATGATTAACGTAAAAAAATCAACGGGTGACAAAATATTCGACGCCATATTGTACTTGATTCTAACCGTCATCGTGTTATGCACGTTGTATCCGTTCTGGTCGCAGGTCGTCATTTCGCTGGACGGAGCGGGGACGGACAGCACGGCTTATTCCTCGGGCATCGTGCTGCTGCCGACACAGCTTTCCTTTGAGAGCTACAAGCTGGCGTTCAAGTTCGACGCCTTGTGGTCCGGTTATTTCAACACGATTATCCGTACGGTGCTTGGCGTGGGACTATCGGTTTTCTTTACGGCGATTACCGCTTATCCGCTTGCAAAAAAGGATTTGCCCTGGAACCGGACGTTTACGAGCATCATTCTGTTCACGATGCTGTTCGGCGGCGGGACGATCCCCTCGTATTTGCTGATCAAGGAGCTGCATTTGCTCAATACGATATGGTCGCTTGTTTTGCCGGGGATGATCGGCGCGTTTAACGTGATGATTATGCGTAACTTTTTCCGCTCGATTCCGGATGAACTGGAAGAGTCCGCGCGCGTTGACGGCGCCGGGTACGTAAGGATATTCACCCAAATCGTCATGCCGTTATCGAAGCCGGTGCTGGCGACGATTGCGCTGTGGGTTGGGGTAGGCCATTGGAACGCCTGGTTCGACAGTATGATTTATATTTCCGATCCGACGAAACAAGTGCTGCAAATCGTTTTGCGCAAAATCATCATTCAAAACAACATGGCTGACATTAACAGCGTCATCCAAAATATCGGCAACAAAACGGAGTTTTCCGGCAGGCAGCTGCAGTCGACGGTGATCATGTTCTCGATCATACCGATGCTGGTCGTCTATCCGTTTATTCAGAAATATTTTGTGAAAGGCGTCATGATCGGTGCTATTAAAGGGTAACCCCTTTAAATAGATAAATAAAATAAGAAAGGGCTGGTTCGATTGAAAAAGAAAAGATGGCTAAATGGAGCGCTCGCTGCCGTGCTGCTCGTATCGCTGCTGGCGGGTTGCGGCAAAAGCGAATCATCCGGTACGGAAAACGGGGACAAGCAAGCTGCCGAAACGAAAGACGGCGAACAAAAAACGCAAGCCCCTGCGAAGCTGACGTTTTGGAATCTGGACGATAACGCAGCTATGCAATCGCCAGGCATCGACGCGTTGAAGAAGAAATTCGGCATCGACATCGATTTTATCGCGGCGACACGCGAAGGGATGAAAGAAAAGCTCAATTTGATGATTTCTTCGGGCGATATTCCCGACTGGTGGAAGGAACCGTCTTTTCCGGACTATGACAAGTTTTTGCAGCAGGACGTTGCCGCCGAAATTCCACAAGAGCTCATCGAACAAAATATGCCGAAATACGTTAGCTGGCTGAAACGATTCCTCGGTGACGATCCGTTCAAATATGTGCGCAGGGACGGCAAAATTTACGGCTTGCCGGTCATTTGGGATATCGGCATTGACGGCATGCAGCTCGCTTTTCGCGAGGATTGGCTGAAGAAAGTCGGTATCGATAAAACACCTGAAACGCTTGAGGAGATGGAAGCCGCTTTAACGAAATTCCGCAATGACGATCCGGATGGCAACAGCAAGAAGGATACGTACGGCATCACCGGATCGGCCGGAAGTGTTGAAAGCATGTTCAGCTCGGTATTCGGCGCATTCGATGCATATCCGAACATTTTCGTTGAGAAGGACGGCAAAATCGTACGCGGTGAAATCGAACCGGGCGCGAAGCAGGCGCTCGAAGTGCTGAACCGCTGGTACAAGAACGAATTGATCGACCCCGAATTCGTCGTGAACAAAGGCAACAACGTCGAGGACAAAGTGTTGACCGACAAAGTCGGGTCGGTCGAGTTCTATTGGTGGGCGTTCCTGCCGGGCAACGCGTTCCTCGGCGGCGAGCAGTGGTACGACAAGCTGAAGAAGCAGCATCCGGACTTCAATTTCGCGATTGTCGGCGGCGTGAAGGGTCCGGATGGAAAATACGGCATGTCCCAATATAACCCGGCGTATGCGTCCGGCGTCATGTTCGGCAAGCAGCTCGAGAAAGACCGGGATAAAATGATCAAATATATGCAAGTATTCGAAGCAACTCAATTTGATCCGGAAATTTACGAGCTGATGCAGTTCGGCGAGAAGGGCAAGCATTGGAAAGTTAGCGACAAAGGGACGGTCGAAATGATCCCGCCGTATAACGATGAGAAGGAGCGCAAAAAAGCGGGCATTGGCGGTTACTCGATGGCCGGCTCCTTCAACGATTATGAATTCCAGACGTCGTATACGTCGGACGAAAGCATGCGGCAGCTGGCGAAGGATACCCGTGCGAAAGGGACGCGGAATATCGATATTCTCGCCCCGTTCAACAAACCGGTCTATAACGAAACACAGGACAAATTGCAACAGTTTACGCTGGGCACCTACATCGATTTCATCACCGGACGCAAGTCGCTCAGCGAGTTCGACAACTTCGTGGCCGAGTGGAGAAAGATGGGTGGCGACGCGGTTCTGGAAGAAGCGCAAAAAGTATACGACGAAAACTTGAAATAAACGCGTTGAACGGTCTTGCTGCGGCGAGGAAATGTCAATGCGCGCGTTGTTCGAAGTGCCCTTTCTTCGCTGAAAGGGCACTTTTGCTTAAGTTACTGTTACACCCGTGGGGACACATCGTCTTTAAAATTTGTAAATGTATCTTCGATTTATGCAAATCAAGCGAGAGATCGATTTGAGATAATGATCATGATTAGGATGATTTCAGTCAAGGAGATGGATGGACATGTGGAATTTTCAAGCGGGCAATTTAACACTTCAATTGAATGATAGAGGAATCGTTGCGGGGCTTGTCGATGGAGCTGCCGGTAAGCGGTACGAATCGGCACAGCATGCGATGCCGCTAGTGCGGGTTGTGATCGGCGGCAGTACGGAGTTGCCTTCGAATGCGCATTATGACGAGATGTCTCGGGTCGTAACGCTGAAGTATGCATCCGGGGCGGTTGTGGATGTTGTAGTCGAAAGCAAAACGCAGTATGCAATGTTTGAAATTTTGCGCGTGGAAGGCGCGGATGTCGATGCTGTCGTCTGGGGTCCCTTCATGACTTCGATTACCGGATCGGTCGGCGAGTCGGTTGGCGTCGTGCATAACGGCGAATTTGCAATCGGCATTCAATCGCTTAATTTGAAGACGGTCGGTGGCTGGCCAGTAGAAATCGAAAGGCTGGAGGTTGTCCGGCATGAGAATTCGTTAATCGGGTCAGGCATGGATTATTATACCGAAATGCCCGCTGAGACGAAATTCGAATATTGCGTGAGTACCGCATGGCCGACAAGACTCGGCGGCATGCTGCAAGCCTTCTCGAGAAATCGCTCGGTCGCGGCTCACCGTGCGGCATGGAACATGCCTGAAATCGAGGTGGCCCCGATTAGCGGTGACGACGCGTTCATCGCCGGGTCGAGCATCGCGTTGTTCGGCTGTTCTCTCGATCATGTATTGCCTACGATTGAAGCGATTGAGCTCGGGGAAGGTCTCCCTCATCCGATGATTGAAGGGGAATGGGGCAAAACATCGCCAGCGGCAAACCAATCGTATTTGATCACTCATTTCACGGAAGCGACAATGGCCGATGCCGTGCGTTTTACGAAGATGGCCGGCTTGAAATATGTATATCATCCGGATCCGTTCGGCCAATGGGGGCATTTTACGCTTAAGAAAAACGACTTCCCGAGCGGCGACGAGGGAATGCGAAGCTGCGTTGAGCTTGCGGAGAGCGAAGGCGTGCATGTCGGCGTTCATACGCTGTCCAACTTTACAACGTTGAACGATCCTTATGTGACGCCGGTGCCCCATGAGCGGCTTCAGCTGGCAGGCAAAGCGAGCCTGGTTGCAACGATCGGCGAGGCGGCTGATGAGATCGAAGTGAGCGATCCGAAGCCGTTCACCGCCAATTTGTTCCGCCGCTCGGCCAAGATCGGCAGTGAGCTGATCGAATACGACGGCGTAACCGAAAGCGCTCCATGGAAGCTTGTCGGCGTACGTCGAGGCGTGAACGGCACTGCCGTTTCGGCGCACGAGGCCGGCGCGGAAATCGGCAGACTATGGGATCACGGGTACGATGTATTCTTCCCGGATATCGTGTTGCAGGACGAGTATAGCCAACGCATCGTCGAGCTTTTCACCAAGACCGGCTTGAAGCAAATTTCATTTGACGGGCTGGAAGGCTTGTATGCAACAGGGCATGACGATTACGGAGTCGGCCGCTTCGTTAAGATGTGCTACGACAATTGGGGCGATGGCGTCATCAATGATGCGAGCATTGTAGGCCCTAATTATTTGTGGCATGTGTTCACCCGCTTCAACTGGGGAGAGCCGTGGGGCGCTTCGACGCGCGAAGGGCAGCTGGAGTGGAGACTTAGCAACCAGCGTTATTTTGCCCGCAACTTCATTCCTTCCATGCTTGGCTGGTTCCTCGTTCGTTCTGTTTCCGATCAGTTTGAAGCAACGACGCTGGATGAAATCGAGTGGGTGCTGTCCAAGGCGGCAGGATTTAACGCAGGCTTCGCCCTGGTTGCCGATATGCCGGTGATGAAGCGCAATGGCAATATTGAAGACTTGTTTACGGCTGTGCGCATCTGGGAATCGGCGCGGAGAGCCAAAGCGTTTACGCCGGAGCAGCGCGAGCGGCTGCGCGATCCGAAGGGCGACTGGCATTTGGAGCAGGTTGGCGAAGGCGAGTGGAAGTTGTACCCGGTCAACATTACGAAGCCGCTTGTTTGCAGCCCGACTGAACTTCAGCCTGGACAACCGGGAGGATCGGACTGGGCGTTCTTCAACAAGTATGCCGACCAGCCGCTCAGATTCATCCTGCGCGTGCAGCCGTCCTACGGCAACGAGGACGCGTCGGTCAAGCGTCCTTCGTTCAATACGGGCGGCGTTTATATGACTTTCGATACCGAAATTCATGCGAACCAATACCTGGTGTGCGACGGAGATCGAATCGGAAAGGTCTATGACCAGAACTGGAACCTGATTCGCACGGTGCAAGCATCCGCCGATGCGCCTACGGTTCGAAACGGCGGTCAGACGGTGTCGTTCAGCTGCAAGTTCGAAGGCGATCCGAAACCTTCCGTGAGCGTAAGAGTGTTCATGCGCGGCGAGGCGGAAACGGTGAAAGCGAATTAAGCGATCGTGAAATTTAGCGACGTCAATAAATACTCAATGCATTAGAGAAAGGGAATTGCTTAGCAGCGAGTCTTGGTTATGAGTATCTATCTTCGATAGCTCTTCGACATAGGAGAAACTCAAACAAGACGATAGAAGCTGCTGGGCAATTCCTTTCGTAATATTATGGACATTTATTCGTTAAAGCGATAGGAGGATTTGATATGACGAGGGCGATGGAACAAAATGCGGCTAACGGGATCGGCGGCAGCAGAAGCCCGCGTCCGACCAAGGAGCAGCTGGAGTGGGCGGACGCCGAACTGGGCGTGCTTATCCATTATGATGTGCAGGTGTTCGAACCGGGATACGAATGGCGGGAACAATGGGGTTACCAGCCGTCCCCTTCCGTGTTCAACCCGACC
The DNA here is from genome assembly GCF_056120465.1 of Paenibacillus sp. sgz302148. Classification (NCBI taxonomy): domain Bacteria; kingdom Bacillati; phylum Bacillota; class Bacilli; order Caryophanales; family Paenibacillaceae; genus Paenibacillus; species Paenibacillus sp. sgz302148. The sequence goes on from NZ_JBVYOJ010000010.1 coordinate 280,411, forward strand.
GAGCTCGACACCGATCAATGGATTCTCACTGCCAAGGCTGCCGGCGCGGGTTATGCCGTGCTTGTCGCGAAGCACTGCAGCGGCTTCAGCCTGTGGCCGACCGAGGCGCACGGCTATAGCGTCAAAAGCTCGCCTTGGCGAGACGGCCAAGGCGATATCGTCGGCGACTTCATTGCGTCGTGCCGGAAGTACGGCGTGCGGCCGGGATTGTATTACAGTGTGGCCGCCAACGCCTATTTTGGCGTAGACAATCCGGGGCTCGTGAAATCGGGTGATGCCGAAGAGCAGCGCCTCTACAACGAGATGGTCATTAAGCAAGTAACCGAGCTGTGGTCGAATTACGGCGAGCTGTTCGAAATTTGGTTCGACGGAGGTACGCTGCCGCCCGAGCAAGGCGGACCGGATGTCCGTTCGGTGCTCCTGCGGCTGCAGCCGCAGGCGGTTTGCTTCCAGGGGCCGAAGGAGTTCCCGTCGCTGCTGCGCTGGATCGGCAACGAGGACGGTGTCGCGCCGCATCCGTGCTGGAGCACGACTGATATCGTAACCAATTATGCCGGGCATGCGGAGTGTCCTCTGTTCGGCAATGGCAATCCCGACGGAGCCGTCTGGGCGCCGGCCGAAGCGGATATGCCGAACCGGAAGCCGAACCAATGGTTCTGGGCGCCGAACGAAGACGACTTGCTCTACCCGGTGGAGGAGTTGACGGATTGTTATTTAAATTCGGTCGGCTGCAATACGAATTTGCTGATTGGCATGGTCATCGACAATCGGGGGCTTGTTCCCGATGCCGACGTGAAGCAGTTTACTGCGTTCGGCGAAGAAATCAAGCGCAAATTCGACCAGGCGGTTGCGGAAACGAGCGGATCCGGCGCGGAGACGATTCTGGAGCTGACGGCGCCGACGGAAGTCGACACCGTCGTAGTGATGGAACAAATCGCCGAAGGCGAACGAGTGCGCGAATATGCGATCGATGCCTGGGTCAACGGCGAATGGATCAATTTGTGCGGAGGCATCTCCATCGGTCATAAGCGTATCCAGCGGTTCGAGCCGGTTGTTGCAGAGAAGCTGCGATTTGCCGTAACCAAATCGGTCGATACTCCGCTTGTGCGGAAGTTTGCGGCGTATCGCTGAATGAAATAAGCGAGAAGGTATAAGGATGACAACCTTAAGCAAGGAAGTGTAGGCACAATGGAGAACCAGCAAATCAGCTTTCGCCGGTTCAATGGATCGGCAGACGAAGCAAATACAGAAGCAGCTATCGAGTTGCAAGCCGGCGGCGGCGTCGCGATCGCGGTGGATGAGAACTCGCCAACGGCAGTCGCCGGGCAGCTGGAGTTTACGATGACGCCGCTTAACAACGCGGGCTGCATCGGCGCGGTCATCCGATACGCGTCGCCTGACGCGTGGACGGCAATTGCTTGCGAGACGCTGGTCGACATGTGGGGGCGCAGCGTATGGGTATGGCGAACCGCCGGCGGACTAACCGGTAAGCTGTACACCCATGCCCCGCGCATGTTCACCGGCAAGCCATATCGGATCAAGATCCGATACGAGGGCGACGTTGTCACTGTATCGGTCAACGGATACAAATCGTTCAGCGTACACGTTCCCGAGCTGGCTGAAGCGACGGCGGGGCAGACCGGTTTTATCGCTTGGCGCGGCGGGGAATTCGAACACACGATCGGAGACGGACATGGCCGCTTTGAGCACATCGAAACACACAGCAGCATCACTCGCATTGCGGAAGCCCCTCCAGCGATGGCGCTTGCGCCGGTGCAGCTATCGTCGTCGGTGCTTGACGTCACACTTGACGCTGCATTCCCCCGAGTTGAGGCGTACCGCTGGAATTCGAACGGCGCTCAGTTGTTCGGCCAAGAATTAAAGCGTTCCGACGTGGAGCTGAACGGAGAGCCTTATATGCCGGAAGTGGCGCTCACGGCAACAAGCGGCTCGACGGTTGAATATGTGCTCATCTTCCCTCAGCTGGCAGTGGAGATGACTATCGTATTCGAGCTTGCGCACAACGTGCTGCAGCTGCGCATCGCCGGCATACGTGAACATGGCTTGTTTCGCGTCTATACCGTCGAATTTCCCGGTCACAGCCTCGTGTCCTGCCGCAGCACGCAATCCGGCGCTCATCTTAGCTCTTGCGAAGGTGTTTTGCGCGATGAATTCGTTACGTTGGCCGAAAAACCGGCAGACCCTGTCGAGCGGAACAGAGGCATCGCGATTATGAACACCGACTTATTGGCCGCCGCCATCGACACGAATGCGATCATGAACCGAAAGCAAATCGCGGTGCGAACGATGGACTGCGGCGATTACCGGAGTACCGGCTTGTGGAGCAGTTACTGGACGTACCGCAGGCCGGATGGCGAATTGCTGGAGCTGCCTTGGGCGAAAGTGGCCATCGCCGACGACTTGAACGGCGACGGCGTCGTCGATTGGCAGGACGGCGCGATCGCGTTGCGTGACTTGATTCCTGTTATTCCGGGAGCGGAGCAGTTGCGACAAAGCTATGCGCATATCGCCATGAACTTCGGCAGCTTGGCGCAATTTCCTTTCTTGCGCATTCTCGACAACGTGAAGAAGCTGTATCTGTATACCGACGGGTTCGGGCAGATGATCGAATTGAAAGGGTATCAGTCGGAAGGCCATGATAGCGGACACCCTGACTACGGGAAAATCAACGAACGGGCGGGGGGTACCCGGGATCTCAACGTATTGGTAGACCGCGCGAGGCAATACAACACAGTAATCGGGGCTCATATCAACCATACGGAAACCTACCCCGAAGCGAAGGCCTATGAAGAAGCGATTATATCCGACATCGACGGTTGGCGCTGGCTCGATCAGTCGGTGCACATCGACCGCGAGGCCGATATGCTGACCGATCGGTTTGCCGCCCGACTCGACGAGCTGAAGGCCAAAGTGCCGAATTTGGGCTTCGTCTACGTCGACACGTATCGAGACGATCATTGGACGGCGTACGAGCTCGTCCGGCATTTGCGCGAACGAGACTTTGCGATCTGGACGGAGGATGCCGACTCGCTCGACCGCGATTCGATGTGGCAGCACGATTCGAGCGGCGATAGCCGCATCTCCCGATTCGTTCATCATCATCAGAAAGACGCATACGAGCATGATCCGCTGCTTCGCGGCGGTTATCCGCGGTACGGCGACAACGGATTCATGGGCTGGCAGAAGGAGAAGGATCTGTATGCGGTCGTGCAATCGTTCTATACGAAGCAGCTGCCTTACCGGTATTTGATGCACTTCCCGCTGTCGAAATGGACGGAGCATGAGGCGCAATTCGCCGGCGGAGTCGTCAGCAAGATGGAAGACGGCGTCGCGAAAATATATCGCCATGGCCGCAAAATCGCCGACGGAGATACGATGTTCATTCCTTGGGACCCGCATCGGGAGGATAAAGTGTACCATTGGAATTCGGAAGGCGGGCGCAGCGAATGGGTGCTCCCTGCGAGCTGGTCCGACCTGGCCTGCGTGAAGCTGTACCGGTTGACGGCAACAGGCCGTCAATTCCTGCGGGATATCCCCGTAACGAACGACACAATCGGCATCGAAGCCGAGGCCAATTTTGCATATGTCATCTACAAGACGGAAGCGCCTGCCTTAAGCGAGATGCATTGGGGCGAGGGCGGGTTCGTCCGCGACCCGGGCTTTGACAGCCATAGCTTCCAGGCATGGAGCAAGTCGTCAACGTATGCCGATTGCGATCACATTCAAATACGGGCGACGGACTACGGCCAATCGTATTTGTCGATCGCCGGCAACGAAGGCGCTGACGGGATCGTGAGCCAGAAGCTTGAAGGGCTGGAACCGGGTAAAACGTACGCTGCGTCCGTCTGGGTCGAAGTGTCGAAAGGGCGCAAAGCGTCGATCGGCGTTAGCGGATACGGCGGAGCGGAGGTGTCGAGCGGCACGGACTTTACGGAGGTGCTTAATTGTAATGTCGACTCCGATAAGCGCGGCACAAATTACGAACGCCTTCGGGTCATATTCAGCGTGCCGCAAGACATCAGCGGCAAATCAAGCACGCCTTTGCTTTATTTGAAGGCGGAAGCGGGAACAACCGGTTCCTATGTCAACTTCGACGACGTGCGAGTACGGGAGATTGAACCTCCAACGAAACACAATCATTGGTTCTTCCAAGACTTCGAGCATGTCGATGAAGGCTGGTGGCCGTTCGTCAGCGCCGGAATGCGAATCGGAAGGACGCACTTGTCGGAGCGGCATGAGGGATATACCGACGATACGATCGAAGGACGATGGTCGCTGAAGACGATGGATGAGCAGGCCGGCGAAGTATATCGCACGCTGCCGTCGACGATCAAGCTTGAACCGAATACCCGATACCGGTTTGCTTTTGACTATAAGGCCGAACGGAACGGGCAATATTCGATCGTTGTCCGAACGGCGGAAGGCGGTTCCGAAGAGGAGAAGCTGAATGTGGCGCTTCAGGCGGGCTTGAACCGGTTCACGGCCGAAGCTGCTACGGGAGATTACGGTGATTATTACATCGCGATTGTCAAAAATAACGGGGACCGGGGCTCGCTAGTCATCGACAATTTCGCAATCGACCTTGCATAATTCCCGACTTCGCGAACTACGGGCGAAAAACGGCATTTAAGGAGCATAAAAGGCGGCCAGCATGAACCTGCGGCCGCCTCGCAGCGTTAACGCACCATGAAGCGAAATTACATTTTTCCGGCCAAGGCGCAGAGGTTTTCGAGGCTAGTTGCAAGACAGTCGAGCGGATTTCTTCTGCACTCGTCTTGTTCGACTGCGTACCACTCGATCCCGTTTTGTTCCCCCCAGCTGAGAATCGGCATAAAGTCGATTTGCCCGGTGCCAACCTCTACGGTCGATTGGTTTCCGTCATCCGACATATCCTTCAGATGAATGATCGGCATCCGGTTCGCATACGGCTGTATGAAAGAAAGGGGATCCTGCCCTCCCCGCTTCACCCAATACACGTCAACCTCGGCGAGTATCCGGTTATCCGGAGCAGGCTCAAGCAAATATTCCAACGCGGATTTGCCGTCAATTACGGTATCGAATTCAAAAGCATGGTTATGGTAGCTGATCCGATATCCTTGGCCGGCAAGCCCCGCGGCAATTTCATTCATGTCCCGTCTAAGCTTCCTGTAGCCCTCTTCATGATGCTGGTCCGCCGGAAAATAAGGAACGACCAGATCCTTCGTACGGAACAGCTCCGCTCTTCGCAGTATTTCTTCCAGATTGTTTTGCAGCTCGGCGAGCGCGATATGCATGCCCGCCGTTTGCAGTCCCGTTTCCTGAAGAACCTTGGCGATATCGGCAGGATCGTTTCCGTATAGACCGGATATTTGCACGGCGTGCCATCCCATTCCCCTTAGCGTGCGAAGCGTGCCGATAAAATCCTTTTCCAGTTCGGCGCGCAGCGTGAATAATTGAGCCGCGAATTTTGTTCTCAACGTCCATCATCCCTCCCCAGTGTCATTCTCTCCTATTGTAGCAAGATACCGAGAAAGGAAGCTTGTTTGAAATTGTTTATTATCCCGCCAGGCTTATCTCGCATTGTTCTTTAGGGGCGGATTCGAGCTTTTGCGAAATTGATCCGGCGTGCACCCTGCGATCTGTTTGAAGAGCCGGCTGAAGTGAGCCGGGTTTTTGAAGCCTGTCCGATAGCAAACCTCGGATACGGTGATCCCTTTTTCGATCATGAACAGTACTTTGGCTTGATTGATCCTTTTTTGGTACAAATAATTAAAAATCGTAAACCCCGTTACTTCCTTGAATAATTTCACCAAGTAATATTTGGAGATATGGAGGTGCTCCTGCAGCATATCCAAGTCGATGTCTTCCTGGTATTGGCGTTCCAAATACGCGACAATTTGCTGCACATAATGTTCCTTCTGGGAAAAGCTGCTGATTTGATTTTCCATAGGCTTCTGGGATAAGCCGTAGATAAAATACAGAAGGTCCAGAAACAGGGCGTGAAAACGATGCTGGCTTACGCCTTGCGCCTGTCCTTGCAAATTTTCAAGCAGCTCAAGCGATTGCTTCACGTACGCCTGCTCGCTCTCCGTCAAATGGAACCGGTGGTTCCGCAATTTTTCAAACGGTTCAAGCGCATTTAACGAAAAAGGGGCGTGCAGCATCGATTGGACATATTTTGCGTCAAAATGGATGATCGTTCGCCGGTAAGGCAATTCGGGATCCACTTTAGGACAATGCAGGGTCATGCCGTGCATCAAGATTAAATCGCCGGGGGCCAGCACATAGATCTGATCGCCGATCAAGTAGGTGCATTTGCCCTGATGAAAATAATAAATTTCATATTCGGTATGCGCGTGAAATGCAGCTTCGTGAATCATCGTTTCGGAATACCCGACTTGAATCGGATACGAAGTCGTGTAGCGATGCGTCATCTAACCATCTCCCGGCGATGCACCGATAGGACGGCGCCAGCCGTTTATCCTTGAGGATACCAACCTAAGTAAAATAGGCGGTCAAAACCATTAATACCAGAGAAGTGGCTGATTGTCAAAAATGCTATGCTGGTACAGCGCAAGCAAGCTTCCGCGTTGGAGAATCAAGAGAAAAACCGAGAGGAGAAACATTATGAATCAGGTTAGAATCGGTGTTGTAGGCTTGGGGGGCATGGGTACGAACCACGCAACCTATTTGTCAAAAGGCGAAGTCGCCGGGGCCGTCCTTTCGGCGGTTTCCGATGTTCGCGAAGAGCGTCTGCTCTGGGCAAAAGAAAATTTGAACGACGAGCTTAAGCTTTACTCCGATTGGCGAAGCATGCTTCGCGACAACGTCATCGATGCCGTAGTCATAGCAACACCGCATTATGCCCATCCCGAAATCGCCATTGAAGCATTCCGTTCCGGGCTGCATGTCCTATGCGAGAAGCCGGCCGGCGTATATACCAAACACGTGAGGCAGATGAATGAAGTTGCCCGCGAGTCCGGGAAAACATTCAGCATGATGTACAACCAACGCACCTTTCCGGTTTATCAGAAGCTGCGGGATCTGGTCATGTCCGGGGAAGTTGGAGAAATACGGCGCACGAACTGGATTATTACGGACTGGTACCGTACCCAAAGCTATTACGACTCCGGGACCTGGAGAGCGACTTGGGAAGGGGAAGGCGGCGGCGTTCTGATCAATCAGGCTCCCCATAATCTGGATTTATGGCAGTGGACAACCGGACTTATGCCAAAGCGGATGCGGGCGTTCTGTTATTTTGGCAAGTATCGCAATATCGAGGTGGAGGACGAGGTCACGGCATTTGTCGAGTATGAAAATGGCGCCACGGGCGTATTTATTACGACAACAGGCGAAACTCCCGGCTCTAATCGTTTTGAAATCGTAGGAGACAGAGGCAAGTTGGTCGTCGAAAACGGAATACTTACGTTCTGGCGCCTTCGTACGCCGGAATCGCAGTTCAATCGGGAGCAAAAGGAAATGTGGGGAGCTCCGGAATGCTGGAAATGCGAAATCCCGACGAACGGGCCGATTACGGGCTACCAGGGCGTAACCCAAAACTGGGTTAATGCGATTCTGTATGGAAAACCGCTTCTCGCTCCCGGCGAAGAAGGCATCAACGGGCTCTTGCTATCCAACGCCATGCTGCTGTCAACTTGGACGGATGGCTGGGTGGACTTCCCGTTCGACGAAGATTTATTCTACGAGATGTTGCAGGAACGCGCACAGAAAACAACGGATGAGCAACAAGCTGCGATTGGACAGGGTCGATAGCCTCTCGTCAACAGTACGATCAGCTCGAAAGCAAGCAGCCCGACCTTTCGCCATCGCGAATAGATCGGGCTTTTTGAGCCGGCCGTTTATCCTTGTTCTTCTTCTTCATTTTCGTCCAGATCCGCTTCTTCCGGTTCTTCATAGTCATAGTCCGATTCGTCGTAGATCATGTTCTCCAGATCGAAAGCTTTATTTTTCGCACCCTTCGACCGGTTTTTCCGTAAATACAACGCATATAACAACGGCCGCTGTATCGTTTTGCGATACAGCTTCGGTTTGCCCATTTGCTTGAACAGCTCGCGCCCGGGCTTCGGATTGACTTCGATCAGCCATACGTTGCCGTTCACGTCGATACCGATATCGAGTCCCATTTCCATCATTTTACCGAAATTTTTCTCGATCACGCCGACGACCTGATGAGCGAGCCGATAGCATTCCTGCATAATTTCTTTTGTCTTCGCTTGCCCGAAGCGCTCCGTCAGGAACGATTTCGCAGGTGCCGCGTGGCCCCCGCCATGCAGGTTGGAGACCGGGCTGTTCTTGCGTCCGATGCGCATCCCTTCCCCGGTAACATCCCACTTGCCGACTTCGTTTTTCTGAATGAGCAGCCGCATGTCGGCCACACATCCCGGGGTCAGTTCCAGGTTCAGCCCCTGCTGAATCATAAAGACGCCGTTGCGGATTTTCTCCACGTTCGCCCAACGATTCAGCCATGCCGTCAGGCCCGACAGCGTTTTAAAATGCACTTCGCGTCTGCCGTGACTGCGTGTTGTGCCGAGTAAATCATAGCCGGTTTCCGTTCGCTTTACTTTGACGATGCTTCGTCCGCCGGTGCCGTTGCCTGGCTTAATGTACAGAATCTTATGTCTTTTTATCATTTCCGCAAGTTGCTTCGGACTATACACGACAGATTCCGGAATCCATTTTTTCGTCTTTTCCTCATTCGCGAACAGCTTCGTTGCATTCAGCTTGTTGGTGTATGGACTGTTCGCATAAACAAAAAGCTTGCGGCGCCGGAATTCCCGGTAGCCCTCCAGTCCTTTGCGGCACCTGTCGATGACGACATCGGGCCATCCAAAACGCCGCGTCTGCCAGCCGGTTTCGGAAGGCACATACCCGCGGATCACTTTATTTTGTATGGAGACGTCCCGATTGCTGAAAATAAAAACATCCGCGCCGAGCTTCTGCCCTTCGCGTACAAGAGAACGCATATAACGCGGCTCCTCGAATGAAGCGCCATCGCCACGCCAAGTCAATATGCCGATGAGTGGTTTGGCCATTGAGCAATTACACCGTTCCTTCCGTGGATGTTGATCTGATATCGTTCTACAACATCATATGCTCCAAGAAAGAAGCGGGTTTTCCAGGAGAGCCCATTTTTGCGCCTAACGAATGAAATCTAATGAAAAATACCCCCATGTCAACTTGCGGACATGAGGGTGCTTGTACAAAATTATTTCAGAACGCGAGCTGCGGCAACGTAGTGGGTATTCCACCAGCCCTTGGTCATATCGGCGATCACGACATCGCTTTTTGGAGTGACGTTGTGAATGATTTTGCCGTTGCCCATATAAATGCCGACATGGCCGATTCTTTTCACTAAATTTGTATTTTTTGCCGTAGCCGGCGTGGAGAAGAAGACAAGATCGCCTTTGCGCAAGTTTTTGCGGCTGATTTTTGTGTTATCCGTATATTGACGACGTGCGCCCCAATACAAATTCACGCCTTGCTTCGCGTACAAATATTTCGTAAAGGAAGAGCAGTCGAAGATCATGTGTTTCGGATCGTTTTTGCCATATTGGTATTGAACGATAGGCATCAGTCTTTTGGCCTGGGCTATAATGGCGTCGGCTTTTTTCTCCCAGCTAGGCTTCGATTGAATTACAGCGGCTTGTGCCGTGTTGGAGGATGCGAACATGCCTCCGCCGAACAAGACGGCAACACTCAGGCTTATTCCTACAAAAGTACGACGAATCGAGAAATTTTTCATGAGATAACTTCCTTTCGCTAGTGAAATAGTAAGGTCAAGCAACTAGATTTACTATAACACAACTAGAAAAGGGATATTTTACTATGTGAAGAGGCGATACAGGCTCTGCAAGGGATAAGCTTCGTTTATGAGAAATTGATGAGAATTTTCTCATTAAATATTTATTGACAACCGGATAGCGCTTTCAAAAGCAAGAAAATATCAATTAATCCATCTTCATGCCTGCTTAAAAAATACGGTCCCGGAAATAATAAGGTTGCTGAGCCATCAGCACAAAATCAATCGGAAGGTGGAAAATTCGGTGAAAAAAGTTGCATCCTTCGTTATTGCATCATGTTTAGTTTTTTCTTGTGCCGCTTCGGCTTTTGCCGCCCCTGTAACACATGATAAACATCATGCTAAAACCCAAGCGAAGCATCACGCGACTAAACTTCATGCCAAAGCGAAGAAACATGCCACGAAGCTGCATGCGAAACAAGCCGGCAAGAAACATATGCTGAGAATGAAGGCAACAACGCCTACAATGCCGAAAACCGGCTTTGGTGGAGCAAGCAAATAAATGGAGATAGAAAAAAGAGGGATTATCCCTCTTTTTTCTTCACTACACGATGAGACGGCTCGTCATTGCATTGTCGTTCATCTTCATGTTTGCCGCATGCGCTTCGAAAGCCGAGAATAACAACAAAGAAGAACACTTTGCAGAGCATACGGAACCAAAACCGATTGTCCAAGCTTACGATAAACCGGAGCTGCCGGAGCTGCATCAGCCGAAGCAACCGGCTGCACCGATCAAACCGCCGGAAAAAAAACCAGCGTTACCTGTAGATGCATTTATTCCTAATCGTCTAGATATTCCCGCTATTAAAGTAAAAACAAAAGTCGCCGTAGTCGGCGTATTGGAAAACGGCCAAATGGGCGTGCCTAAGCAATTTGACCGTGTAGGCATCTTATCGCCTTGGACCAAGCCCGGAGAGAAGGGGAACGCCGTTATTGCCGGCCATGTAGACCACTATACCGGTCCCGCTGTTTTTTTCAATCTCAAGAAATTAAAGGTTAACGATAAAGTGATCGTTTCCAATAATCAAGGGAAATCGTTGCAGTTCATCGTCAAATCCGTGGAATCGTTCAAGACGGATGAGGCGCCGCTGAAGCGAATTTTCGGGAAGTCGGACAAAGCCGGGTTAAATCTCATCACGTGTACCGGGAAGTTCAACCGGAAAAAGCGGGAACATCCAAGCAGGCTGGTTGTCTTTACCGAGTTATGGACGAATCGGTCTTAACTGCATGAAGCAGCTCTTCTCTTCGAGAAGGGCTGCTTTCTTTTATTTTTCAAATGTTGGGTAGATGCACCCGGGGTATATGCAATCACCGTTCCTGCCTTGGATCATAAACTGGAATGTAGGATGTCGTTAAACTAGAGTTTAAGAATCCAGGGAGAGTCGGGTGTAGGGACGATATGAACATACTGATCATTGCGCCGAGGGAAATTCCCGTTCCTCCAGTAGCAGGCGGATCGGTGGAACACTGCATCTATCAAATCGCGAGGCATATCTCGAAGGAACATCGGGTAACGATTATAAGCCGCAGGCATCCGCGCTACCCGAATAAGAGCGTCCGCGGCAATATCACCATTTTGCGCGTTCGGGCGGGAACCCCGCGACAATATGTCGCAAATGCTCTCAATCGGGTTCGGAACATGCGATTCGATTGGGTTCAAGTCGACAATCGACCGAATTATATTCCGTGGGTGAAACGCCGTTATGCGAATACGAAGGTCAGCTTGTTTCTTCATTCCACCACGTTCGTGCTGCCTCCCTACGGCTCGCGGGGGACGATCGCCCGTTATTTGACCTACGCCGATCGGATCGTAGGCAACAGCCGTTCATTGCAGGACAAGCTGACTAGACTGTTCCCCCAAAGCCGCCATAAGATCAAATACGTTCATCTGGGCGTTGACGCCAGGCAGTTCAGGCTACCTACCACCGAGCAGAAAATACACGCCCGCATGGCCAGAAATACCGATGGTGCGTTTACGGTTTTGTACGCGGGGAGAATCGTATCGACGAAAGGCATACCGATTCTCATGAAAGCCGTCTCCATCGCCCGGCATCAGGTAGGCCCTATCAAGCTGCTCCTCGCCGGCGGAGCGGGCAATCACAGGTACCGATCGTACTTGAAGCAGCTTGCCGATTCTTTGCAGATCTCCGCGCAATTCGTCGGTAATGTGCCCTGCAAGCAGATGCATCGGTTTTATTGGTCCGGCGATTGTCTCATTTGCCCGTCTCAACGCCACGAAGCGTTCGGGCTCGTCAACGTGGAAGCGATGGCTTCGGGATTACCGTGCATCGCCTCCCGAAACGGCGGAATCCCCGAGGTCATCCGGCATAACGTCAACGGATTGCTGGTTGACGATTACCGGAGTCCGGAGGCGTTTGCGGCACAGCTGGTGAGAATCGCGAACGATCCGGAGCTGGCCCGAAGGGTGGCTGCCCAAGGCCACCGGGACGTCATGCGCCAATTCAGCTGGCGCGCGACTTCTTCCAGACTCGTAAAGTTATATCAACAAGCGAAAAAACGTTAAGCGAGATGATCTATCCATGAGGAAAAAAACGGTTAGAGTCGTGTATAGCAAATGGGTGAAAGCGAAGATTTTATTGAAGAACGGAAGCTTAAAGAAATATGTCCCGAATACCAAATTGCTTGGGCAAAAAACATTGTTCTCGATGCTGGAAACGTACGGGACGGTTTTCGTCAAACCGGATCGGGGCTCCGCAGGGCAAGGCATCCTTCGTGTTCAGAAGCTGGCGCCCGATCAATATCGCTTACGGTACGGGCTGAAAATCAGAAACTATGCCAGCTATCCTGCTCTCTTTGAAGGAATCCTCCAAGTCAAAATGAATCGTCCCTATATCGTTCAGCAAGGCATCGACTTGCTGCGTTACCGTGATCGGCCATTCGATGTCCGCGTCATGGTTCAGCTTGCCCCTAATAAAACATGGGCAGTGACCGGATATATCGGCAGAGCCGCGCATCCGGGGAAAATCGTGACGAATTACCATAACGGAGGCACGCCGCTGCCGCTCGAAACGCTGCTGAAGCCCCATACGGATGCGCAAGCGCGGGCCGGACTAATCCGGCGTCTTGAGGCGCTGGGCATCGACATCGCCAAGCAGATGAAAGCGGCCTATCCCGGCATGAGAGAGTTTGGCATCGATTTCGCTATCGATCGGCAGCTCAAGCCGTGGATACTGGAAGTGAACACGAGGCCCGATATGTATATTTTCAACACGCTGCAAGACAAACGAATCTTTCGCAGGATGGTCCGTTATGCAAGAGCATACGGAAGAATCGTACGCTAATATTAAAATACGGTAAAGGCCGTCCGATCGGATATATTCCATGCTACAATGGGGAAACGAAAGCGCGAACCGAGGTGGCTGCATGTATCCTATTGTTGATTTGGTCGAGCATCAGACAATTGCTGCGGTACAGAACGAACCGGACCTGGAGCTTGCCTTGAGCAGCGAAGTCAACATCATCTTCTTGATGGTCGGTTCGATTATGAACGTGAAGCCAATGGTCGACCGGATTAAGGAAACCGGCAAGCATGTGTTCTTGCATATGGAGTTTATCGAGGGCATTGCAGCGGACCGCAGCGGAGTCGCTTTTGTGGCGCAGCATATTAAGCCTACCGGGATCATTTCGACGAGAACCCACTTGATTCGGATGGCGAAGGAAATGAATTTGATGGCGATCCAGCGTACGTTTCTTATCGACCACAATGCGGTCACGAAAGGCATCAAGGCGATCGACCAATGCATGCCGGACGCTGTTGAAGTCATGCCGGGGTTAATGCCGAGGATCATCCGGCTCATGACGGAGCTAACTCCTTTGCCGATCATCGCCGGCGGCTTGATCGGGAATCGGCAGGAGATCGACGATGCGCTGGAAGCAGGCGCGCTCGCCGTATCATGCGGCAAGAAAGACTTGTGGTGAGTGGTTATTTAAGTTGAACCGATGATTCGGATGTCCATTGCATTGCGAAAGGGATTGCCTTGCAGGCTTCAAACATCTTGTTCCTGAGTTTCTCTTTATTATATTGGCCTTCGGATGGTCGAAACTCGGAGCCAAAACTCGCTGCTAAGGCAATTCCCTTTCTCCATTTCCATTGGGTATTTCATGAAGTACATCGGTTCAACTTATATAGATAGATTGTTCAAAGCGGGCAGAGACGAAGAGATCCCCTTTGGAGAGGCATTGCTTGTTTATTTGGCATGCCTGTTCCAATGGGGTTTTTTGCATGTCCGACGATTCACAAACAAGGAGGATAATTGCCAGTGACAACAACCCCAACTACTTCAAATGCCCGAGTTCCCCTCATTATCGCCCACCGGGGAAGCGCAGGCGAGGCGCCCGAAAACACGCTTGCTGCTTTTGAGCTTGCTCTGAAGCAAGGCTGCGACGCGATCGAGCTCGATATACATCTGTCCAAGGACGACCGGCTGATCGTATGTCACGACAGCACGGTTAATCGGACAACCGAAGGAACCGGTGCCATTCGCGAAATGACCGCCCATGAACTGAAGCAATTCGATTGCGGTCGTTGGTTCCACGAGAGCTACGCGGGCGAAAGGTTGCCGCTGCTGGAGGAAGTCTTCGATCTGGTGCCGGAAAATATTATGATCAATGTTGAAATCAAAGAAACGTATGACGGGCAAATCGAAAAGCGGCTGCTACACATGCTGCGGGACCGAAACCGGCTGTCCCAGGTCGTCGTTTCGTCCTTCGATCATAAATCGCTGCGGCGGTTGAAGATGAGCGAGCCGGATGTGAAGATCGGCGTGCTATACAATCAGAATGCGGTGGACCATTGCGGATTGGCCGATTTGCTGGGCGTGCCGGTTTATGCTCTGCATCCGTACAGCAAGCGGATCGGCGTTGAAGACATCGAGCGTGCGGCGAGCCGCGGCTTGCAAGTATATCCATGGACGATCAACGCCGAAGAAGCGATGGAACAAGCGATCGATAGCGGCGTATCGGGCATCATTACCGATTACCCCGCCGTGCTGAAGCGGATTCTATCTTCACGAAACCTTTACACAGCGGTGAATCAGCGTTAACAATCGGCTGTTATAGTTAGAACAGAAAATTGAATTGAACCATATTCGTATGGATCGGGTTAAAAGGGGAGAGACGACGAGAAAACCCTGCGGGCCGGTACCTCTTCTTTGATGTTGCACTCAAGAAGGGTTATTGCTCGAAGGTTTTCTTGGACGTCTCTTTTTTTGTTGTCTCTTTTAGCCCTTCATAATAACAAAACCAAAATTTGAGAGGAGATTTACCCGTGAAAATGAAGCAGCTGCTATTGCTCTTGACTTTGATGATGCTGACCGTAACGTCCGTTATCGGTTGTTCGTCCTCCGGCAAGTCGAACGAGGAAACGAAGGAAGAGGCGACGACGACGGCTCCGCCCGTTCAGGAAGAGGACAAGACGCCGATCAAAATTCAATATTGGCACAGCCATGATGAAGATCAAACGGCCGGCCTGGACTACATGATCAAAGAGTTCAACAAGAAATATCCTTACATCACGATCGAACCGGTATTCCAAGGCGATTATGACGAGCTGCAGCAGAAGTTGATGGCTGCCGTAGCGGCGAAGCAAGTTCCGGCCGTAACGAACGTGGAAGTAGCGAAAGTGCCGAACTTCTCCGAAAGCGGCATGCTGACCGATCTTTCGCCGTACATCGCCCGCGACGCCGTTGACACGAACGACTTCTCCAAAGGCATGCTGAAGGCTTACAGCTATCAGGACAAGCAGTACGGCTTGCCGCTGATCGTCAGTACTTCGGTATTCGTCTACAACAAAACGATGTTCGACAAGGAAGGCGTTACGCCTCCGCAAACGTGGGACGAAATCGAAGCTTTCTCGCAAAAGCTGACCAAACAAGAAGGCGGCAAAACGACGCGGTTCGCTTTCTCCGTTCCGGGATGGTCTTCTTGGTACTATGACCCATGGATTTTGAACGGTGGAGGCGCCGTGCTCACAGAAGATAAAATGTCGGCGATCGATCAGCCGGGTAGCATGAAATTCATGAAGAAGTTCAAGGAATGGAAAGACAAAGGCTACATGCATATCGGCTACGGCAAAGGCGCTTCCGATACGATGCGTCAAATGTTCTTCGACGGCAAAATCGGCATGGTGGAGCATACTTCCGCTCTGATCAAATGGTATATGGAGAAAGCGAAATTCGAAGTCGGCGTATCGTTCCTGCCTGGCGACAAAAACCGCATTTCGCAAATCGGCGGCGCGGGAATCGCGATTATGGACATGGCATCCGAGAAGGAAAAAGAAGCGGCATGGAAGTTCGTTCAATTTATGACCGCACCGGAGAACAACATCAAGTGGGCTGAGTTTACAGGCTATTTGCCGACCCGCAAGTCGGCGATCGAATCGGAAGAAGGCAAACAATACTTCGCGAAATATCCGCAATACAAAGCGGTGTTCGATAACTTCGACAACGTTATGCCGCGCGACCAGCACCCGGCGTACGACGAAGTCAGCGAATTCTATACCCAGGCGCTCGGCAAGGTCGTACTGGAGAATGCGGATGTTGAGACTTCCTTCAAGGAAGCCGCAAAACAAATGAACGACGTATTGAGCGAATACGCCCAAAAGTAATACGGATAAAGGCATATGACTTTGACTTACCCGGTGGTCGACGTGCGCTGCATGATCGCCGGAATGGATGGAACGGTTCGGCATGAGGGGGAGGGACATCGGTCCCTCCTCATCTGATCTTTCAAGTTCGTCATACGAACCGGCTACTCTTCATGGAATGAGGGTTGAGAATGAGTGACCAATCTGCTCCGCCGGCGGCAGCTTCAGGCGAGCGAAGGAGAAGAACGTCCGGCTTTCGCCTGCTGGAGAAGTGGAAAGACTTTTCGCTGGCATTGCCGGCATTGCTGCTGCTTGCCATCTTTACCTATTACCCGCTCGTATCTTCATTTTATATCAGCTTGACGAACTGGAATTTGATCAAGCCGATCAAAAAATTCGTCGGCTTCGACAACTACCAGCGGCTGCTTAACGACGAACAGTTTTATCACGTTCTCAAAATTACGTTTACGTATACGGTGCTCGACGTTGTGCTATCGCTGCTGATCGGACTGCTGTTCGCCTTGCTGTTCAACTATACGTCCAGAGCGTTCGGCATCATGCGCTTGCTCATTTTTATGCCGTATTATATTTCGATGGTTATCGCTTCGATGGTGTTCGTCTGGATTTTAAACCCGGAATACGGCGTTTTGAATAAGGCGCTCGGCATGTTCGGCGTCGAACCGGTGTCTTGGCTGAACAACACGTCCACCGCGTTATGGTCGGTCGTCAGCGTATCGGTCTGGAAAGGCGTCGGGTTTGCGATGATCATATTTATCGCCGGTCTCCGCAGCATTCCGACGGAATATTACGAAGCCTCGAGCATCGACGGAGCGGGCAGGTGGCAGCAGATGCTTCATATTACGATTCCGCTGCTATCGCCGACAACGCTGTTTCTGATCATCACTTCGTTCATTTCGTCCATGCAGGTGTTCCAATCCGTCAGCGTCATGACCGGCGGCGGTCCGCTAGGATCGACGAAAGTGATGGTCATGTGGATATACGAAATGGCCTTCGAGCAGTTCAAGGCAGGCAGAGCTTCCGCACTGGTCATTATTTTCTTCTTTATTATTATTTTCTTTACGCTCGTCCAATTTTGGCTTTCCAAGCGGAAGGTTCATTATGAAGGATAGGAGAGGAACCGATGTCGGCTAGAGCATTGCTCGTGACTACTAGATATACGGCGGCGATCATCATTACGCTGCTGATGTTTTTCCCGATGTATTGGCTGCTGATCACGTCCTTGAAGTCGCCGGAAGAGCTGAAGTCGGCCATTCCGACGTTTTGGCCCGAGCGGCTCGCCTGGGAAAACTATGCGAATGCGTTCCGCGCGGCTCCGTTCGGCCTTTATGCATGGAATACGCTCGTTCAAACGGTCGGCATCGTCGTGCTGCAGCTGAACGTCAGCCTGCTGGCTGCCTATGCTTTTGCCAAGGGCAACTTCCGGGGCAGAGAATTTTGGTTTTATTTTGTCATCGCGGCGTTGATCGTACCGGACCAAGTGACGTTCGTGCCGGTGTACGTGATGATGGCGAAGCTGGACTGGCTAAATACGTTCTTGGCTTTGATCATCCCGAACGGCGTTTCGGCGTACAGTATCTTCTTGCTGCGCCAATCGTTCAAGTCGCTGAACAATGACGTGCTCGAGGCGGCGAAGGTGGACGGAGCGAACCGATTCCATCTGATCTACGGCATTCTTGTGCCGATGGCGTTCCCGACGGTCGTTACGGTCGTCATTCTGAAGTTCATCGGCGGGTGGAACTCGTATTTTTGGCCGCTCATCATGACGAATACGAACGATATGCGGGTGCTTACCGTAGGCATCGCGATGATGAAAAATTCGGTCGGCGGCTCGGAAATGCTGAACTGGCATTTGCTGATGGCCGGCAGCATTATCGTTATTGCTCCGATCGTGCTGCTGTTCGTCGTGGCGCAAAAATATATCGTCGCCGCGATGTCCCATTCCACCTTCAAATAGGAAAGGAAAATGAAAAAATGTCTATACGGATGTTGCGCCGGTTATCCGGTTATGCTAGCGTTCTAGTTATCGCGCTGCTGCTCGTGCTGACGGCATGCTCGGGGTCCGATACGGATTCGGCGGCGCAGGCCGCGAACGTGGAGAAGCCGGTCGAGCAAGTCAAGCAAGCGGCACTTCGGACGGAAGAAGTATTCGATCAGGACGCCGATAAGGATTTGCTGACGATTCGTTATTTTGACCTCGAATCCAAGGAAGATTCGGGGGATAGCATTCTGATCCGGACTCCCGACGGGAAAACGATGCTGATCGACGCAGGCATACCGGAGGTTGGTCCGCAAGTCGTGCAATATTTGGACAAGCTCGGCGTTCAGGCGATAGACTTCGCCGTTAATACGCACCCGCATGCCGATCATATCGGCGGGTTCGCGGCCGTGCTGCAGTCCAAGGAAATCAAAACGATGCTGATGGAAAACCTGCCTTACGATTCAAACGCGTACCGCAATACGATTCAAGCTCTGCAGGACAAAAAGGTGAAGGTCGAATATCCCGAAGACGGTACGACATTTCAGGTCGGCCGCGATTTGAAGGTCGAAATATTGAATCCGCCGCAAGGCGCTTTGCCTTCGGCTGTCAAGAAATTTACTTATCCGGAAGTCAACAACCAAGCGATGGTTCT
This sequence comes from Paenibacillus sp. sgz302148, assembly GCF_056120465.1. Classification (NCBI taxonomy): domain Bacteria; kingdom Bacillati; phylum Bacillota; class Bacilli; order Caryophanales; family Paenibacillaceae; genus Paenibacillus; species Paenibacillus sp. sgz302148. The sequence goes on from NZ_JBVYOJ010000010.1 coordinate 299,486, forward strand.
GAAATTGACGTATAAGGAAAATACGTTTTTATTCTCGGCGGATATTTACAAGGAGCGCGAATATAAACTGGTGGAAGGCAAAGGGGCGGCGTTGGATGCGGATATGATGCACGTGCCGCACCATGGGAATACGACGTCGTCGTCCCCGGCTTACGTCAAAGCGGTATCCCCGCAAATTGCCGTCATCAGCAGCAATATATTGCAATCGGCGGATGTCGTGAAACGTTACGAGAAAAATAACGCGAAAGTGTATATTACCGGACTTCACGGCAATGTATTGATTACATCCGACGGCAAGAAGCTTAACGTGATTACGGAGAAAGACTGGAGCTCCCAGTAATATGACGTGAAGATTTGCCTGTTCGGGAGAGGGGTTAACGAAGATGAAGCGGAAACTGGCGGAGCGGGTACATCGTTTCGCGGAGCAAAATCAATTCAGCGGTACCGTTCTGTTAGCAAATGACGGTCATATCGAATTTGCTGAGGCATTCGGATTGGCGAACCGCGAGCATCAAGTTCCGAACCGGATCGGCTCCAAATACCGGATCGCTTCGCTGACCAAAGCGTTTACGGCGATGGCGGTGCTGCAGCTTGCGGAGAAGGGCAGCCTGCGGCTGGACGACCGGCTGCGCAACTATTTTCCGGATTACCCCGAATTTGACGGCCGGATTACGCTTCACCACGTGCTGACGCATACGTCAGGCATTCCCGATATCGAGGATGTTCCTCGCTTCACGGGCCATCTGGAGAAGCTGTCGTACGATCGGCAAGGTTTTATCGCGCTATACAAGGACTTGCCGGCTTTCTTCGACCCGGGACAGGGGTGGAGGTACGGCAACAGCGGATATACGATGCTTGCCTACATCATTGAAGCCGTATCCGGCATGGAGTACGAGAGCTTCATCCGACACTATATTCTGGACCCGCTCGGCATGACCCATACGGGCTGCGACCGTAACAATAAAATCGTCATGCACCGATCCGACGGATATTCGTCGGCTCACGGACATATCGTTCCGGCGTCGTATTACGATCTGGGAACCGTGATGGCTTCCGGGGACTTATATTCCACGGCGGAAGATTTGTTGAAATGGGATCAGGCTCTATATGCCGACCGGCTTGTTTCCTATGAATCGCTCAGGCTCATGTTCTCTCCTCATGCCCATGTGAGCGGAGATCGGCATTACGGTTACGGCTGGAACGTCTATCCGGATTATGTCGAGCACGGCGGCTGGCTGCCGGGATATTGGTGCAAGTTCAGACGTTATCCGAAGGAGAAAGCAGCGATCGTCATGTTGGCGAACCAAGATTTCGGGCAAGAGGAAGGCATTCTGGACAAACTGGGCGCCTTGATGCTTGAGGGCTGAGCCAATGAGGCGGCCCATACAATCGTTTCTCTCGGGGAGGAGCGGTTGTTTTTTTATTTAAACATCGTCGCGCTTAAATTCCGTGCTTTTTATTCATAATATAAATCGTACAAAGAACGGCATGGCCGGGAGGCGGAGCATGCATTTCAACATCGGGCATTTAATCCAACAATACGGGTATTACGGCGTCTTCGCCATCTTGCTGCTGGAGATGATCGGCATTCCTTTTCCCGGGGAGACAACGCTGGTCATTTCCGGTTATGAATGGATGAACGGGGCGTTTGCGTTAGTCCCGCTGCTCATTGCCGCAATTGCGGGCAACATCATCGGTTCGTCGATCGCTTACGGGATCGGGCGGTATTTGGGCCGGTCCGTCATCCTTCGGTTCGGCCGGTATGTCGGCATGACGGAACAACGGTTGCATAAAGCGCACGAGCATTTGGAGAAATACCGGATTTGGATACTGCTTTTCTCTAAATTTATTGCGGGTGTCCGGGTATTCGTTCCTTATATCGCAGGGATGAACCGGATGTCCTTTCTCGGCTTTACGATCTACAACACGATCAGCGCCGTCATTTGGGTCACTTTGTTCACCGTATTGGGCCGATACATTCATATTGGCTGGCACAGGTACCATCATGCGCTGCAACGATTTCTTATTCCCGGAATCGTCTTCTTTATTATTCTTGGTTTATGCTACTTGGCCATGAAATATCGGAGACGAAGGGGGAGAACGAAATAAAAAAAGCAACCGCGGATTTGAATCCGGGTTGCTTTCTACGTCATTCTATTTAGTTGATGACACGGGCAGCGGCCACGTAATGCGTGTTCCACCAGCCTTTGGTCATATCGGCGATCGTCACGTCGCTTTTGGTGTTGACGTTGTGAATGATTTTGCCGTCGCCCATATAGATACCGACATGCATGATTCGTTTCACAAGATCGCTATTGTTCATCGTGGAGTTAAGCGAGAAGAAGACGAGATCGCCTTTGCGCAGTTCGCTGCGTTTGATCGCTTTATTCGCGGTATATTGCGGACGAGCTCCCCAACGCAGATTGATGCCTTGTTCCGCATACAAATACTTCGTGAACGAGGAACAGTCGAAAATAAGGTTTTTCGTATCGTTTTTCCCGAAACCGTATTGAACTTTTCCGATCAGGCTTTTGGCTTTGGCAATGATTTTGTCGGCTTTTACTTCCCAGCCCGCAACCGTGCCGGAATTGCTGCCCGCATTGCCTGTATTCCCGGTGTTGCTTCCCGTATTACCGGTACTGCCCGTATTGCCTGTATTTCCGGTGTTGCTATTGCCGGTATTGCCAGTATTGCTGCCGCTGCCGGATCCACCATCGACATAATCGATGTACAAAGTAGATATGTACCCGACTTGACCTTTATAGCTAACCTTAATGTAATATTTGTTCGTTTCCTCGAGTACGGTAAGCTTGGTGCCTTTCGGAACGCTGCCATAGATTTCGCCTTGCTTAGAAACCGGCTTTTCTTTCAAGTACGGCCATGCGGTTGTGACAATGGTTTTATTCGTTGTATCGGCCATCGCCACGCCGGCAAACAGCATACTGCCGATCATCGCGCCTGCAATCACCTTGACGAATTTTTTCATGTGCATCACTCCTAAGATGTAATTGTATGAAAAAGGTCGGGCCCGGGCAGAATAACGCTAGAGATCCATCCGGACCCGTCCGATTTTCCTAAACTTAAACGCCGATATAGCGTGCGGCCGCGACGTAGTGGTTGTCCCACCAGCCGGAAGCCATGTTGCTTATTTTTACGCCACCTGCGCCATACGTATGGAGCACTTTGTTATCCCCGGCATAAATGCCGACGTGCCCGATTCGCTTGAGCGTATTGGATACCGGATTTTTAATGGTAGCCGTCGTGGAGAAAAAGACCAGATCGCCGACCTGCAATTCGCTGCGGGGGATTTTGACCCCGTTCGTATATTGGCCGCGTGCTCCTCGCGCAAGGTTGATGCCGATTTGCTTGAATACATATTGGGTAAAAGACGAGCAGTCGAATGACCGGGTCGAACCGGAGGCTGCCCCGAACTTGTACGGAGTGCCAAGAAAGCGTTTTCCGATCGCGATCGCTTTAGAACCTTGATCGGCTAGAGCCGGCGCTGCAGCTGTATCGGTTAATGTCGGTGCCGTCGCTGCATCGGTTACTGTCGGTGCCGTCACTGCATCGGTTACTGTCGGTGCCGTCACTGCATCGGTTACTGTCGGTGCCGTCGCTGCATCGGTTACTGTCGGTGCCGTCGCTGCATCGGTTACTGTCGGTGCCGTCACTGCATCGGTTACGGCCGACGCCGCCGCTGCATTGGCTCGAGGAGCTTGTCCGATGAACCCGCCGGATAAAGCTACTGCCGCGCTGATGCCGGCGATAACGATTTTTCTCGATAACAGATTCATAGTAGACCTCCCTGAGCTTGATTGTTTGTTTCGAACTGTTCTCAGTATAACAAATATAAAAATGGCGGGTTTTCCCGCCAAACGCAAAAACCTAGGCGTCGCCTAGGTTTGTTTCGTAATATTAAAATATGATTAGAAATTGATTAAAAACCGGATTCTAATCTCAAAATCCGGCTAAAAACCGCGAATAACGGACGATATAGCGGACGGAAGGACGGGTTTTGTCCTCGGTGAGCGGCGACTTGTTATGTTTGGACGGCTTGGAATTGACTTCAAGAAGCCAGACGCGACCTGACGTATCCATCGCCAAATCGACGCCCAATTCGCCGAAATGGGCGTTAATATTCGATTCGATGCCCTTGGCGACGGCAAGCGCGGCCCGGCGAATGCGAAGCGGCGCGTCTTTGGCCATCGACGGGATCGATGAGCGGCTGACGGCGTCTTTGACTTTGCACAGCGTGCCGCCGCGCGCCAGGTTTGATACGAAGTGATTGCTGCCGGCGATGCGCGCCACGACCGAAGTAATCCTCCATGCGCCGACATGGTCGCGCTGTACGAGCGCGCGAAAATCGACGGGCCGCCCGCCTACGCGGATGAGCTGCAGGCCTTGCTGAATTTGATAGCGGCGCTGCTTCATTTTTTCGGAAATGGATGCGTTCAGTCGGGGAAACCCGTTGTAGGTCACCTTTTGGGTACCGTACATCGTCGCCATGTCGCAGATGAACCGCCCGCCTAGAGGGTCGCTCACATGCGAAATCCGGATAATGCCGCGGCCCAGGCTGCCCATGATCGGTTTCAGGAAGACAATGGGGTATTTGGTGCACATCATTTTGAGCGTTGCGGCATTGTCCAGCATATGCGATTCGGGCAGCAGCACGCTTGTTTTGGGGTCGCCTCGAAGAGCCTGGAACACTTCGTTTTTGTTCAAATATTTTTCATTGAACACTTTGGCGCCGTGGCGTAGTTTTATTTCCCGGATGAAATGTTGTACACTGGGTTTGTCTTCGAGCACTCGCGACGTAAGGCGGTTGTACACGACATCAGGAATCGGGAACCGGTTTTTGCGCCAGCCCGCGCTCGTGTAATGCCATCCGTCCAAATGCAAAGCGCTTGAAGTCATTTCATTAACCGTGAAAAAATAAACGCAAGCGCCAAGCTGCTTGCAGGCATCGGTTAATTCCTTGCAGAACGATGTGATGGCGCCGAACGGTTCTTCCTGAGATGCCGGATTCATGCGGCGCACAAGTACGCCGATGAGCGGTCCGATATGAATTTGTTTCAATCCCGTATTGTATCGCAAGCCTAACGGGCCGGCGAAATGAAGCCCGAGCCTGGCAATTAACGAATCGCTTGCCGCGAAATGGTCGGAGTACGGAAGGGAAGCAACCGTAACCGTATGCCGATATGAGCCGAAACGGACCGTAAGCGGCTGGTTAATGGGGATTTTTAGCTGATGGATGGTTTTGCTTCCGAGTAATAGTGCCGATTCATCCAGCTGGATATCGGCGTACACCGTTTTGGTCACTATCGCAGTACCCATGGCCATCTCCTCCGTAAACAGTCTTATACCATCATACTGGGACATTGCATCATTGGTGTTTGTCCATTCAATGTCCATGCAAGATTCAATCGGAATTATAAGGAGCGATCTCTACCATGAACATTGTTGTACTCGACGGATATACCGTTAATCCCGGAGACCTGAGCTGGAACGCCCTGCAGCGGTTAGGCGAAACGACCGTATACGACCGGACGCCGCCGGAGCTTGTCGCGGAGCGGGCGCAGGGCGCGCAGATCGTGCTGACGAATAAGACGAGGCTGGGGGGCGAGACGCTTCGCGCCTTACCGGAGCTGCGTTATGTCGGCGTGCTCGCGACCGGCTACGACGTCGTCGACGTCACCGCTGCGGCGGAACGCGGCATCGTCGTGACGAACGTGCCGGCGTACAGCACGGAGTCGGTGGCGCAGCTGGTGCTGGCGCTGCTGCTGGAGCTGTGCCACGGCGTCGGACGCCACGACGACGCGGTGAAGGCCGGCGAATGGACGCGCAGCGCCGATTTTTGCTTTTGGCGGCAGCCGCTCGTCGAGCTGGCCGGCAAGACGCTTGGCCTGGTCGGCTACGGCCGGATCGGCCGGCAGGTGGCCGCGGTTGCCGCGGCGCTTGGCATGCGCGTCCTGTACACGCGCCGCAGCGGCGGCACAGCGGAGGACGCGGCGGCCGAGCCCGGCGGCGCAACGCGGGCCGAGCTTGCGGAGCTGCTCGCCGAGGCGGACGTCGTCAGCCTGCACTGCCCGCTGACGCCGGCGACCGAAGGGCTGATCAACCGCGATACGATCGCGCTTATGAAGCCGTCCGCGTTCCTGATCAACACGTCGCGCGGCAAGCTGATCGCCGAGCAGCACCTCGCGGACGCGCTGAACGAAGGCCGGCTCGCCGGCGCGGCGCTTGACGTGCTGTCCGCGGAGCCGCCGCATTGCGACAACCCGCTGCTTGCGGCGCGCAATTGCATCATCACGCCGCATATCGCCTGGGCGACGCTTGCGGCGCGGACGCGGCTGATGGACATCGCCGCGGGCAACGTCGCGGCGTTCTTGCAGGGCCAGCCGGTGAACCGGGTGAATTGAAGCAAGGTCATAAAACCTTATGCAGCAGAGCGTTATGCAGCATAAGGTTTTTTTTGTTGGGAAGGTGAGGTGGCGGACTGCGGAATGGCCGAACGGCCGAACGCTAAACTCTAGGCCCCACGCTCCAAACTCCAAACTCCAAACTCCAAACTCCAAACTCCAAACTCCGAACTCCAAACTCCGAACTCCGAACTCCGAACTCCAACTCCGAACTCCAAACTCCAAACTCCAAACTACAAAATAACTGGAAAAGATGCTCTTAATATTTGAAGAATGGGAGCATTTGCGAAAATAACCGCAAAACTGGGCCTCTGTCAAGAAAGTGGACACCCAAAACCAATTAACCTACGCGTTTGTAGTACATCGACTCGAACTGAGTGGGCGATACGTACCCCAAAGCTCCGTGAATTCGTTTGC